>CANEYR010000087.1 GCA_947444055.1 Planctomycetota bacterium
CCAGCGCGGTGCGTTCAGGGGGCGCGGTCTGGCGCTGGCCGCCAGCAACCATCGCGCAGAACCTCATGCGGGCCGTAGTTCGCCTTGTAGTGCATGGTCTTCGCGCCCTCGACCCAGTAGCCGAGGTAGTAGAACGGCACCCCGAGGGTCGCCGTCCATTCGATCTCAGCGAGCACCGAGAAGACGCCGAGGCCCCGGTCTTTGTGCTCTGGATCGTAGAAGTGATAGACGGCCGACACGGATTGCGTGCAGATGTCGAGCAGGCTGACGGCGAGCAGTTGGTCGCCGAGTGAGTAGGTGATCTCGATCGTGTCGACGACCTGCGCATAGAGCGACTCGCGAAACTGCTCGGCGTTCTCGTCGCGCTCGACTTTCGGGTGCTGATACCGCAGGTAGCGGCAATAGAGATCGAAGGTCGCGTCGGTGAACAGCGGTCGACGCGCGGTCACGGTCAGGTCAGCGTTCTTGCGCTGCACGCGGCGTTGGCTCTTCGTTGCACAGAACGTTGCGACCGGCACCCGCAGCGGCACGCACAGCCGACAGTCCTCACAATCCATCGCGTAGAACATCTGGCCACTGCGTCGGAAGCCGCGGTCCATCAACGCGTGGTAGGTCTCGCCATCGAGCGCTTCGGCGAGGAACGCGCGTTCGCGCGCCAGGCGGCCCGGCAGGTAGGTGCACGGACGATTCGGTGTGCGTGGCAGTTGATCGGCGTCGACCCACTTCAGCAAAGGGTGCAGCGGCGGCGAGTCATTGGCTGCTTCGTCGGGGTTGGGTTGACCGTTCACGGCGCGAGTTGCTGATTCAGTGAAGGCCGACTTCGATCGCGGCTGGCAAAGAGTGGAAGGACATCGAGTGTGGTCGCGCGACGGGAGAAGGCGGCGCAGCATACCGTTCGCTGGGCCGGTGGTTGCTCAGTCGGGACGCATGGACGATCGCAAGGTTGCGTAGCCCGTAGGGGTCGGCCCCAGAATCCTTGGCGGCGTGGATCATCCTCGTCCCCACTCACCTACCGGCAGCCGTTCTGTTGGTGTTCAGCTCCTTCCCTGCCAAGTCATTCTCGGGCGGACCCTGAGTTCACCGAACGGTTCGCTGGGCGCCGCGGCGCGTCGCCAGCAGGCGCACAACCACGAAGCGATCCGCGTCGGTGCCGTGGCGAGCGATCGCGCCGAAGAGGCCGCCGCAGACCATCGTGGCGCCGCGGGGTTTGGCGACCAGCAGGTCGACCCACGCCGCGGTGTTGCCGTTGACGCGCAACGCGAGGGGGCTGCGGCGCACGGTGGTGGCCGAATCAGTGACGTCGACGATCTCGGGCGGCCACGGCGGCGCCGCCCAGGCCACAACCACCTTGACGCCGAAATGGGCCGCGATGGACAGCAGACTCGGTCGATCAACGATCCGGAACAGCAGGTCCTGCATCGTCGGGTCGCGGCTCGCGATCTCCTGCATCGACATGGTCAATGTGCCTTCCATGTCGCGGTCGCGCGCGCTCGCCGCGCGCTCGCTGCTTGGCCACCAGCCCGTGGCCAGCGGTTCTTCGTAGAGCTGCAGCAGCGACGTGTGCAAGAACGTGCCGTCGGCCGCATGGCGGGAAAGCTGCACCTGGATCGCATGCACGTTCCACGTGCGCCTTTCGGTCCGTGGTTCGCCGCCGTCGGTCGGCGTGCTCGTCGTGGTCGCAGTGAACGACAGCAGCTGCTCGCGCGGCATCACCGCGTGCACCTGCATCAGCATCAGTTGGCGCTCGACGGCGCCGTCATCGTGCAGTTCGACCGCCAGCAGCGCCGCATCGCCGACGCGCGGTGTCGGGTCGTCGTCCGGGGCAGCCAGGCCGTCCAGCAACGACTTCGCGCCTGGGAAGTCGTCGGCGCGCAGCCGCATGAACGGCTGCAGGTCGACGCTGGGGCGAACCGCGGGGGCGCCGACGCAAGCGGCCAACAGGAGCAGGCTGACGGTGTGCTTCTTCATGGGTGGCGGAGCGGAGCATAGGCGCACGAGCAGCGGCGCCACCGGTGGCCGCGCCGGATCGCGCCTGCAACGCTGTCCAGCTCACTTCGACGGATCGCTTCAGGCCGGGAACCTGAGTGCCGCCACGGCCTCCACGGCCGTAGCATCACCTGCGCCGCGAGCCGAACGTTCGCCAACCCAACCCCGTCATGGTCAACGCATCCACACGAACTGCCATCGTCGTCCCCAGCCTTGCTGCGTTGATCGCGTTGTCGGCTACGTGCAGCGTCAGCACCGCGCAGTTCCCGCCCCTCGAGCAAGCGCTGGCGCCCCATATCGAACACCTCGGTGGACCGACCGCACTCGGCACCGACTTCGTCATCACATCGACCGTGCATGCGACGCCAGTGCGCCGGCAACGCACGTTCGTGCGCCGCGAACCGTTCGGCTTCCGCCAAGAGACCGAGACGGGCATCGGCACGACGGTCCACATCAGTGATGGTCGCCATGCCTGGCGCCTGCGCGACGGCAAGGGCGAACTGCTGACCGGGGAAGCCGCCCGCCTCGTGCTCGAAGCGGCATGCGTCGACGGGCTTCGTTACGCAGCGAAGTCAGGCCTTGACCCCCGCCGTCTGGTCGGGCCGATCGAGCAGCTGCCGATGCCGCCTGGCGTGCCTTTGCATGTGCACAGCCAAGCGCCCGTACAGCCGATCGCCGTGATGCTCGAGTGCGGCACCGAAGTGCGCCTTTACTTCGACGCCCTGACCGGCCGCCTGCGTGGACTTGCCAACACCGGGATCACACCACAACGCAACGTTCGCTACGGCGACGACCGGCGGTTCGGCGTGCTGCAGCTGCCGGCGAGCCGCTGGGAGAATCGCGGCGCCGACGCGCCGGTTCGCATCGAGATCGACGCCATCCAGGTCGGCCCCTGCGACCCTGCACTGTTCCTTGGCAACCCTGTCCCGGCACGGGAGGCATTGACCGACGCCGCCCCGCTCGAACGCTGGCCGACATCGATCCCTGGCTCGTACTACTTTATCGTGCCCAAGCTGGCGCTCGGGGAGCAGGTGGCTGTGGCGGCACTGTTCGACACCGGGGCGCCGCGGCTCTACGTCGATACCCTGCTCGCCGACCAGCTCGGCCTGCCGGTGCTGTCGCGACGACGCACGCGGGGCATCACCGGATCCACCGAGTCCAGCCAACGCTGGCTCGAGGCCATCGCCATGCCCGGGTTGCGCTTGCACCAGGTGGAAGCGGCAACCGCCCACATCCCCCCGACCACCCAAGTGGCAAGTGGCGCTTGGCCTGGCATCGTGCTCGGCGGCGAGATCCTGACCATGGGGCCGGTGTTGGACCTGCAGCGCCGGCGTTTGCTCGTGCGCGGTCGCTCGATCGTGCCGCTCGAGGGCGCCAATGTGTTCACGCTGCCGCTTTCGCGCGCGACCTTTCACGATCTGGACACAGTGCCGGTCGAGATCGCCGGCCAGCAGATCGAAGCCGTGCTCGACACCGGCATGGCCGTCGTGCTGCGACTGTCGAGCAAGGGCCTGCAAAAGATCGGACTGCCGATCGATGTCGCGTCCTGGCGGGCGCGTGGCGCCGTGCCGCTGCAGATCTCCGGCGCTGGTCTCGGCACGGCAACGGATCTGCTCGTGCAACTGGATTCGGTCCGTTTCGGTCGCGTCTTGTTGGCACGGCCGTGGGTGCTGCTGGCGCTTGACGCTGCGGGATCAGGCGCGTTCTACGACGCTGCGCTCGGGGCCGGCGCGTTATCGCAGTTCGCCCGCGTCGGCCTCGATGCGAGCCGATCTCGCCTCGAACACGAGCCGGGCAGCGAGCTCGTGAAGGATGCCGATGGTTGGCGTGCACCAGCACCAGGCGTGTTCCTAGGGTTGCGTGTGCGGACCGAGGAGCCGCGCGCAGGAACACTCACGACTGGCTTGCTGGTCGTAGAGGTTTCCCCCGCGACGCCCGCTGCGGCGGCGGGCATCCGGCCTGGCGATCGAGTGCTGCGCATCGATGGCATGCAATGCACGGGCGAGCTTCGGGCCGAATGGATCGAACGGTTGTGGGCCCGATCAGGAGCCTGCACGCTGGTCGTTCGCGGCGGCAACGGACAGGAGCGGCAGCTTGTGTTACCGAGGTGACAAAGTCCGCGGCGTTCGCCCAAGTGCTCCGGTGCGCGGTGGGTGCTGTCGGCGACGCCCGCGCCGTCGCTGCATGCGCACCCTGCACACCTGCGAACTGACAGGGTCGAGTTGCCTGCGCAGTCTGACGATACCGAACTCTGCATGAACCCCACTCGCGACCTGCTGCGGCGTTGGCATGAAGGCGACGCCACTGCGCTCGGTGAGTTGGTGGCGCAGGACGCCACTTGGATCACGGACCATGTGCATCGACGACTTGGTCCGTTGCTCCGGCGCCGCGCCGACACCCAGGACATCGTGCAGCACACGTTGGTCGAAGTGCTGAAGTCGGGGCCGCGGTTTCTCGTCGACGATCGGGAACACCTGCGGGCGTTGTTGGCGCGCATGGTCGAGAACGTGCTGCGCTACCACGCTCGCCACGACCAACAGCAAAAGCGTGACGTGCGGCGAGAAGTCAACCTGCAGATGCCGACCGCCAGCAACTCGGTGTTGATGCTCTCACCGGCGGCGGCGGCGCCAGGGCCGGCGACGGTGGCGAATGCCGCCGAGACTCGCGACTGGGTGCGCCTCGCGCTCGAGTTGCTCGATCCTGATGACCGCGACGTCATCCAGTGGCGCGAGTACGACGGGCTGTCGTTCGCCGAGATTGCGCCCCGCCTTGGCGTCAGCGAAGCGCATGCGCGGGTGCGCTTCCAACGCGCCTTGCCCAAGCTCGGCAGGAAGCTGCAACAGCTGCAACAGGGCAAACTGGGCGACGCACTCGCACCCTGAGAGAAATGTCGCTCGGGGTGTTGCGCGGCGAGCCACTTCGATCCTTCCGTGGCATGACCACCTTCATCACGCCGTTTGGTTGCCGTGCCGCCTTGAGTCTGAGTCTGCTCACGCTGCTGGCCGCTTGCAGCAGTGGCGGTGGCGGCAGCACCCCCACGACCCCACCGCCGCCGACGAATCCGCCACCGGTTCGCGAAGCCCGCTTCGGTAGCTCAGGCGTGCAAGGACCGGGAACGTGGGCGATCACGACGGTCGGAATCGATGGCAACAACGCGCGCACCGTGCGCACGTTCGACCATCTGGTCACGGGACCCCGTTGGTCACCGGACGGCCGTCGCATCGCCTTCCTCGATCCGAGTGATACGAACGGGTTCTTGCTCGGCATCTACGTGATGGCTGACGACGGCACCGACCTGCGGCGCGTTGCGTACGGCGATCTCTCACTCGATTGGCACCCTGATTCACGCAATCTGCTCTACACGACCTATGTCACGTCGAACCCGGTCCCCGGCAACGGCTACCTCGAATACGAGGGAATGTTTCGCGTCGTCGACACCGACACCGGGTTGCTGTCCTTCTCAGTGCTCGGCGGCTGGAGCGGCGTGATCACGACGGGCAGCTTCTTCGCGGGGCATGCGACGCAAGCGGTGTGGCGCGGCCCAGACTCTGTCTACTACACGTTCTTGGAGCAGAATCGGACCAGCACGGCACCGACTCTTACCGTCACCTCGCGGGTCTACGTCGGGGTGTTCAACATGCCGACGCTGCCGGCGATCAACACCCCCCGCTCGTTTGGCGCCGAGCTGCAGGGTGGGGCCCCGCTTGGTGAGTTGCTGTTGGCGGCGCATCCGACGCTTGGCGTGATGTTGTCTGAGCGCACCGGCATCACGTCGACCGATGATCGACTGGTGTGGTTGACGGGCGGGTCGCGTTTCGTGCTGCATGCAAACGATGGCGGCCAGGGCTTCCGATGGTCGCCGGACGGCACGATGTGCCAGTGGGGGGCGTTCCTGCACCGGTGGGACACGTTCGATCCGGTCGGCGGTTCGTCGATCGTCGCCATGGCGCCTGCGGGGTATTGGCATCTGGCCCCCTGAAGAGCGAGGGCCGCTGCGGATTGTCTGAGTGCCTATGCTGCGCCACCTGCCGTGCCTACCACCTCGCGACTTGAACGTGCCCTCGCGGTCTTCTTGCAGTGTGAAGCCGACGGCGCGGATCCCCATCGGGTGCTGCAACAGCACCCGGATCTGATCGATCTGCTCGAGCCGTTGCTGCGCCCGGAGACGGGCAACACTCTGCTTTTAGACCAGACGATCGGTGACTTCGATCTCGTGCGCGAGGTCGGCCGTGGCGGCATGGGCGTTGTCTACGAGGCTCGGCAACGTTCGCTCGGGCGTCGCGTCGCGTTGAAGGTTCGAGTCGATGCGGCAGCCACCGATCCGGCGCAGCTCGTGCGGTTTCGCCGCGAAGCGACCATCCTGGCGCGCATTGAGCATGAGAACGTCGTGCGAGTCTTTGATGTCGGCGAGGACCAGGGGCGGCAATGGTTGGCGATGGAGTTCGTCGACGGGCAGACGCTCGAACAGCGTCTCGCGCAGCTGCGCGCGAGCGGTGGCCATCAGGCTGGCTCGATGCGCGAAGTCGTGCAGGTGGTGTTGGCGGTTGCCGAGGCGCTGCAACACGTGCATGCGCAGGGCATCCTGCATCGCGACATCAAACCATCGAACGTTCTGCTCGCGGCTCTTGGCGCCGTCAAGCTGTCTGACTTCGGCTTGGCGCGCGACGATCGCACGAAGACGGTGACGCAACCAGGTCATCTCGCGGGCACCCCGCACTATTTGGCGCCTGAGTACGTGACCGGTTCCGTGGTGAGCGAGGCGACGGACGTCTTCGCGCTGGGCGCTTTGCTCTACGAGTCGATCACGCTGCGGCGACCCTTCGACGGTCCCACCAACGACATCGTGCTGCGGCAGATCGTTCATCAAGAGGTGCTCGACCCGCGGCGGCTGCAGCCGGCGCTCTCACGCGACCTCGCGGCGATCGCGATGAAGGCGGTCGAGAAGCGTCCTGAGCAGCGCTACGCGTCGATGGCGGCATTGGCCGACGACCTGCGCGCGTTCTTGGATCTGCGCGCCATCACGGCCCGGCCACCGACGAGCACGCAACGGTTGCGACGTTGGTTGCGGCGGGAACCGTTGCGAGCGGGGTTCGCATTCGCCTTGTTGGCGGTCGTCGGCCTCTCGACCTTCCTGCTGGCGCGCCTGCCGACGTTGCGGGCGGGGGAGGCTGCCGCAGGTGCGCTCGAGTACGAGAATGCGATTGCCGAGGCCTTCGTGCGTCGAAGTGCGTTCGATCGACAACTCGCCGAGACGGCGGCGGCGCGCGCCATCGAGCTGCGACCGACGGCCGGTGATGCGCTCGTCGTCAGCGTTCTCGTCGTTCTGCGTTTCCAAGGCCCGGCGGCCGCGTTGCGCGAGCTCGATCGTCTTAGCGCGTTGCCTCATGACGACGACGACGCGTGCCAGCGCTTGCGGGCGTTGATCCTGGGCCGACTCAATCGACCGGTGGAACGGGATGCCGCACTGGCGCGTCTTGGCGAACCGGTGACGCAGATCGGGTTGTTGCTGGCGGCTGGGCTTTGCGTGGAGCCACAGACGCCCGCGGGCCTCCAGCGCGCTCGCGCGCTCATCTCGTTGGCGACGCGCGTTGCACCGCCGCGGCTGCTGGTGCACGCGCAGTGGGCGACCCTGGCGACGCGCGCGGACGCAGTGGAGTGCGCCGAAGCGTTGCTGCGGCTGTGGCCCGAACACCCGTTCGCCTTGCATCTCGCCGCGACGCACCTGCAGTATCAGGATCCGGCACGAGCGCTGGCCTTGCAGCAGCAGGCTCTGGTCCGCGGCCTCAAGGACCAGTGGGCGCACTACAATCTCGCCGCCTACGCGGACAAAGCTGGGGACGAAGTCACCGCCGTCGCTGCCGCGCGCATGGCGCTGGCCGACCACGCGGTGACCGAGGAACGGCGTCAAGCGATGATGCAGATTCTGGCGGATCGGGCGCCGGAACAGATCGATGCGGCGGCGGCGGATTGGTTGCGCTGCTACCCCGCCAGTGCGATGGCTCGCCGCGAACATGGCAAAGCGATGTCGTTGTGCAACCAGCATGAACGGGCGTTGGCGATCTTGCGTGATGCCAGTGCGGCAGCCCCGTTGGAGGACGAGTGTGCACTGCACTTGGCCATCGCCATGCAGGCGACCGACCGGTGGGAGGAGGCTGACGAGGTGCTGGAGGGCGTGATCGAACGGACGCCGCGGCTCTTGAACGCGCATCTGGCGCGCCTGGAGTCGCTTCGTCGGCTTCCAGAGAACTCGGCGGCGCTGCTGGTCGAGTTGCGTCGTTATGTTGCCGTGGCCGCCGACGAAGCCGATGCCTCGGCGTGGCGCGTACTGGCCGAAGCGTTGCTCGCGAGCAAGAACCCAGCAGATCATGCGGAGGCCCTGCGGGCAGCGATGCGCGCCGACGCGCGCGCCGGCGGCAAGGACTCGGAAGTCCTCGAGGCTTTGGTCGCGGCCCATAGCCTGTTGGGCGAAACCACGGCCGCTGCCGCGGTGCGCGAACGGCTGGCGGTGTTGCGTGGCACGGGCGCTCGCTGAAACGACCAGAAAACTGCGCCAGGGTTGTTGCGCCGCCACCGTGTTCGGTCCTTCAGGCTGACCGCGGTCGGCATTCCTGCTGACGCGTGCAACAGGACTCCGCAATGCACTCCCTAAGACTGCCACTCTCCGTATTCGCCATCGCCGCGGTGGCCATGGCCCAGGCCCCAGCCAACAAGCAACCGCGCCCGCCCATCACCGAGGTGCCGACGAAAGTCGCGCCGATGGCCGTGAACAAAACTGTGCTGCCAGGCATCGCTCCGACGGCCAGCACACCTGTCGTCGCGAAGGACCACGCCGCCGGTCCCGCCGCGGCATTCCCCTTGCCGCCGACCGTCGTGCACGACGTCGCCGCCGATGGCTCCCTGTGGGCACGCGGCGTCACGTGGAAGGCTCGCTTCGATGGCACTTCCTTCACCTACATTCCCGCGCTCGGTTCTGCCGCCGCCCACAATTGGCCGCTCACTCTGCAACTTGCCGAAGTGCACTCCGGCAGCGAGTCGTTGGCGGTGACCGCGGGCACGCCGCAGCGCGATGGCAATCGCATCACAGCTCCGCACGGCAGTTGCATCGAACACTTCGATCTGTTGCCCACCGAAGTGGAGCAGTCATGGGTCTTCACTACGTTGCCGACGCGCGGGGAGCTGCGGTTGGCGATCGCAGTGACGACGGCGCTGCAGGCTGCCGAGCACGGCGCAGATCTTGCCTTCACGGGGCCTGACGGTGGCGTGCGCTACGAACGAGCGGTGGCGGTCGATGCTCGCGGCGCGCGGCAAGCACTCGAACTGCAACTGCATGGCAATCGCATCGAACTCGTGGTGCCCGCGGCGTTCGTCGCGTCGGCAACGCTGCCGCTGGTGGTCGATCCGTTCACCGTCACGACGCCGCTCAGCTTCACGGCAGTGTGGCAAGGCAATGCGGATTTGGCTTCCGACTACACGACGCAGGAGTTCATGGTGGTGTGGCAGCACGCCTACAGCGCGACTGATCACGATCTCTGGGCGCAACGACTCGACCTCGCGCAGGCGCCGGTCGGCGTGCCGTTCGCGATCGATTTCACCTCGGTGAGTTGGGCCAAGCCGCGAGTTGCCAACAACGGCATCGCCAACAACTTCTTGGTCGTTGCTGAATGCAGCCAAGGTTTCGTGTCGCCGTTCTGGATCGGCGGCCGCATCTGGAGTGTCGGCGGCGGCGCGTTGGCTGCCTTCGATGTGGAACGATCAGGCGTCGGCGGTTCGTTCTCCGGCGATGCCAAGAACCCTGACGTCGGTGGTGACCCACTCGAACTCGGCCCGACCTACTTCACCGTGGTGTGGGAACGTGAATTCAACAGCAGCGATCACGACATCGTCATGCGGCAGATCACCGATGCTGGCGTGTTGCGAACGAGTGCGCCGACGGCGGTCGACTTGACGTCAACGTTCCAGAGCCGCCCGCGCATCAGCAAGAGCAACGGCTACAGCTTCAGCAACAACTTCGGCCTGCAGCACTGGACGATCGTCTACCAACAGACCTACTCGCCGACCGACGAAGACGTGCGCGGCAGCCAGATCACTTGGGATGGGCAGTTTGTGCTCGGCACCCCCAACTACTCGATCGCGGCGTCTGGCGCCGACGAACTGAGTCCGGTCGCGAGTTCCCCGACGGACGAACAAAACGCCGAGCGCTTTCACATGGTCGCCTTCGTGCGTCGCATCGCGGGTGCGAACACCGACATCGTGACGGCGGTGTGGGATCGCAATCTGAGCTGGCGAACGGAAGCGAACCTGCAAACGCTCGAAGTCGCCGGTGCAGCCCAGGCGTGGCCGCAAGGTTCGCCATCAATCGACTGCGACGGCGTGCGGTTCGCGGTGGCCTACGCCGAAGTGTATGGCGGCAGTGGCGGTGACTTTGATGTGCGCGCGTCCACCGTGGCGTTCGATGCGCTGACCAACGGCCTGCTTGTGCACGAAGCGCGCAGTCCGCTCGCGGTGACTGGCATCTACGAAGGCAACCCAACTGTCGCCTCGGCGTGGAGCGGTGGCGGTGGGGCGGTCGACTACGGCGTTGCGTTCCAGGACTATGACGCGATCACGACGACCCATGGCATTCACGCCACTGTCTATCGTGGGCACGCGAGTGGCTTGCCGATGCCTTCGGTGCGCGCCAGCGGCTGCGGCACGCTGGGCATCAGCATGGCGGACTTGCCAGCCCTCGGCCGCTCGATCTCGTTCTTCCAAACCGACGCGGGTCCGTTGACCGGCTTCGTTTTCGGCATTCCGACTGCCGTGGCGATCCCGGTGTGTCCGAGTTGTCTGCTCGGCGTCGATGGCGTGCTGGTGCCCAATCCCTTCGGCATCACGGTGCCGCTGTCGATCGGGCTCGTCGGTCAGCCGTTCTCGTGCCAGGCGTGGAGCTTCGCCACTGGACCTTGTCTGGGGGCGATCGCGCTGTCCGACACGATCGACTTCACGATTCTGTGAAGCGACGCTGGGCGCGAAATCCTGGCGCGCGATGTAGCAGAATGCGCGCGCCCCGCAAACGGGGGTGTGATGACCATCTCCCGCACTCCTGATGCCAACGACCACGACCAGCGCGGCGCCGCCGCGGACGCGGCGTTCCGGCGGTTCCTGCGCACCGGCGATCCGACCGCGATCGCGGACTTGTTCGACCTCGCCGCGGCGTCCCTGCATCGCACCGCGTTGCATCTCGTCGGCGACGACGCGACGGCGCACGACTTGGTGCAGATCACGTTCCTGGCCGCGCTGCAGCAGCGCACGTTCAACGAAGGGCGGCCGGTGCTGCCGTGGCTTGGCGGCATCCTGCGCAACCAAGCGGCACTTGTGCACCGGCGGCGCGCGCGCGCGGTCGACCACGATCGGCTGTTGGCCGAGCCGAGTGAAGATCCGGCCGAACGGGCGGCCGAACACGAGACGTTTGCGGAAGTGGAAGCGGCCCTGCTGCAGCTTCCCGAGGTCTACCAACCGGTCGTTCGCTTGCATGTGATGCACGGCCTGGACGCCGGTGCCATCGCGGCAAGCCTGCAGCGGCCGGGCGGCACGGTGCGCACGCAGCTCATGCGCGGGCTGCTGAAGTTGCGCCAGCTGTTGCCGATCGGTGTCGCTGGTGTGCTCGCGGGTCTGTTGCCAGCGGCGGGGTTCACGGCGGTGCGGGAGGTGGTGGTGGCGGCCGCGGCGAAGGGGGCGGCGGGGTATGGCCTGGCCCTGGCGCGGCCCCGAGTGCTTGGCTTGGCGCTGCTCGGCATCGCCGTCCTGACGATGCTCGCCTGGGGCTTGTGGCCCAACACGGCGGTGGTCCCGACTGTGGTGGTCGCCAGCATCGCGCCGCCGGCGGTGGTGCCCGCGATGGCCACGGCCACGTCCCCTGCCGGCGTGGCGGCGCAGTCTCGGCGCGAAGTGGTCGCGGCCGCTCCCGTCGATGCGATGTTCGAACTGCGTGGCGTCGTCACCGGCGTCGTGCTCGCAAGCGACGGCAAGCCTGCGCCGCCAGCGGAAGTCTTGGTGTGGCGCGGCACCGAACGCCCGACCACCAAAGGCGACCGCTTCGAGCCCGCACCGATCGCGACGACAACCGCCGCGGCGGATGGCACGTTCACGATCTCTGGCACCGGCGCGTCCTGTTACTTGCTCGCGCGCACAGCGGACGCGATCAGCGAACATGCGATCACCGGCCAACTGGACGGGCGCGAACACATCGAAGGCCTCGAACTCCGGCTCATCCCCGTCATCGAGCAGCGCGGCCGACTCGTCGATCCCGATGGGCGCGGCGTCGCCAACTTTGCTTTCGGGACGCACCGCGGCAGCAGCTCGTCGCAGCGTGACAAACTGTCGATCGCAGGTTTCGCACGGCGCGAATTGCCGTACCTGGACACCCGCACCGACGGCGTCGGCAACTTCGTGGTGCGCGCCGCGGCCGACTGCGTCTGGCTGTGGGAAGTGCAGCATCCCGAACACCCGATGCTGCGCGTTCACCATCGACCAGCGGACGGGTCGTTGACGCTGCAGCTCGAACGTGGCGCCACCATTCGCGGCGTCGCGTGGCTTGCGAATGGGGCCCCAGCGGTCGGCGCAGCAGTGATCCTGGCGGACTATCCACGGCGCCAAACCACGTGCGATGCGACGGGTCACTTCACTCTGCGCGGGGCGTGGTTGCGCGAGGGCCTTTGGCTGCAAGTCGACCATCCGGAAGCCGCGATCTGCTGCCTGCCCGTGCTCGACGCGGACACGATGTTGGAGGCACGCCTTGAGCCGGCGCGTGTTCTCGCCGGACGCCTCCTCGATGCCGATGGCCACGCCCTCGCGGACCGCGAACTGCGCCTCGTCGGCGACCGCATGATCGACACCGGGGCCAACTACATTGGCGAAACGAGCACATGGGAGTACGCGGTCGGCCAGAGTCGGGCGACGACCAATGCCAGTGGTGCCTTCCGTTTCGAACGGCTCTACGCCGGGGAATTCGCGATCGAGCTGCGATCCGCGGGCGGCGACTTCTTCCAGCCGTTGGCGCGGGTGCGTTCGGGCGCCGAATCGTTGCAGCTGCGTGCGGTCGAGCAGGCGGTCGTGCTCACCGCTTGCCTTCGCGATGCGCTGACCGCAACACCGATCGAAGCGGCGAAGGTCACGGTCTGGCGGCGCGATGCAACGCCGTCGTCCTGGAGTGGCAAGACGCGCGAACTCACTGGGCCGGGCGGCAGCTTTCTCATCCACGGTGTGCCGGTGGGAGACGTTCGCTTCACCTTCCATGCGGCCGGCTATGCGAACTTCACTCTGGTCGAACGCGACTACGCGCCGGGTTCGTTCACGGTCGACATCGCCATGCATCCGGTTCGCAGCCTCGCCGTCGAAGTGCGCGGCGGCAAGCAGGCCATCGTCAACGCCGCGGTAGGCGCCCATGTGGGGGATGGCGTCTGGCTGATGCTGCCGACGTACGGTGGTCAGACCAACAGCCGCACCGAATTGGTGGGCGGCAAGGCGCTGCTCGAAGGGCTGCCAGCGCGCCTGGTGACGATCGTGCTCGAGCGCAAAGGGGAGGAGCCCATCGCGCAGACGATGGACCTCACGCGAGCCGCGGTTGCCCCCATGGTGTTTGATCTCGCCAGCCAACCGCAGCTGCCGGAACTGGATTTCGCGGTGTTGCTGTTCACGTGCAGCAAGGACGCCGATCCGGCGAGCTGGGCTGGGCGCGTCGATCGGGAGTGGTACCGGCGCTTGCAGCAGAATGCCGCGGTGACGCCGCTGACGGTGCAAGCACGACTGTCGTTGGTGAACGAGAACGGTCGCGCGTTGGCGACGGCGCGCGTCGAGCCGGTGCCGCCGCCCGCATCAGAGCCCGTGGGCACGCGCAGTTTTCATAGTGCCGTTGACTACGCCGACGGCACCGGCCTCACCGTGCCGTCCTCGCCGGAAGCGGGCGTGCAACTGCGTGTTCGCGGCCACGCCGTGGTGTTGCACGTCGA
Source organism: Planctomycetota bacterium (assembly GCA_947444055.1). GTDB lineage: Bacteria > Planctomycetota > UBA1135 > UBA1135 > UBA2386 > UBA2386. Next base: position 13,974 of record CANEYR010000087.1, read on the forward strand.
AGCCGAAGGCATGCTGCCGGTGACGCGCCGCATCGAGGTGAGTGAGATTGCTGGTGAGATGCCCGCGATCGCCGTCTTCCTGCGGCCTCGTTGAGTGCGAGCGCGGGAGCTGGGGGCGTTCGCCGAATGAGGTCTGGGCGGTTGGTCCGGAACGGCGCTAGCATGGTGGCGCGCGATGATGCAACCCCGACTACAGCTCGATGACCCGCATGCCTTTCTGGGCTGGTTGGCGGCCGCGCGCGAGGCTGGTCGCGCGTCGTTCGACGATGTTCATGTCGCCCAAGTCTTCGCCATCGCGGCGGTAGCTGCGATTGCCCGCCGGGGTAGCCGAATGAAGTTTGAGCTTGAGCCGGCTGCGGCGACGGGTGCCGGAAGGTTCGCTCACGCGATCGGGATTGACGAGGCGATCAGCGGGGCCGGCGGACGAGCACCAGCCGAACGCGATCGCACCGTGACGCTGACCCGCGTCCGCGGCCGCGGCCCGTGGGAGTCGGTATCCGAACAGATCGTGAGCTTGCTGTTGCCGACAAAGCCTTGGGTGCCTGCTGCGGACCTCTTCTACCACGTGCTTGTGGAGTTGTTGCGCAACGTCGGTCAGCACAGCAATGACCCCTTGGGTGGAATCGTGGCTGCGCAAGTAAATGATGCTGGACCCTACGCAGGAGCTCCAGCGCTGCAGGTCGTCGTCGCCGACAATGGAATCGGTGTCTTCGAAGCCCTGCGTCACATGCGGCCGTCGATCAAGACCCCGGCGGAGGCGTTGGTGCGGGCCCTCGAACCGCACGTATCGGGCGCGTTCCCTGAGGGCGAGAGCGGTTCTGGCGAAAACGCAGGACTGGGCTTGTTCGTCATCTCGGAGGTGGCCAAGGAAACCGACGGCAGGTTGTTTCTCGCATCCCGCGGCGCCACCTACTTCCTCGACCGGTCGGTGTCTCCCGACACGCAGCCGGTGATCACCAACGGGGAAGCGCCCGACTATCCGGGAACCCTCGTGGTCTTCGAAACAGCGATGGCGCACGTCGGGAGTTACGAAGGCATTATGAAGCACATCCGCGACCTCGCGGCGGAGCGCACCCCCAAGCGCATCACGTACCGGTGGCTTCGATTCGAGGAGCCGCCAACGGATTCACTGCGCGTTCTCGTCGCCGTGGCGTCCGAAGACACGGGCGCCGCCATGACCTTCGCTACGACCGTCATCAAGCCAAGGCTGTTGCGGCACGAATCCATCGCCCTCGACTTCCGCACCATGCGCGTCTGCACGCAGAGTTTCTTGCATGCACTGCTGCACGAGAGTGTCCGTTTGGCTTGGGCGCTCAAGGTGCCCATGTTCGTTGTGAACGCAACGCCTGCGGTGCAGGCTCAGTTAGAGCTCGTTGAGGGGTACTCACTCGGCGGCTAGCGTGGTCGCGGGCGGTCGGTCCCACGCCGTCGACGGCACTGCGGCGTTGGGTGCTCGGCCAGCGAGTTTCCTAGTCATTTGCGCCGCTCGTGCCGCATCGCCACACTGCTCGTCCCGATGACTGAGCCCAAGACCGACAAGAAGCCGTACCCCGAAGTAGTCGCGCAGGCCAACTTCCCGCAGATCGAGAAGGACGTGCTGGCGCGCTGGCAGGCGGAGGGCACCTTCCAGCAGTCCATCGACCAGCGCGCTGCTGGCAGCAATGAGTACGTGTTCTTCGATGGCCCGCCGTTCGCGAATGGTCTGCCGCACTACGGCCACCTGCTGACCGGCTTCGTCAAAGACGTCGTGCCGCGCTACTTCACGATGCGCGGCCGCCGCGTCGAGCGGCGCTTTGGTTGGGATTGCCACGGCCTGCCCGCCGAGATGGAAGCCGAGAAGGAGCTGAAGATCTCGGGACGAGAAGCGATCACCGCGTTCGGCATCGACAAGTACAACGACGTCTGCCGTCAGAGCGTGCAGCGCTACGCCAACGAATGGCGCAGCTACGTGACGCGCCAAGCGCGTTGGGTCGACTTCGACCACGACTACAAGACCATGGACCTCTCCTACATGGAGAGCGTGCTGTGGGCGTTCAAGACCTTGTACGAGAAGGGCCTCGCCTACGAAGGCCAGCGCGTGATGCCGTACTCGTGGGCGATGCAGACGCCGGTCAGCAACTTCGAGACGCGCATCGACGATGCGACGCGGCCGCGGCAGGATCCGGCCATCACGGTCGCGTTCACGCTGCACGCGCAGGTGGGGGACGTGGGGCTTGATGGTGGTGGGCCGCTGAAGATCCTGGTCTGGACGACGACGCCGTGGACGTTGCCGAGCAACCTGGCACTCGCGGTCGGCCCCGAGATCGACTACGCGATCGTGCACAAGGACGGCGTGCGCTACGTGATCGGCCAGGCGACGTTCGCGGCCTACAAAAAAGAGCTCGACGGCTTTGAGCCGATCGGCGCGATGAAGGGCAAGGAGCTGGTCGGCCGCACGTACGAGCCGCTGTTCCCGTTCTTTGCGGGCCACGCCAACTCGTTCCGTGTGCTCGCCGGAGATTTCGTCGACACCGCTGAGGGCACCGGCGTCGTGCACATGGCGCCAGGCTTTGGCGAAGACGATCAGAAGGTGTGCGAAGCGAACGGCATCGAGCTCGTCTGTCCGGTCGACGACCGCGGCCGCTACACGGCCGAGATTCCTGATTGGCAGGGCACACTCGTGTTCGATGCCAACAAGGACATCATCAAGGTGCTGCGGGATCGCGGCGTGTTGCTGCGGCACGTCACCTACGAGCACAACTACCCACACTGCTGGCGCACGCGCGAACCGCTGATCTACAAGGCGCTGCCTGGCGCTTGGTTCGTCAAGGTCACCGCGATCAAGGATCGCCTGCTCGCGCACAACGCGACGATCCGTTGGATGCCCGGGCACATCAAGGACGGGCAGTTCGGCAAGTGGCTTGAGAACGCGCGCGACTGGTCGATCTCGCGCAACCGCTTCTGGGGCGCGCCGATCCCGGTGTGGAAGAGCGACGATGCGAAGTACCCGCGCACGGACGTCTATGGCTCGATCGCCGAGATGGAACGCGACTTCGGCGTCAAGGTCACCGATCTGCACCGGCCGTTCGTCGACAACCTGACGCGCAAGAACCCGGACGATCCGACCGGCAAGTCGATGATGCGCCGCGTGCCGGAAGTGCTCGACTGTTGGTTCGAGTCGGGCTCGATGCCGTTCGCGCAGGTGCACTATCCGTTCGAGAACAAGCAGTGGTTCGAGAGCCACTTCCCGGCGGACTTCATCGTCGAGTATGTCGCGCAGACGCGCGGCTGGTTCTACACGCTCGTGGTGTTGGCGACGGCGCTGTTCGACAAGCCGCCGTTCAAGAACGTCATCTGCCACGGCGTCGTACTCGACGAACACGGCCAGAAGCTGTCGAAGTCGCTGCGCAACTACCCCGATCCGGTTGAGCTGTTTGAGAAGACCGGCGCCGACGCGCTGCGGTGGTTCTTGATGAGTTCGCCGATCCTGCGCGGCGGCGATCTGCAGATTGCCAAGGACGGCAAGCAGATCAACGAGGTCGTGCGCCTCGTGCTCAATCCGATCTGGAACGCCTACTACTTCTTCACTCTCTACGCGAACACCGATGGCGTGAAGGCGCAGGTGCGCAGTGATCAGAAGGCGGTGCTCGATCGCTACGCGCTCGGCAAGGTGCGCGGCATGGTGGAGGGTGTGCAACGCTGTATGGACGACTACGACTTGGCGGCGGGATGCCAGGTCGTGAAGGACTTCCTCGATGCGCTCAACAACTGGTACATCCGCCGCAGTCGGCCGCGTTTTTGGGGCGAGACCGGGGTGGCCGATCGCCAGGATGCCTACGACACGCTGTATTCCTGCCTCGTCTTGCTGTGCCGCGCCGCCGCCCCGCTGCTGCCGCTGGTGACCGAGAAGGTCTACACCGGTTTGACAGGGGAGAAGTCCGTGCACCTCACCGATTGGCCGGACGTCAGCAAGTTGCCGCTCGATGCCGAGCTCGTCGTGCAGATGGATCGCATTCGCGATGCCTGTTCGGTCGGGTTGTCGCTGCGCGAGGCGAAGAAGCTGCGCACGCGCTTGCCATTGCCGAAGGTCACGCTCGCCGGTGCGGATGCGCGGGCGATGGAGCCATTCGTACACTTGCTGCAGGATGAGTTGAACGTGAAGACGGTGGAGTTCGCTGCGGACATCACGGTGTTCGGCTCGTTCCGTTTGCAGATCGACGCCAAGGCGCTCGGTCCGAAACTCGGCGCCAAGATGAAGGACGTGCTCGCGGCGACGCGGTCTGGGGCGTGGAAGCTCAGCGGTGAGCGCGCGGAGATCGGCGGTGTCGTGCTGGAGAAGGAAGAGTTCGTGCGGCAGCTGGTGCCCAAGGACGGCATCACCGCGGCGGCGTTGTCGACCAACGACGTGGTGCTCGTGCTCGACACCGCGGTCACGCCCGAGCTTGAGTCCGAAGGCGCGCGCAACGACTTCGTGCGCCTCGTGCAGCAGGCGCGCAAGGACGCGGGTCTGCACGTCAGCGACCGCATCGTGCTGCAGTTCGGAGCCGACGACGAAACGACCGCCACGCTGATGCAGCACGTCGACTACATCAAGACGCAGGTGCTCGCGACGACCTTCACCCGCAGCCAGGCGAAGGGCGGGGAAGTCGCGGTGGCAAAGGTCGGCAGCGGCGACGGCAAGCCGGTGCGCATCCTCGTGCTCAAGGCCTGAGCGCCCGCGCGTCGGTGCAGCAAGAGCATCGGCCCGCGGTGGCACGGCTCGGGCCGCTGGCTACGCTGCGCCACCCGCCCAACGATCGGGATGACGACTACGTCGTCGAGGCACGGGCGGGCGACGACGCGTGCCCATGGATCAGGCAACCCACAACAACATGGTCACCTTCCTCCGGCGCATGGACGCCCGGCTCGAGCCGACCAAGAAGGCAGTCATCGACACCAAGGTGATGCTCGACAAGGCCGACATCACGGAGCCGCGAGCCGCTCTCTGCGCCGCCGCTGGCCAGGCGTTCTACAACACGTCGAAGTTCACGCTGCGCGACCTGAAGTCGCGCGGCACCAAGCAGCAGTTGCTCACCGACTGCGAAGACTACCTGGCCGACTTCTCGCCGAAGGCCGTCGTCGAGTGACCCGCGCCGACCTCATCCACCTCGTCGACCGCCTCCGCGCCCTGCCGACCGAGACCGAATGGTGCGAGTGGAAGCGCAACCACGTCGCCCCTGAGGAACTCGGCGAGTACCTCTCCGCCCTCGCCAACGAAGCCGCCCTCCACCGCCAAGACTGCGGCTACTTGCTGTTCGGCATCGACGACACCACCCACGCCGTCGTCGGCACCACCTTCGACCCCTACAAGGAGAAGGCGAAGGGCAACCAGGGCCTGCTGCCCTGGCTCACCGCGGGCCTCGTTCCCAACCCCGGCATCGACCCACTGATCGTCGACCATCCCGACGGCCGCGTCGTCGTTCTCACCGTGGGGCCCGCCCGCGTGCAGCCGTCGCCTTCTACGGCACCGCATGGGTTCGCGTCGGCAACAGCAAGTCGCCGCTCAGCAAGCACCCCGAGAAGGCGCGCTCGCTGTTCACCCTCGGCTACGACTGGTCCGCGGAGACCGTTCACGGCGCCACCATCGCTGACCTCGACCCCGAAGCGATCGCCGTCGCGAAGAAGCAGTTCACGACCAAGCACCCGACCCAGGCCAACGACATCAACACCTGGGACAACCTGACCTTCCTCAACAAAGCTCGCGTGCTCCGGCAAGGCGCCATCACCCGCGCCGCCATCCTGCTGCTCGGCCGCCCGGAGTCGAGTCCGCGACCTCACTGGCGCCGGCCGTTGCGCGCGTGTCGTGGATCCTGAAGGACAAGGACAACAAGGAACTCGACTACGCCCACATCGACCCGCCGTTCTTGCTGGCCGGCGATCGGCTGTTGCAGCGCGTGCGCAACCTGACTCTGCGCATCCTGCCGGTCGGCACCCTCTTCCCGGTGGAGATAACCCAGTACGACCCATGGGTCGTGCGCGAGGCGTTGCACAACAGCCTCGCGCACCAGGACTACGTGCGGCAGGGTCGCGTCACGGTCGTCGAGTTCCCCGACCGCTTGCTGGTGACGAACGTCGGCGAGTTCCTGCCGGGCAGTGTCGAGTCGGTGATCGAGCAGGACTCGCCCCAGGCCATCTACCGCAACCCGTTCCTGGCGCGGGCCATGGTCGAACTGGGTCTGATCGAGACCCAGGGCGGCGGCATCAAGAAGATGTTCGAGACCCAGCGGCGCAGATCGTTCCCGCTGCCGGACTACGACTTCTCGCGTGCCGGTGAGGTGCGCGTCGAGATCCAAGGCCGCATTCTCGATGAGCGCTACACGCAGTTGCTGATGCAGCAGCCGCAGTTGTCCCTGGCGCAGGTGATGTTGCTCGACCGTGTGCAGAAGCGGCGCACCATCACGCGCGAGAAGCACAAGGAGATGAAGACGGCGAAGTTGGTCGAGGGCCGGTTCCCCAACCTCATCGTCGGCAGTGCCATTGCCAAGGCGACAGGGGAGGCCGCGCGCCACATTCGTGAGCGTGGGTTCGAGCGGCAGTACTACCTGGATCTGATCCTGGAGTTGGTCAAGGTGCATGGGCCCGTAGGCCGCACGGAGATCGATGCCCTGCTGCTGTCGAAGTTGCCCGAGCGATTCAGCGGCGAGCAGAAGCGGAAGAAGGTGGAGAACCTCCTGCAGGTCCTTCGGCGCGCGAAGCGCATCGAGAATGTTGGAGGGCGAGGCGACCCGCAGTGGGTCTTGAAGGCGGGCGATTGCCCTAGAATGCCGACGTGAAAAGGACTTCGAATTCGCCCCTGCGATTGCCATCTTGCGCCATGGGTTCGGTGCAAGATGTTGCCAGATCGTTGGATGTGTCTTCCCTAGGTTGCTCCTTGAAGGCCGGAGCTAGGAAAGAAGTTAGGGAACAAGTTAGGGAAGACGGTCACCCGGCAAGAGCAGCCAGTTACGTGGGCTTGCAAGTCAGGAAGGAGCAGCCATGACCAGTAACACCAGTGAGAAGGGGCTCGAGACGCTGATCGTCCGCCTCATGATCGGCCTGCTGATTCACGTTCCACTTCACTCACCATGATCTTCTGCAGCACGGATCTCGCGGCGCGCATCGAGCAGGCCGAACGCGACCTCGTCGCATCGGCGTGTGCCCACATGCGCGCGCGCTGCGCAGATCCCTACCTGATCGAGTTCGGCGGCGGCTTCATCGCCTACACCGAGCCGGGTTCGCCGATGAACAAGGTCGTGGGGCTTGGCTTCGCCCCGTTCGACCAAGCGGCATGGCCCGCGGTCGAAGAGGAGCACGCTCGCCGCGCGGCTGCGGTGCAAGTGGAGCTGAGCACGTTGGCTGATCCGGCGATCG
>CANEYR010000088.1 GCA_947444055.1 Planctomycetota bacterium
CAACCGGGTCAACCGCGAGTTCCGTTCCCTGGACAGCAAGGGCGATGCGTATTGGTATGACGGCCTCGGCCGTCTGACCAAGACGACGAAGGGCAGCGTCGACCCGGTCGCCGAGCTTGCCTCCGGCGGGACCCGGCGGGACGGGCAGCACGGCGCGCGCGTTCCGCCGTTTGTTTGCGATGGACGACGACACGCACCGTTCGCAGGTGGTGACGACGCCGATGACCGGGGCGGCGGAGACGACGAACTACACGACGCACGGGACGCAGCACGGAGGAAGAACAGCCCCCACCCTTCAGAACACAACCTGCTCCGGATTGCTGACCACCAGCGACCCCACCGCCGACAACACACATTGCATCGTCAGCGTTGACCCCGGCGGCAAACCAATCGGCACTGCAACCGGGATCATCCCCTCGCCGCGGCCGTCGGTGAAGCCGTTCACCAACACATCGACCTGCAGACCGAGATCAAGCCCGAGGAGCCCGAACGGGGAAGGCACCCCCGGATCGACCCGACTGCCCGCGAACAGACCAAAGAACTCGACGGGCTGGCCGCTGATGCCAAAGAACGCCAGTTGCCCGCCAGGCAGCAGCCGCGCGGGAGCCCCCGCATACCCGGCGCGCGTCGCGAAGTTGTTGATGCGCAGCGTCGCCGAGCAACTCGGATCCTGCGTCGACGGGCTCAGCGGCCCGGCCTGGCGATACACAAATGCCTTGTCGTCGAGTTCGTCGACGATGATCACATCGGTGTCGCCGTCGCGGTCGTAGTCGACGATCACCGCACACGAACCAGCGAGTGTCACCGCCAGCGTCGTCGCATTGCCGAACACACCATTGCCGTTGTTGCGCCACACGGTGCCCGTCGCGTTGCCGTAGCTGGCGACCACGATGTCGAGATCGTCATCGCCTTCGATGTCGCCGACATCGACGGACACCGGATCACTGCCGACTGGATAACTCGGCCCGGCGGTGACGCCGCCAACACCATTGCCCAAGCACACCCGCGCCGTGGAGTTGCTGCGATTGCCGACGATGCAGTCGAGCCCGCCGTCGCCGTTCACGTCGCCCGTCGCCATCTGCCAAGGGAAACCACCGAGGGCCACGGAGCCCGCGGCTGTGAACGTGCCGAGCCCGTTGCCGAGCAGCAGGGTGAGCGCTTGCGTTTGGTTGGTGCCGCAGAAGATGTCCGCCTTGCCGTCGTTGTTGGCGTCGCCGACCGCGATCGACCATTCGCCGTTGCCGCCGCCATGGAAGAACGTCGCCGCCTGGAACGTGCCGTTGCCGTTGTTGCGGAGCAGGGCGATGTTTTGCATGTTGGTGGCGACGATGTCGGTGTCGCCATCGCTGTCGGCATCGAGCACCGCGAGCCCATGCACGGCGCCGCCGACCGGGATCGTGAAGGGCGGCAGGTAACTGCCGGCGCCGCTATTGAGCAGAATGGCCACCGATTGACCGTTCTGGTTGCCGGTGGCGAGATCCATCCAGCCATCGCCGTTGAAGTCGGCACCTTCATTTGGACTTGGTTCTTCACCGTTGGGCATTGGGGTGACGACGCTGCTGCCGAAATTGCCGCAGCCGTCGTTTTTGAGGAGGCGAACGTCCCTCGACACTTCATTGGTGGCGCTCATGTCTGGCGAGCCGTCGCGATCGATGTCGCCCGCGAAGAAGCCGTAGGTGCGCACCGGGCCTTCACCGACCTGTCGGTAGTTGACGACTTGTGCAAGTTGCAGAATGCCGGTGGACGGTGCCGCGTCGACCCACCATGTCGCCATGAAACCGCCGGTCAGCGGGGCGCCGGTCGTCGAGGTGACGAAGTGCGACACGTTCAAGGTGGCGATTTCGCGAGCGAACAGAGGTCGCTGCGGCGCCAGTGTCACCACATTGCCGCCGCCGCCGATGGTCAGCTGGCTCGGCACCGGCCCGCTCCATCGACCGAACAGCTGGAAGTGTTGGCTGGTGACGAAGGCCGGGTTGACTGGCGCATTGAAGGTCAGCGTGACGACGGCCGCCGGCGACACCCCGCGGGCGTTGTTGCTCGGCGAGGCGCTGGTGATGGTGAGTTGGGCGGTGGCGAGAGTGGTGAACGCGAGGGTGGCGAGAGGGAGGCGCAGCATGGTTCTTGATGTCACGACAATGCTGCCTACGTGTGCGAGCAAGGGGGCGGCCTGACTTTTCTTGCTGCGCCTGCGCCTTTGGCGAAAGCGATGTTGCCCGCGATGTGAGTGCTGCGAGCCAGCCAATCGCGCAGCTAGACTGCGGCGCCCTGGAGGTGCTCGTGCGATTGATCTCACTGCTCGTTGGCGTCGTTGTTCCGTTCGCATTGCTCTCATGTCGTTCCGCTGGCGGCGGCACCAAACTCGACGGTTGGGCGCTCGCCATCCACGGCGGGGCAGGCACGCTCAGCAAGAACACGCCGCCCGCGAAGCGGCAGGAGTACGAAGAGGCGTTGACGGTGGCGTTGGCGTACGGCCGCGAACGGCTCGCCCGCGGCGACAGCGCGCTCGATGTCTGCGAGGCAGTGGTGCGCATTCTCGAAGACGACCCGCACTTCAACGCTGGCAAGGGTGCGGTCTACAACGAGAAGGGCGAGCACGAGCTCGATGCGTCGATCATGGATGGCGCGACGCTGCGCTGCGGTGCGGTCACTGGCGTGCGCACGGTCAAGAACCCGATTTCGCTCGCGCGGTTGGTGATGGAGAAGACGCGCCACGTGCTGCTGATGGGCGACGGCGCCGAGCAGTTCGCAGATTCGCAGACGGTCGAGCGGGTGCCGAACACGTGGTTTGACACCGAACACCGCAAGCGCGCGTTGGACGAAGTGCTGAAGGAGCGCGCGAGTGGCGGCGCGATGGCGGCACCGCGCTCGGTGCAGCATGGCTACGGCACCGTTGGCTGCGTCGCGCGCGACAACGCGGGGAACTTGGCGGCGGCGACCAGCACTGGCGGCATGACCGGCAAGCGGTGGGGGCGAATCGGCGATACGCCGCTGATCGGGGCCGGCAACTACGCCGACGGCTGGGCCGCTGTCAGTTGCACCGGCACCGGCGAGCAGTTCATGCGGCACGTGGTGGGGCGCACGGTGACGGCGCGCATGGAGTTTGGCGGGCAGACGCTGGAACAGTCGGCGCGGGCGATCGTCGCCGACACGCTGCAGAAGGACGATGGCGGGCTGATCGCGGTCGATCGCGACGGCAACCTCACCGCGCAGTGGAACAGTGAAGGCATGTACCACGGCCTCGCCGATGCGAGTGGCCGTTTCACCGTCGGCATCTTCGCGAAGTGAACGCCGCGGCGCGGCTCGTGCGCGTTACTTCGGCATTGGACTCTCGCCAATGACTCGCTCATCACTCCAGCCGTGGATGTCGATCGTTGCGTCCTTGTCCCTGCTCACGGCCGCCGTCGCCCAGCCCCCAATCACCTTGCCCACGGACTCGCCGTGGGTCGTGCGCAGTTGGGACACCGCCACGGGATTGCCGCAGAACACGGTCACAGCGGTGGTCCAGTGCAGCGATGGCATGCTGTGGGTGGCGACGTTTGGCGGGTTGTGCCGATTCGATGGCGTCGAGTGGCAAGTGTTCGATGCGTCTTCGGACCGCCACTTCCCCGACAGTCGCATCACCGCACTGGTGGAGGCAGCCGATGGCTCCCTCTGGTTTGGCACCGAGCTCGGCATGGTTGCGCGCCACGATGCGACTGGCTTCACCGCGGTGGCGACGCTGCCGGGTGGCACCGTGTGGAGCATGTCCCGGTTGCCCGACGGACGCATCGCCTGCAGTGACCCGAACAATGTGTATGCGGTCGAGGCGGACGGGCGCTTGGCGCCGTTGGACAGCGAGCCGCTGCTTGGCACGCTCGCGACGGTCGTCTTGCCGAATGGAGAGGTATTGGTGAGTGGGCGAAATGGCGCTCGGCGTCTGCGCGATGGTCGAGTCGAGGTGGTGCACACCGATCCAGTGTGGGCTGCCCAACCGGCCGCCGACGGAACGGTGTGGCTAGGAGTCTGGGCTGCTGCACCTGCGCGGCGATGTGCTGTCGCCTGCTGGCTCGCCAGGGTCGACGACCGCGACCGACGAGATGCAGGCTCTGCTGCTGTCGCGCTCCGGGGCCTTGTGGCTTGGCACGTCGCAGGAAGTCATCTGTGTGCATCCGGACGGCTCGCAACCGCCGTTCACGATGCCCGTGACGTCTCCAGTGCGCTGTTTGCACGAAGACCGCAGCGGTGGCATCTGGGCGGGGTTTTATGGCGGTGGGTTGGCGCGCTTGTCGTTGTGTGAGGCCGTAGGCGTGCAATTGACGTTCGGCGAGAAGGTCCGTGCCGCCAACTCGGTGTGGGCCGCGGGGGATGGCGCCTGGTGGGTTGGCACCAACGCCGGCTTGTTCTCGTTGCGCGACGGCCGTGCGACCCATGTCGAGGCGGTGAATTCGCACAGCGTCAATGCCCTGCATCGCGACCAAGACGGCACCCTTTGGCTCGGTCGTTCCAGCGTTCTAGGCCGTCTGCGTGGTGAGGAGTATCGAGGGTTTCCCGCTCCGGTACCAGTGGGCATCGTGCGGGCCATCGCCCGGGATGCACGCGGCCGCTTGCTGCTCGGCACCGAGGCCGGTGTGTGGGAGTTCAATGACGTCTGGCATCCCTACAAACCAGCCGCTGCGCTGCGCGACGACGTCGTGAAGATGATCGTGCCGTGGTCGGATGGTGGCACGTGGTTGGTTGGACAGCGCAGTGTGTTGAGGTTGTCCGCGGGTGAAGTGGTCGTGACCCACCTACGGCGCGGCAAAGACCTGCCGACGGCCGAAGTGCGAGCGGTGCTGCCTGGCAGCGGCGATCGCGTCTGGTTTGCGACCTATGGCTCTGGGTTGGTCGGAATCGAAGGCGATCGCCGCTGGATCGTCGGACCGGCCCATGGTCTGTCAGATGCCTACGTGTGTTCGGCCACGCCGCTTGGCCCCAATTGGCTCATGGGCGGCAATCGCGGCCCCTACTTGCTCGATCCCACAGCGCTCGATCGGTTTGCCGATGGCGCTGCCGAAGCCGTGACCTGTCGCGCCCTCGCGTGCAATGCCAGGATCTCAACAGAAGCCAATGGTGGGGTGCAGCCGAGTGTGTCGACGCAGGCTGGGGTGGCCGCCGTTTGCGGCATCAACGGGATCTGGATGATCGACACCAAGCACTTGCGCCATGACCTGCCGGCGCCTGTTTGCCATGTGCAGCCGCTGCCGAGTGGTGACCAAACCGTTGAGCGAACCCCGGCTGGTGATGTCGTGCATGCCCACGCCGATCGCACGGTGCTGCTTGCATGCACGGCCCCTGAGTTCAACAGTCCTGGCAGCATCTCATTTCGCTGGCGTCTCGCGGACGGTCGTTGGAGCCAGTCGCTGCCGCGCGCTCCGATCTCCGTGGTGTTGCCGTCCGCTGGGCAGTTCGTCATCGAGGTCGTCGCGATCGATGCTGCCGGGCGCGAGAGTGACTCGCCAGCTCGCCTGCGCGTCCTGGTTGCACCGTTTGTTTGGGAGCGGCGCTGGTTCCCCTGGGTTTGTGGACTGCTCTTGCTCGCTGGTGGCTGGACGGTGTTTCGTTTCGGCAGCCGCAGAAGTGCGCGCCAAGCAGCGCAGCTACGCACCCTGGTCGATGCGCGAACGGTGGAATTGCTGCGCGCGCGGGACAGCCTCAAGCAACGTGTGCAGCAGCGGACCAGTGAGTTGCGTCTCGCGGTCGAACAACTCGGGATCGATCACGAAGAACGCGTTCGCCTTGAGCGGGAACTCGAGCAAATGCGGCGCATGGAGAGTCTGGGTCAGCTCGCGGGCAGCGTCGCCCACGACTTCAACAATCTGCTCACGGTCGTGTTCGGCAACGCCCAGATGTTGGAACTCGAACTGGCCCGCGGTGAGGTTGGCGATTTGCGCGATCTGACCGCGCGCATCTTGGCGGCTGCCGTGCGCGGGCGTGAGTTGACGCAGCGACTGCTCGCCGTCGCCAGTCGCCAAACCGTGGTGCCGCATGTCATTGATCTTGGCGACGTGCTGCGCGCGCAGATGGGTGTCGTGGGCGACCTCATGGGCAGCACGGTGCGCGTCGACTTGGTCTTGCCGGACGAGTCCTTGCGCGTGTGCGCGGCGCCTGGGCAGATCGAGCAGATCGTCATGAACCTGGCGGTGAATGCGCGGTCGGCGATGCCTAATGGTGGCGTGTTCACGCTGCGGGCCATTCGCGAGGAGACGCGCATTCGGCTGTCGGTGCAAGATGACGGGCCGGGCATGGCGCCAGCGGTGCGCGCGCGCGCGTTCGAGCCGTTCTTCACGACGCGGCCTGGCGGTGGAACGGGACTCGGCCTCGCGACGGTCTACGGCATCACCAAACAGTTGCAGGGTGAGGTCACGATCGAGTCGGCGCCCGGCTGCGGCACGTGTTTCTCGTTCGCGTTCCCAAGCGTCGAGCAGCCGGTCGACGTCATCGAGCGACCGGTGGTGTTGTCGCGTCCCGCGGCCAGCATCGAAGGACGGCGCGTGCTGCTCGTCGAAGACGAACCGGAAGTGCGCCGCGCGATCGCGCGCTTGCTGCAGGTCTGCGGCTGTCTGGTCGTGGGGGAAGCGGCGTGCGGTGCGGATGCCGTGCGCGCGCTTGCCGAGTCGGCCATGGTGGTCGACGTCGTCGTCAGCGACGTGAGCATGCCGGGCTTGCAGGGTGTGGATCTGGTGCGAGCGCTGCGCGCGATCCGACCCGGGCTGCCGATTCTGTTCGTGTCTGGGCACACGTCGACCGCGACGTTCCTGGCGGAGATCGGGCCGCTGGGTATCGAGTTGATCGCCAAGCCGCCAACGCGCGAGGAACTGCTGCCAGCCCTTGATCGCGCCATGCTGGGCAGGCGGTCCGTTCCGCGCAGCGCGACCTAGCGGTCGGCCCAAGAACCACTTGGCGGCTTGGACCATCTGCCCGCCATCAGCCCACAGCCGGCACCTCGTGCACGGAGAGCAGCCCGTGCCGACGCCAGCCGATCGTGAGCATCCAGGTGTGGGCGTCGGTGACAGGGCGGGGCATCGCATCGATGCCCCGCACTGTCACCGTCTCACGGAACCCGTCGAACCACGGCGCCGACGTGAACGTGTCGATGGCCTGGGGCACCGCGACCTCGCGACCTTCGGCCGCGTGCTTCTTCCCGTTGCCCAGCACGTACCGCAGCGCGTTCCTGACCTCGCGCGGCGTCTTCAGGATGCGATCGTGGTAGCGGTCGGCGAACACGGTGCCGGCCCGACGCCAAAGCCTGTTCAAGGCTTTGGCGATCCGGATCGCGAGACCCTGTAGCCCCCGCGACAACGCCGCCCGGTCGCGCGCCTCCACCAGGAAGTGCAGGTGATCATTGAGCACGGCGTAGTGGGTGAGGCGGAAGCCATGCCGGTCGCAACCGGCGGCGAAGGCGCCGCGCAGGGCGGTGTACTCACGCTTGCTGCGCAAGCGGCGCGGCAACCCCCGCAGCAGCTTCATCGTCACGTGCGCCGGGAACCGCGCCGCCAGCAGCGCGCGTGGCCCGTGACCAACCATGGCCTTCTCACCCTTGGGCTTTCGGCCAGCGCCCGCTCGACGGCCGCCGTTCTGTCGGAACGGCAACACGCCTTGCGACGGCTTCTTCGGTTGGCGAACACGAGCGGCCATTGTGATTCAGCAGATATTACGAGAACGGCCAAGCGACGTCAAGCATTGTTAGTCGGTTTAGACCGGACACCTTGCCTGCACGGCCGTGCCGTAACCACGTGGCTTGGCGCCTACAGGTCACCGACGAGCGGGCCCTCGACATCCCTGGCAGCCTCCTGACATGCGATGTGCAGGACGGCGCCGGCGATGACATCCATGAGCACCCACGCTGGACCACCATGATTGGCGCCATCAGCCGCCCGCGTCTACGGCCCGTGCGACGGGTCGCAGCAGCGGGGCAGTTGCTTCGTCGTCTTGACCACTTCGTCCGAGGTTCGTAGCGTGCGGCGGCCTGCGAGCACCGTCATGCCAGTTCCCTGCCCACGCCCGCGAGTGAACCGATGCGATCGTGGTTGAAGGAAGTTCTGATTGCATTGGTCGTCGGCGGCTTTGCCTACGCGGTGTCGTGCGCACTCGTCTGGCCGCAATCGCTTGCGGTCGGGTTCGGCATCCAATGGCAGTCGATGTCGGAGCGCCCGTTCGATTTGGTCGGTCAGTTCCCACATCGCTGGTTGGCGCCTCTGCTCGCTTGGTTGTTCGGACTAGGTGGCGAGAACTTCGTCGTGTTTGTGCGCGGCTTCTCGGTGCTGTTGCTCGCGACGATCTTCTTCTTCAGCCGAACACGCGGGGCCAGAGTCCTTGATGGGGTGTTGGTGACGCTTGCTGTGGCGGTGATCTCACCGATCCAGATGTACAAGGAAGCGTGGCTGGGCTATCCCGACGCCATGTGCTACACCCTGTTCTTCTGGGCGATGATGGCAGCGAAGCGACCGTTGGTGTTCTGGGGGCTCTTCTTCGTCAACCTCAGCAACCACGAGTTGGCAGTCTTCATGTTGCCATGGCTCTGGTTTGTGCGCCGCCAAACCGACACTCATTGGCGAATCGACTTGGTTGGCGTCGGCTGCGCATTGTCCGCTTACGCGACTTTCTACTTGGTAGTGCGTGCGAAGGCGCAGGCCCTGTTCACCGCCGACTACTTCATGGCGCATCCGCTGTTTCCCGGCGGTTCGCTGGTCACTTGGTCACTGGCGCTGGTGCACTACGTCGTCGCCTTCGGGCCGATTCTGGCGGTGTTGGCGTGGTTCATGCACACGCGCGCCCATGGTCGTGAGCGTTGGCACTTCGGTCTGGTGGCGTGTGGCATCGTGGCGATCTTCTGCATCGCCTTCGACTGGGCCCGTCACAGTCACCTGATGGTGATCCCACTCGTGCTCGCGATGACCCGGTTCCTTGCCGCGGGACATCGAGTGATCTTCGTTGGCCTCATGGTGTTGGGAGCGGGCCTTATGACCATGCCCGTGTGCAGGCCGTGGGCAGCCAAGACGTGGCCGACTCATGCGATCCTCGATCCGGCCTTGGATACGGGTGTCGTCATTCTGCGGTTCACGCCCAATGAGCTCGATGTCACGTTCGGGCCGCTGAGCACAGCTCTGACGGGTTGGTTGCCAGCTGCGTGGCCCACGCTATGGCCTGTTCTCGCCATCCTGGCGGCCATTTGGCTCGCGGGAGCCCTGTTCGCTCGTTTCCGCCCCGCCGCAGTCCCGCCAGCACCGCGCGTCACGGGCTGACAAACCCAGCGTCTCGCCGTAGCGTTCGCCCCCTCGCCGCATCACCGCCGGTGCGCCGCGACCAACCAGAATCAGAATCCATGTTTCGCACCACTCTTGCCGCCCTGTCTTTGGCTGCCGTCACTGCCGCCCAAGTTTCGCTGACCCACATCAGCACGATCGATGTCTCAAGCACTTCGAACGGCCTCAATCCCGAATACATCGGCAACAACCCGATGGCCGTCGCTTGGAACGGCACCGACCTGTTCTTGGCCGGTTTCAATTCGACGGGTGCGGTGGGCAACGTCGGCATCGTCAAGATCAGCAACGCCCTGACCACGCCGACGCCAGGCATCGCGTTCGGAGTCGTCGGCGCGACGCCCAATGTGCGCGGTTACACCGGCCTCGATATCGCCGGCACCAAGCTCGTCGCCGCCTATGACCCGGGCGCCGTGTCGCCAGTCGGCATCACCGGCTGGGATCTCACTGGCACTTCTTTGTGGGCAAAGAACGGGCGCGGCGGCAGCGGCGTCGCGATGGACCCCGGCTTCGTCGGCGTCGACTTCGGCGTGGGCTGGACGACGTTCGGCTCCGGGCGGCGCGCGCTGCAAGGCGAAGTCACCGGTGCTGACATCTACACGTCGGCGAACGGCATGATCATGAACCCCACGCCGAGCCCGGGCACGACCTGGCGGGACATGGATTTCGACACCTTGTCCGGCGACATCTGGCTGCGCATGGGCAACAAGGTGCTCGCGGCGACGCGCGTCGGCGGCAATGTGTTGGTCAACCAACGCGTCGTCGTCGATGCCACCTTGGCGATCGGCATCGTCGCGCAGAACCTGTCGTTCGTGCGCCAGCCCGCCGGGGAAGTGGTGTTCTGGAACAACCGAGTCATCACCACGGCGGGGCAGCCCTTCGCCGCCGCCGTGTTGTGCAACCGCGCGTCGGACGGGGCCGCGATGACGCTGTCGTGGGGTGCGTTCGCGCCAGCGGCTGGCATCGGCGCCTACGACTTCAGCTACGACGAAGCGAGCAAGACGATGGCGATCAGCGACTTCGCCAACCGCAGCGTCTACGTGTTCCAAGTCACGGTCGCGGCGCCCTACGACTCGGGTTGCCCCGGCCAAGGCGGCGTTACGCCAGCACTCGCCGTCACCGGCAGTGCGCATGCCAACGGCACGCTGACCTTCGCGCTCACCGGCGCCGCGCCGCTGTCCCTCGGCTTGTTCGCATTCGGCGATTCGGCGATCTCGGTGCCGCTGCCGTTCCCGTTCTTCTGCAACCTGCTGGTGTCGCCGCTGATCTTGATCGACGGCATCTTCGTGACGCCGCCAGGATTGCCTGGCTCAGGCTCGGGCACGTTCAACATCCCAGTGCCGCCAGGCGTCACCGGCTTGAACCTGACGGCGCAGGGCTTCGTCATGGAGAACATCGACCTCAACCAGTTGGTCACCAGCAACGGCGTCTTCGCTGTGATGCTCTGATGCTCTGATGCTGTGAGCGGCGCCGCCGCTACAGCAGACCGCGCCGCTTGAGCAGGGCCTTGGTGTCCAGCTCGCGGCCGCGGAAGGCGGTGAACATCGCCATCGGCTCGCGCGTCATGCCGCGGCTCAGCACCGCGTCGCGAAAGCGCGCGCCGTTCGCCGCCGTCATGCCGCCGTTCTCCATGCAGCAGGCGAACGCATCGGCCGCCAACGCCTCGCTCCACATGTAGGCGTAGTAACCGGCCGAGTAGCCACCCGGCCAGATGTGCGCGAAGTAGGGGCTGCGATAGCGCGGGGGCACCAGGTCCCAGGCGACGCCGGCGTCTTGCAGTGCCTGCGCTTCGAAGGCGGCGACGTTCTCGATCTCGCGGCCGGGTGCGAGCGAGTGCCACGCCATGTCGAGGATCGCGGCCGCTACGTACTCAAGCGATGCGAAGCCTTGGCCGAAGGCGCGGGCGGCGCGGATCTTGTCCACCAGTTCCGGCGGCATCGCCGCGCCCGTCTGCCAGTGCTTGGCGCACTTCGCCAACACCGCTGGATCGAAGGCGAAGTCTTCGTGGAACTGCGAAGGGAACTCGACGAAGTCGCGCGGCACGCTGGTGCCCGACAACATCGGGAAGTGCACGCGGCTGAACAGTCCGTGCACGCCGTGGCCGAACTCGTGGAACAGCGTGGTCACGTCGTCGAAGCTGAGCAACGTCGGCTGGCCAGCGCTCGGCTTCTGCAGGTTCATCACGTTGAGCACCACCGGTTGCTGCGCCAGCAGGCCGCTCTGGTCGACGAAGTTGTCCATCCAAGCGCCGCCGCGCTTGCTCGGCCGCGCGTAGTAGTCGGCGTAGAACAGGCCGATGGCGCCACCGTTGGCGTCGAAGACTTCGAACACGCGTACGTCAGCGTGATAGACCGGCAGGTCGGTGCGCTCGCGCAGATCGATGCCGTAGAGCGTCTTCGCCATGAAGAACAGTCCGTCTTGCAGCACGCGGTCGAGCTCGAAGAACTGCTTCACTACGCCTTCGTCAAACTGGTAGCGCTGCTGGCGAACTTGCTGGGCGACGAAGCTCCAGTCCCACGCCGCCAACTGCTCGCCCTTGCCGTTGTGGTCGAGCCAGGCCTGCAGCTCAGCGGCTTCGGCCTTGGTCTTGGCGACGATCTGCCTCGCCATGCTTTTGAGCATCGTGTTGACGGCCGCTGCACTGCCCGCCATTTGGTCGGCGAGCACCTGGTCGGCGTGGCTCGAGTAGCCCAGCAAGCCCGCGCGCTCAGCGCGCAGCGCCGCGAGCTGCCGCACCAGAGCCTGCGTGTCGTGTTGGTTGCCGCGGGCGCAGCGCGCCATCGACGCCTCGAACACACGTTGCCGCGTCGTGCGATTCTGCAGCGACGACAGCACACCTTGTGAGGTCGGCAGTTGCAGCGTCAGCAAGAACTTGCCTGGATGGCCCGCGGCCTGCGCCGCCGCGGCCGCCGCCGAGATCGAGCTGGCATCGAGCCCGGCGAGCTCTTCCTGGCTGTCGACGACGACCGCGAGGTCTTTGGTTTCGGCGAGCAGCCGTTCCTGAAACTGGGTCGTCAACGTGCTCATGGCTGCGTTGATGGCGCCGAGCCGCGTCTTGGCCGCCGGCAACAGCCGCGCGCCGTGGCGAACGAAGGCAGTGTGGTAGCGCTCGGCCAAGCGCCGCTGCTCGGCATCACCGAGCGTCGCGCGCGCCGCGAACACCGCTTCGACGTGAGCGAACAGTTGTGGGTCGAGATAGATCGCGTCTTGGTGGGCGGCGAGTTTGGGGGCGACCTCGCTTTGAATGGCCTGAATCGTCGGGTTGGTCGTCGACTCGGTGAGGTTGAAGAACACCTTGCAGACGCGCGTCAGGAGGGCCCCGCTGCGTTCGAGCGGTTCGATGGTGTTGGCGAACGTCGGCGCGTCCTGCTGCGTGGCGATGGCGCGCACTTCCTCCCGGTGTACGCGCATGCCTTCGGTCAACGCCGGCAAGTAGTGCGCATCGCGGATCGTGTCGAAGGCGGGGGTCGAGTACGGCAGTTTGCTCGCGAGCGCGAACGCATTGTCCGCGGGCAGGGTGGCAGTCGGCATGGGCGGGAGTCTACGGACAGCGATCGTTCGGAGAGAGATCGTGCTCAGGACTCGATACGCTGCGATGGTGACGACCGAATTTGACTTCACCATCGCGCGGGACTTCGGCACCGCCCTGCTGCTCGGCGCGTTGCTCGGCATGGAACGTGAGAAGCGGAACACGCGCGAGGGCTTTGGCGTCGCGGGCCTGCGCAGCTTTGTCTTGTTGGCGCAGCTGGGGGCGATCGGCGGCTTCTTCGCGAAGAGCCACGCGATGCCGTGGATGCTGCCATGCACGGTGTTGGCCGCAGCCGCGATCGTGATCGCAGGGTATCTGGCGGGTCTGAAGCAGCGTCCCGACCACGTGGGGCTCACCACCGAACTGGCGGCGATCACGGCCTGCTTGCTAGGTGCGTTGTCGACGACGGATCACCGTGAACTGGCGATTGGTCTCGGTGTCGCCACAGCGGCACTGCTCGCTTACAAGCAGCCACTGCATGCTCTCGTCGGCCGCCTCGGCTGGGACGACGTGTTGGTCGGCATGCGGCTGTTGCTGGCGACGTTCATCGTGTTGCCGTTGCTGCCCAATCGCGCGATCGATCCGTGGGGCGCGATCAATCCGTACAAGCTATGGCTCTTGGTGCTGCTGATCTCGGGCCTGTCGCTGATCGGTTATGTGGCGACGCGCTGGCTTGGGCCTGGGCGCGGCATTGCGGTGACGGCGGCGACCGGCGGCTTGGTCAGCTCGACGGCAGTGACGCTGGCGATGGCGAAGCAGAGTTGTGAGCCCGGTGCGTCGGCGCGCCGTCTGGCGGGCGGCATTCTGTTGGCGTGGGCGATCATGTTCTTGCGCGTCGTCGTCGCGGCGACGGTGGTTGCACCGGTGCTCTTGCCGGCGTTGGCGCTGGTCTTTGGCGTGATGATGGTGGTCAGTGCCGGGGCGGCGTGCGTGGCGTTGCGGGGTTCGCGGGAAGCGGGTGGCGATGTGCCGGGGGCGGTGGCGATGAAGAACCCGTTCTCGCTGCTGGCGGCTGGCAAGTTGGCGGCGCTGTTCGCGGTGGTGCAGTTGGTGTTGAAGCTCGGCCAGCAACACCTGCCGCCAGGCAGTGCGTATGCCATCGCTGCGCTTGCCGGCACGACCGACGTGGATGCGGTGACGATGGCGATGGCGGAACGTGTGCGCGCGACGCCGGCCGATGCCGAGTTGGCGGTGCTGGCGATCGCGATTGCGTGCGTTGCCAACACGATCGTGAAGGCCGCCCTGTGTGTTTGGCTGGGGCGCGGTTTGGCGCGGCTCATCGTGCCCAGCGCCGTCGCCGTCATCGCGGTCGGGCTCGTCGTCCTGTTGGTGCGGTGACGCGGGTGTTCTGACGCGAACGGCCGAACGTCGTTCGCTGGCGCCTCGTCGCCACCACCCACCCTGCACGACGAGGTATCCGCCGGCCCTTTCGCCCACTCCTCACATGCACAACCGCCTGCTCCTGCCCTTGCTCGCTCTGGCGCTGCCATTCTCGCTGGCGGCCCAGATCCCGATCGATGCGGCGTTCGTGCTCGAATCCACGACCGCGTTGCCGGATGCCAGTGTCGGTGCGATCGGACTCGCCGGCACCGCTGGCGTTGCCTTCGTCGTGCAGTGACGAACGCGTTGGCGACGCCCAGAAAGTGAGCGCGCCCCGCCGAGTGGCAGGGCGCGCAAGTGGTCAGCCCTTCATCGCTTTCTTCGCTGCCTTCTCGGAGCGTTTTTCCTTCAGCGTCTTCTGGGGCTCTTTCTTCGGTGACTTCTTTGCTTGTTGGCCCTTGGCCATGGTCGCCTCCTAGTTGGATTGAGTAGGTGGTTGGCGCGTGCTTCGCGTTGCGCTGGTTGCGATCGCAGCGATGCTGCGATGCGCAACAGAATGCTGTGCATGCGACGGAGAATCCAGTGGGGACATGGCGCCGCTTGCAGAGTCGCGTGCGACACTGCCGCGCGCACTACGAACATGGTCGAGCAACCCAACAACCCACTGCACGGCATCACCCTCGCCGTGATGATCGAGTTCCTGGTCGAACGCATCGGCTGGGACGAGATGGCGAGCGCCGTCCCCGTTCGCTGCTTCCAATACGAACCGAGCGTGACGTCGTCGCTCAAGTTCTTGCGCCGGGTGCCGTGGGCGCGCACCAAGGTCGAAGAGCTGTATCTGCGGGTGCGGTCGCAGCCGGCGCCGTGAGTTACTTTGGACTGTCGGCCTTGGCCTGGCCTGCATCGAACGCTGCCCGCATTTCACGGTGAATGCGCGGCAACAGCCCGTCTGGCCACAGTTCTGGATGCGGGGCGAAGAGGTCGCCGTGGTTGCGGCCTTCGGCGAACACGATCTGGGCGTCGCTGCCGAGCGCCTTCAGGTCGTCGCGCAGCAAGTAGCACGCGCCTTCGAGGCGGAAGGTGTCCTGCGTGCCGATGAACACGCGCAGCTTGCCGGTGAGTTGCGGCGCCAGCGTCGTCCAGTTGGTGCGCAGGATGTGGCCGATGTCGTAGCGCTTCCAAGTCGCCGCGACGGTGCGATCGATGGCGCCCGTCGCCACATCAAACAGCGGCATCGGCCGACCGTCCTCGCCACGTGGTGAGAAGACGGCGTTGAAGCTCATGAATTGCCCGCCGTGGTCCTTCTTCGCCAGTTCGCTGCGCACAAACTGCTCGATGGTCTGAGCCCATTCACCCTTTCGCCGCACGAGCTGGATCGGCTTGCCGTCCGGATCGGTAAAGGCATTGGCAAAGCGATAGATGTCGATGCCAGTGAAGTCGCGGAAGTCGACGGAGTCAGGTGCTGTCGACCAGGTGCCGCCGAAGAAGTCCGGATACGCAACCTGCAGCCACAGGCTCGACCAGCCGCCGCTGCTGTGCCCGGTCAGGAAGCGCGCGTTGGCGGCGCCGCCAGCGTGGAAGTGCTGCTCGAGCACGGGCGCGAACTCGGTCGTCAGGGCTTTGCCCCACGGCCCGTTGTTGTACGAGTCGGCGAACTCGTGGTGCCCGAGCGAGAACTGCGCATCGAGAAACACATAGAGCATGCGCGGTGTCGTGCCGGCCTCCATGCCAAGGACCAGTTCCTTCTCGCGTCGGATGGCGCCGCGATGGGAGCCGCCAAAACCGTGGATGGAGTAACACACCGGTACCTGCTCGCCGGTGCGCAGCTGTGGCGGCAGCACGACGCCGGCGCGAATCGACATGTCGCGGCTCCAGAATTGTGATAGCAACACACTGCGCCGTTCAAACAGTTTGAGTGTGTCCGTCTCGACGAACGCCGCCTGCGCGCGCAGCGACGGCAGCAACAGCGAGAGCGCCGCGAGCCAGCGAATGGAAAGCATCACCGGATCGTAGCCCGCACCTTGCTCTATGCGAGCAAGGTGGATTCGTACGCGTGCAAGGCAGGGGCGCCGCCGGTGTGCACGAACAGCACGTTCTCGTCGCGGCGGAAGGCGCCGTCGCGGCTCATGCCGATCAGCCCAGCCATCACTTTGCCGGTGTAGACCGGGTCGAGCAGGATCGCTTCCGTGCGCGCCAACATCTGCACCGCTTCGACCATGCGCGGGTTCGGCACCGAGTACTTCGGTTGCCAATAGCCGCCAACACACACCACTTGCTCGCGCGGCACGGTGAGGCCGAGTTCGAGCAAGTCGCACACCGCCTGCGCTTCCTTGTGCACCAGTGGGACTTGGTCCGCCGGGTCGCGGCTGACGCCGATGCCGACGATCGGAATGTGGATGCGGTTGCCGAGGAACCCCGCCAGCAGGCCGCCGTGCGTGCCCGAGCTGCCCGACCCGACGACGACGCGATCGATGCGCACGCCTTGCTCGAAGCATTGTTGCTGCAGCTCCTGCGCGCAGGCGACGTAGCCAAGCCCGCCGAGCGCGTTGGAGCCGCCACCTGGGATCACGTAGCCCCGGCGGCCCGCGCGCTCGATCTCATCGGCGACCTGCTGCATCGCGTTCGCCATGTTGGTACCTGCTGGCACCACGGTGATCGCTTCGACGCCGAACAGACGGAACAAGAAGTGGTTGCCGCTGGCGTCTTCGCGGTAGCTGCCGGGCACACGTTCCTCGATCACGAAGCGGCACTTCAAGCCTTCCTTCACCGCAGCCGACAGTGTGATGCGGCAGTGGTTGCTCTGCGGCGCGCCACAGGTGATCAGCGTGTCGGCGCCGCGGGCGAGCGCGTCGGCGACGAGGAATTCGAGCTTGCGCGTCTTGTTGCCGCCCGGTGCGAGGCCAAGCAGGTCATCGCGTTTGATGAACACCCTGGGGCCGCCGAGCGCCTTGGTGAAGTTCGGCAAGAACTCGAGCGGGGTCGGGCCGTGGCTGTAGCGGCGGCGAGGAAAGCGAGCGAGGTCCATGCGACGACTCTATGTTGATGGGCCATGCCGAAGAAGCTGCCTGTCGCGTGGGCCGCCGATGGGTCAGGCCGCCAATTTCGACAGATCGGCGACGCGGTTCATCAGGGCGTGCAACTGCGACAGCAAGGCCAACCGGTTTTGGCGCAAGGCGAGGTCCTCGGCGTTCACCATGACGGTGTCAAAGAACGCATCGACCGGCCCTCTCAGCGCGGCGCATGCGACCAGCCCACCCTGGTAGTCACCGGCTGCAAACTTCGGCTCCGCCACCGCCGCGACCTTCGCCAGCGCCGCATGCAGTTCTTGTTCCTTGGCATCGACCAGCAACTCGGTGCGCACGGCGCCACCGATGGCGCCTTCGCTCTTCTTCAGGATGTTGCCGATGCGCTTGTTGGCCGCGGCCAAGGAAGCGGCTTCGGGCAACGCGGCGAACGCGCGCACCGCACTCAATCGTTTGTTCACCTCTGCCAACCGCTGCGGCCGCAAGCTTGTCACCGCCTCAATCTCCTGGGCTGTGTAACCCTGCTCTTTCAGCGACGACGCCAAACGATCGAAGAGGAACTCCTGCAGGGCAGCCGCGGGATTGGTGATCAACGCGCCAAACACCGGCACCGCCATGGCAATCAGCTGGTCGAGAGCAATCGGCAGTTGCTTGTCGACCAGCATGCGAATGGCGCCGAGTGCGTGCCGCCGCAGCGCGAACGGGTCCTTGTCGCCAGTCGGCACCTGCCCAATGCCAAACATCCCGACCAACGTCTCCAACTTGTCGGCCAGCGCCACGCACACACCAACCATATTGCGCGGCAACTGGTCGCCAGCGAAGCGCGGCTTGTAGTGATCCTCGATGGCCTCGGCGATCGCCATCGGCTCGCCATCGTGCCGCGCGTAGTAGCCACCCATGATGCCTTGCAGCTCAGGGAACTCACCAACCATATCTGTTAGCAAGTCCGCCTTCGCCAGCTGCGCTGCCCGTTCTGCTTGCAGGGCAAGCGCCTCGCCGCCAAGCACCGTCCCGATGCTGCGACTCAGCGTACGAACGCGTTCGACGCGATCGCCCTGCGTGCCGAGTTTGTTGTGATAGACGACTTTGGCCAGTCCCGGCAGCCGCATGGCCAACGTCTTCTTGCGATCCTGATCGAAGAAGAACTTCGCATCGGCGAGCCGCGGCCGAACGACGCGCTCGTTGCCGCCGATCACCGCACTCGCATCGACGGGGCGGATGTTGCTGACGACGAGGAACTTGTTGGTCAGCGTTCCCTTGGCATCCAGCAGCGGGAAGTACTTTTGGTTCTGCTTCATCGTCAGGATGAGGCACTCCGGTGGCACCGCGAGGAACTCCTCTTCAAAACGGCACAACAGCACGTTGGGGCGTTCGACCAAGCCGGTGACTTCGTCGAGCAGCGCCGCGTCGTCGATCGGCACCAACCCTTCGGCCTTCGCTTTGCTCTGCAATTGGCGTTCGACTTCGGCGCGCCGCGCCGCGAACGATGCCAGCACCGCACCTTCCTGTTCGAGCTGCTGCACGTAACTGTTGGCCTCGCGCACCACGATCGCCTGACCCGAACTCTCAAAGCGGTGGCCCATCGTCTGCCGATTGGCGACGAGCCCAAGGGCCTTCACCGGCACGATGTCGCTGCCGTGCAGCGCGCACAATCCGTGTGCAGGGCGCACGAACTTGACGTTGCTCCAGCCGTCGGCGAGTTGATAGGTCATCACCTTCGGGATCGGCAGCTTCGCGAGCGTGTCGTCGAGCGCCTTCTGTAAGCCGTCAAGCAACACGACGCCGGGCTCGATCTTGTCCAAGAACAGCGTCTCGGCCTTGCCATCCACGGCGCGCTTCAAACTCGGCACCACACTCGCATCGGCGCCAGCGGCCGCGAGCTTCTTCAACAACACCGGCGTGGCGTTGCCTTGCGCATCGAGGCCGACACTCACCGGCACCAGCTTCTGTAACACAGCCTTGTCGACGCCGCGCGCTGCCACCTCTGTCAAATGCAGCGCCAAACGCCGCGGCGACGCGAACGTGGTCGCGACCGCATTCGCCCCAACCAGCCCCTGCGCCTTCAAGCTGTCGACAAGCACCGCGCCGAACGCATCGCCGAGCTTCTTCAGCGACTTCGGCGGCAACTCTTCGACGAACAGTTCAATCAGCAGGCTCTGTGGGCTCATCACGGGGCGCGGATCCTACGGGCACAACCCATGTAGGCCAGTGTGAGCTCCCCGCCTCGGGCGCGCCCGTGTCCCTGTCCCAACGCCGCGCCGCGATTTCAGCGAAAACGACAGCCATTCTGTGACCGCTGGCGATTTGCGGGCACATGAGCGGTGTGAACTCACCACGCCTCATGGACTGCGTCTCGGCGGAGCTGCGTACGCATCACTACAGCCCCAGAACGGAGGACGCGTACTCGCATTGGATTCGCCGCTTCATCCGGTTTCACAGAATGCGTCACCCGCGCGACCTCGGCGCCGCCGAGGTCACCCAGTTCCTGACGCATCTCGCCGTCGATGGCCACTGTGCCGCCGCCACCCAGAACCAGGCGCTCGCCGCGCTGCTGTTCCTCTATCGCCGCGTGCTGCACATCGACCTGCCCTGGCTCGACGGTCTGGTGCGTGCCACACCGCGCGAACACCTACCCGTCGTGCTCGATCGCGCCGAAGTCGCCGCCGTCCTGGCCCATCTCACCGGCCTCCCGCGCCTGCTCAGCAGCCTGCTCTACGGTGCCGGCCTGCGCCTGCTCGAGGCCTGTCATCTGCGCATGAAGGACATCGACATCGCCCGTTCGTGCATCACTGTGCGCGCCGGCAAGGGAGACAAGGATCGCCAGACCGTTCTTCCCGCCCCGCTCCGCCAAGCCCTGCTCCAGCACCGCTCCGAAGTCGAACGCCAACACGCCGCCGACCTGCAGCGAGGCCCCGACTGGGGCTGGGTCGAGCTGCCGCACGCGCTCGGGCGCAAGCTCCCCAATGCCGGTCGCGATCTGGCCTGGCAGTGGTTCTTCCCCGCCACCCGCACCTATCTCCACGCCGAGACCGGCCAGCGTCGTCGCCATCACTTCCACGAGTCGGCCGTGCAGAAGGCCGTGCACCTCGCCGTCGTTCGTTCGCGCATTCCCAAACGAGCCTCTTGCCACACCTTCCGCCATTCGTTCGCGACGCACCTGCTCGAGGACGGCTACGACCTTCGCACCATCCAGAAGCTGCTCGGCCATGCCGACGTGCGCACGACCATGATCTACACGCATGTCCTGAACCGTGGCCCGCATGGAGTGCGCAGTCCGCTCGAAGCTCTTGGTGATCTGTCCCAACCGCCCGTGTCGCCCCTGGTGCCGTCGCCGCCGGTGTCGCCGGTGTCGCTGCCGGTGTCGCCGCCGGTGCCAACCGACTCGTCGCCAGCGCCAGCGCCAGCGCCAGCGTCAGCGTCAGCGCCAGCGCCAGAAGCCGATGACGCGGTCGCCTCGGTGGATCCCGTCGAAGGCGTCGATCCCGACCCCTTCGACGACGCGTCGGATTCCGGAGGGGATTCTGGAGCGGACGGCGGCCGCGAACGCGGTGGGCATGCCGGTGGTGAGGTCGGCGGGGGCGGTGACGACGACGCGTGTTAAGGCAGTTGTGGCGAAAAACGGGGGCGGTGGTCAGAGGCGTCCGGAAGACTGGCTGCCAGCGTGGTTTCGAGGCCGCGGTGGTCGGGTTGGTGGTCCGCAGTTAAGCTGTCGGGCGACGAGAAGGTCCGGTTTTCGGCACTTCCGTCGATGACGAGTTGGCTGGATGTGGTGCCTGTGTGATCTACATCGTTGCCGACCAATCAAAGGCACCAGATCGTGCTGCATCGTGCGCGACGCCTGTATGTCTGTCTGACGCGCGACGCCTGATGAACCTGTGCGGTGCGGCGGCTGATAGAGCGGCAGTGATGAGGCCCCGGCCGGAAGATGAGACCGCTGCCTCGGACTTGCTTCCTGGCCGGAGCGGCGGAGGATGAGCACCAGCCAACAAGACCTTGGAGCCGACGAGCGCCGCAACGGCGCTCGCGGCTGATGGCCAAAGACGTTGGCTGGACCTCCCTGCCTTCTCTCTGAGCGATGAGTGATGC
>CANEYR010000089.1 GCA_947444055.1 Planctomycetota bacterium
GACGTTGGTGTCGATGCCGCACGCGAAGGACACCAAGCCGGCGGATTCGTTCGCGCTCGAAGCGGTGGGTCGTCTCTGGCAATTGGGTGTTGCTGTCGACTGGCTGGCCTTGCACGGCGGCGTCGCGCGGCGCCGCGTGCCGCTGCCGACCTACAGGTTCCAGCGACAGCGCCATTGGATCGAACCTGGGGCGATGCTGGCGCAGGACGGCGTGTTGCGCAGCGACGAGGAAGTGACGGCGCCGACGCGTTTGCCAGAATCGGAGTGGCTGCGCCAACCGACGTGGCGCGCACAGGAGTTGGCGAAGAACGTGACGGCGACGGCCAGCCACTGGCTCGTCCTGGGTGGCGGGGCGTTAGCGACGGCGTTGGCGCAGCACGTGCGCGGGCAAGGCGGCTCGGTGCACGTTCTGCAACATGGGGAAGTGCCAGCGACGGTCGGTGCGACGCACACGGTCCCATTCACGGATGCCGCGGCGATCGAGCGGGTGCTGCTGCAGTTGGTTGCCGCGAAGCAAACGCCGCAACGCGTGCTGTTCGCATGGCCGCTCGAGCAGGGCGAGGCGTTGCCTCTCGTGCATTGCCTGACGGCGTTGTGGCAAGCGCTTGGCCGCACCGAGTTGACGAACGGACTGCGCCTGCTGGCGGTGACGAGTGGTGCGGTGCGCGTTGCCAGCGAAGGCATGCAGCGTCCTGGCCAAGGGGCGGTTGCGGGCTTCTTGCGAGTGGTGCCACGCGAGTATCCGAACGTGCGCACACGCTGCATCGATGTCGATGCGCCAAGTCTCGCGGAGCCGGCGGTGTTGGCGGCGGCGTTGGCGCGCGAGATCGAAGCCGACGACCAACCTCTCGCTCTGGCGCTGCGTTCTGGCACACGCCTGCTGCAAGAGTTGGTGGCGGTGACGCTACCCTTGGCAGCACCTTCGCCTTGGCGCGAGCGCGGCACCTATCTGGTCACTGGCGGGCTTGGTGGCATCGGCATGCTGGTCGCGGCGCACCTGGCGACGGCGGTGAAGGCGCGGCTCGTGTTGGTGGGGCGGCGCGGCTTGCCGGCGCGGTCGTTGTGGGATGAGTGGCTGTCGCTGCGCTCAGGCGATCGGCATGCCGAAGCAATGCGTGCCATTCGCGAACTCGAGCGCGCCGGGTCCGAGGTTTTGGTGGCGGCGGCAGACGTTGCGGACCAGGACGCGATGGCCCGAGTCGTGCGGACCGCGACGGCGCAGTTTGGTGCGTTGCACGGCATCGTGCACGCCGCGGGCGTGCTCGACGACGGCCCGATCCAAACGCGGCAGCCGACCCAGAGTGAACGCATGCTGGCGCCGAAGGTGCGCGGTGCCGTGGTGCTCGATGAAGTGACCGCCACCGCCCCGCCCGAGTTGTTCGTCGCGTTCGCTTCGACCAGCGGCCTGGCTGGCATTCCTGGCCAATGCGACTACGCCGCTGCCAACGCGGCGCTCGATGCGTTCGCGCACTGGCGCAGTGCGGTGCGGCCCGGCCGGACCTTGACCGTCGACTGGGGTCTTTGGGGCGATACGGGCATGCTGACGAAGGCGGCCACGATGGCTGTGCCAACGCCAGTGTGGCTCGGGACGCGCGCCGAGATCGATGCCGGAATCGAGTTTGCGAGCACGTGGTCGCCGAGCACGCACTGGCAACTTGCCGAGCATCGCATTCGCGGCGGCGACTGTGTGATGCCTGGCACCGGGCACATCGAACTGATGGTGGCGGCGGTGCAAGCGGTGGCGGCGGCTTCGCAGGTGGAGCTGACAACCGTCGAATTGCTGTCGCCGATGGCGTTCCCCGCGGACGGGTCGTTGCTGGTGGTCGTGCGCGTCGAGTCCGAACGCGATGGCTACTTGGTGTCGGTGGCGAGTTCGCCGCTCGATCGCACCGCGGCCCACGACCGCGTCACGCATGCGCGCGCGCGAGCTCGGCGGCACGACAGTTCGGCGGCGATCCTGGATGTTGGTGCGTGCCGCGCCGAAGCGAAGAACCCGTCGCCACCGCACGGCACCCAAGACCTGCAGGTGGTGTTCGGTCCGCGCTGGCAGTGCATCGAACGAGTGGGTCTCGGCAGCGAGGTCGCCGTCGGTGACTTGGTGTTGCCGGCCGCGTTCGTTGCCGACTTGGCCGAGCATCGTGTGCATGCCGCGATGCTCGACATGGCCTTTGGCTGCGGCATTCGCCTGCTTGCTGGTGGTGCCGTCGATGCGTTGTTTGTGCCGGTCGGTTGTGAGCAAGTGTTCGTGCACGGTCGCATGGCCCCCCGCATGGTGAGCTGCGTGCACCGACGAGCCTGGGATGAACACGCGCGTCTTGGCACGTTGGATGTCACGTTGGCGACTGAGTCGGGCGTTATCGTGTTGGAACTGCGCGGGCTGCAACTCTTCGGTGTGCGCGGGGCGTTCGGCAACGCGTCGTCGGCAACGGCACGTGTGGTGATGCCGCCGCCGCGGGCTGGCAGTGGCGTGGCCGCGGCGCCGGTGCCACGCATTCGCGCGCTGCTCGCGCGTGGCATCTCTGGACCAGAAGGCATGGCGGGCCTGACGCGGGCCGTGCAGTCGGGGCTGGCACAGGTGGTGGTGACGTCGATGGACCTAACGCGCGTCGCCAATTGGTTGGCGATGCCACCGGAACGGCCGCGCGCCAACGCTGGCCCCGACCCCAACACAGCGAGTTGCGCCACCGCGGATGGGCCGCGCGACGACGTCGAGAAGAAGCTGGCCGCCGCGTTCCACGATCTGCTCGGTGTCGAACAGCCGGGCCTCGATCAGGACTTCTTCGAACTGGGTGGGCATTCGCTGTTGGCGGTGCGTCTGTTCGCACGCATCCACAAGGAGTTCGCCCTCGACCTCGAGCTGTCGACATTGCTGGCATCGGGCACGGTGCGCAAGCTGGCGGCCGAAGTGCGAGCCGAACTCAAACTGCCAGAGCCAGGCAGCGAGCCGGTGCGTTCGGTGGCGGCGCGCAAGGGCCAACACGTGGTGCCGATCCAGGTCGACGGTGCGCGCCCGAAACTGTTCTTGGTGCACGGGGCCGGCGGCAACGTGCTCGGCTTCCGCGACCTCGCGCACTACTTCGGCAAGGACCAGCCGGTCTATGGGCTGCAGGCGCGCGGCGTCGACGGCAAGCAGGCGCCGTACACGACAATCGCCGAGATGGCCGCGGCCTACCTCGCCGAGCTGCGTGAAGTGCAGCCGCACGGACCGTATTGCCTTGGCGGCTACAGCGGCGGCGGCGTCGTCGCGTTTGAGATGGCGCAGCTGCTGCGGGCGGTTGGTGAAGTGGTCGCATTTGTCGGCATGATCGATACGTGGTGTCCGCAGATCCCGCAGCGCAGCAAGCTGGCGCGCTCGGTGCTGCACGTCGCTCGGCTCGCCAAGCGCGGACCGCTCTACCCGTTCCGCATCTTGCAGATGAAGTGGCAGCGCTGGACGGCAGCGCGCACCAAAGAGAAGGCGCGCGAGCAGGGTGGCGTGATGCCGCCGGACCTACGCGGGTTCGATGTGCAGTTTGCCTTTGAGAACGCCTTCGAAAGCCACCAAGTGCAGCCGTACGACGGCAAGGTGTGGCTGTTCCGCGCCGCCGAGCAGAACCAGAGCACGCGCTACGTGTTCAACGCCCATCTCGGTTGGCAGCCGTTCGTGCCCGGGTTGCAGATCGCGCACTGCCCAGGCAATCACTACACGATGTGCACGGAGCCCAACGTGCAGGTGTTGTGCAAGGCGATGATGGACGCGATGGACGCGGCGGTGCGCTAGGGCAACGAGAGCGGGCCGTCAGCTGGCTGGAGCGCCGCGTTCGAGGCACTTGCCGAACGTTGCGTGGTCGACGTTGGCTCCGCAGACGATCAGGCCGATGCGCTGGCCCGCCAGGCGGTCGCGCAGCTTCAGCATCGCGGCCGCGGTCGCCGCACCGGCTGGTTCTGTCGCCAACTTGCCGTCGGCAAACAACAGCCACATGGCGCGGCAGATTTCGTCATCGTCGACCATCACCAGTTCATCCACGAACCGTCGGCACAGCGCGTAGGTGAATGGCATCGCCATCGGTGCCCCGAGGCTGTCGGCGATCGTGCGCACGGCATCGATGTGCTGCGGACTGCCGGCAGCAAAGCTCTTGTGCATCGAGTCAGCACCTGCTGGTTCGACGCCATAGACCCGGCAGCGCGGTTGCAGTTGCTTGACCGCCGCGGCGACGCCCGCGGCCAAACCGCCGCCGCCGATGGCGACGAACAGCGCGTCGAGTTGGCCCGTCTGGCGCAAGAACTCCATGCCGAGAGCGCCCGCACCCGCGACCATCGTTTCGCTTTCGAAGGGGTGCACGAAGAAGCGCCCTTCGTCCGCTTCGATCGCGCGCACGCGCACGAACGCCGCGGCGACGTCGGGGACCAGTTCGACCTCGGCGCCGAGCACACGACAGGCTTCGATGCGGGCCGGGTTGGCGGTGCTCGGCATGACGACCTTGGCATGCGTGCCGAGTGCCTTGCTGGCATAGGCGACCGCCATCGCGTGGTTGCCGCCGCTTACCGCGGTGACGCCGCGAGCGCGCTGGGCGGCATCGAGCTTTTGCATCGTCAGCAAGGCACCGCGCACCTTGAACGAGCCGGTGTGCTGCAACAGTTCGAGCTTCAACCAAACGGTCGAGCCGGTCGGCTGCAGTGGCGCGATGCGGTGGCCGAGCCATTGCCAACACGGCGTCTCGCGCACCAAGTGGCCGAGTTCTCGTCGCGCGCTCTGGAATGCCTCAAGGGTCGGAGGCTTCACTGGGGAGTCAGAAAGGCTGCTCACGAGAAAGAGATCCAGCGCCCCCGATCTCCAGGAGCTCGACACAAACCCGGGTGGCACACACCACCTGGTAACCAGAAAACCTCAACTCCGCGGCAGCAGTGCAAGGGAGCCTGCCGCCAGCACCACCTCTGGTGCCGAAACCAAAGACGCCGGGAGGGCGGCACTTTAGCGCGGCGCGGCGAGTCGCCAAGGGCCACCCGTCTTGCCTCACCAGCGGTGGAACGCGGGATGCCCTTCTTTGACGGCTACGAACAGCCCATCGCAGGTGCCGCAGATCTTGCCCAACGCCTCCAACGTGCCGCTGATGCGGGCGCGATCGTCACCGGACTCGACGACCTTGGCGCGCAACAACAGCGGGCCGTTGGTGGGGGTCGGGCGGCGCAGCTTGATCGCGTACTCAGCGGTCACAGTGCATGGCGGCGTCAGCGTGCCGTGCTTTTGCATCAGGTGCCAGGCGGCGGTCCAGTTGCAGTGGCAGTCGAGCAGGGCGCCGACGATGCCGCCGTTCAACATGCCGGGGAACGCCTCGTGCATCGGCTTTGGGGTCCAGGTGCAGATCACTTCGTCGCCTTGCACGAAGCTCTCGATGCGCAGGCCGTCGGCGTTGGCGGGGCCGCAGCCAAAGCAGGCGCCGCGCGGCGCGAACTGGTGCTGCAGGCTGAGGCTTGGACTCATGCACGCAGCGTAGACGTTGAATGTGGTGTCGAACACTGGCGAGCTGCGGGCGCGCAGCGAATGATGCGGCGATGACCTCGACTCGTCGCACGTTCCTCGCCACCGGTGCAGCCGCCGCTGGTGCGCTGGTATTGCCGTCGTGCAGTTCGCCCCGCTTGGCGCGTGCGGTGCGCGATCCGGCCCAGCCTGCTCGACTGATGATCGTCGGAGTCGGTGGCCGCGGCAGCGACAACTTGGGCGCCTTCGCCAAAGAACACATCGCGATGTTGTGCGACGTCGATGGATCGCGGCTCGCAGAGGTCGCGAAGAAGTTCCCCGCGGCGCGCACGGTGGTCGACTATCGCACCATCCTGCGCGACGCGACAGCCTGTCGCGAGCTCGATGGGGTGGTCGTCAGCACGCCCGATCACACGCACTACCTGCCGTCGATGCTGGCGCTGCAGCAAGGACTCGATGTCTATTGCGAGAAGCCGCTGACGCACACGATCAGCCAAGCGCGGCGGCTGTTGCGCGCGGCGCAAGCCAACGGCTGTGTGACGCAGATGGGCATTCAGATTCATGCGAACGCCAACTACCACCGCACCGTCGAAGCGGTGCGAGCGGGGGCGATCGGCACGGTGCGCGAGGTGATCGTGTTCGTGAACGGCACCGATTGGTCGGCGAGCCAGTTGCCGCCGACCGCGGCGGTGCCGTCGGACCTCGAGTGGGATCTGTGGCTTGGACCGACGGCCGCGCGCGACTACGCCGAGGGCTACCACCCAGCAGGTTGGCGTCGCTACTGGGCGTTTGGCGGCGGCACCACGGCCGACATGGCGTGCCACTTTGTCGATCTCGCGTTCTGGGCGCTCGAGCTCGACGCGCCAACCTCGCTGCGCGCCGATGGGCCGGACGTTCATGCCGAGTGCGCGCCCAACGGCATGCGTTGTGAGTACGCGTTCCCGGCTCGCGGTGCGCGCGCAGCGATCACCTTGAAGTGGCACGCGGGCAAGGACCGGCCGCAGGAAGCGCTGGCCAGCCGTGGCCTTGAGAAGTGGACCAACGGCGTGCTGTTCGTCGGCGACGACGGCTGGCTGATCAGCGACTACAACCGTCACCTTGTCGGGCCAGAAGCGCGCGCGGCCGCGTGGAAGGCGCCGTCGCCGTCGCTGACGCCCTCACCCGGCCATCATCGGGAATGGCTGGACGCGTGTGCGGCGCGCACGCAGCCGTCGACGCCGTTCTCGTATGCCGTGCCGCTCACCGAGACCGTGTTGCTCGCCAACGCCGCCCTGCGCGGTGCGCGCGGCAAGCAACTGACATGGGATGCGGCCGCGATGCGAACGAACGATGCTGCCGTGAACGCTCTGCTCGAAGCGACCGCGCGCGCCGGCTTCGACGCCTGAAGACTCAGGGCAGCGTGCGCGCGATCACGGCGCCGATGGCGAGCAGCAACTGCTGTTCGTCCGGCGTGAAGTCGTAGGCGACGGGCTTGGCGACGCCGAACACGCCACACAGCCGTTCGCCAGCGAGCATGGGGGCGGCGAGCGAGCCTTCCATCTGCGTCATCTTGGCGCCGGGGCGCACGACGCCGCTCGCGTCGGTCTGCAGGTTGCAGACCTGCACTGGCTGGCGGCGTTCGGCCGCGATCCCGGCCATGCCCTTGCCGATGGGGATCACCTGCACCTTGTCGAGCACGAACGGCGGCAGCCCGCGTTGCGCGGCGAGATGCAGCATGCCATCGCGGGCATCGAGCAAGTGGATCGTGCCGACCGGGCATTCGAAGTGGCGCGTGACGTGTTCGAGCACGGCGGCAAACGCCGAAGACGGTGCGTCGTGCAGCAACTTGGTGACGGTGGTGACGAGAGGATGTGGCGCGGCGCCCATCACCGCATGCTAGCGCGGAAGGTTGCCGCGCGTCTGCTCAGGCGTTACGCAAAGCGGCGACGACTCGCGCGACCAGCGCGCCATCGGTCGAGCGCTGCACGTACTCATCGATCGGTGGCGTCGCTGCCATCGGCACGCCGGGGCGACGGAAGGACATCGCACTGCCAGTCCAAGCGGTCGCCGACAAGTGCACTTCACGCACACCGCTGGCGGCCACGAGTTCGCGCACGTTGCCATCGTGAATGCCCGCACCCGCCATCACGATCAAGCGCCCTTTGGCGTGTTGCACGCAAGCGCGCAGGGTCGCGATGCCGGCTGTGGCATTGGCCGCTTGACCAGACGTGAGAATGCGCTGCACGCCGAGTTCGACCAGCGCGTCGATCGCGGCGAGCGCATCCACACTGAGATCAAAGGCGCGGTGGCAGGTAATCGGCAAGGGGCCCGCGGCGGCTCGCACTTCGCGGAAGCGTTCGCGATCGATGGCGCCACTCGGGAGCAACATGCCGCAGACGATGCCGTCCGCCCCGGCTGCGCGCGCGTGCGCCACGTCGCGTCGCATGGCATCGAACTCGCCGTCGTCGTAGAGAAAGTCACCAGGGCGCGGACGGATCATCACGAACACGGGAATGCGCACCGCGGCCTTCACCGATTGCAGCAAACCGAGGCTCGGCGTCAGGCCGCCCTGCTCCAGGCATTGGCAGAGTTCGAGGCGCGTGGCGCCGGTTGCTGCCGCCGTCTGCGCACCGGCAACTGAGTCGCAAGCGATCTCAACGGCAATGGATGCTTTGGCGGGAAGGGCCACGCCAATATGGTGCGTCGATGCGCGCCCAATTGCTTCACCTTTCCGGACCGCAGCGCGGGCGCACGGTGACATATGAAGCGCGTGTGGTGCGCATTGGCCGAGCGCCGGATTGTGATGCGGTGGTCACGGCCCCTGGTGTCGCTGACAAACACGTGCAGATCGAGTTTGTGGAGGAGGAGTGCCAGTTTCATTTGAAGAAACGCGACGGCCAGACGTTCGTGAACGGCAGTGAGGTCGAGGAAGTGATCCTGCAGGACGGCGATCAGTTGGAACTCGGCAGCGGTGGGCCGGTGCTGCGCTTCCGCATCTACGTGCCGATCGGTGCGGTCTGCAAACCGATGCGCCGCATGCTGGCGGATGCGCGCGATGTGGCCCGCGTCAGTGGTGGTGCCGCCGCGACCCAGACGCTGACGCGCGACTTGTTCACGCAAGCGACGCCGCATTTGAAGCTGTGGTTTCCGCTCGCGGTGGTGACGGGCGCGTTCCTGGCTGGATCGTTGGGTGGCTGGATTGGTGCCGGTCCTGAGGCAGGAGTGACGCGTGCCGAGATCGACGAGTTGCGCCAGCAGCAAGCTGAGATGGCGCTGCAAGCCAGCACGATCAAACGCGAGGACTTCGATCAGCTGCGCTTGGACCAGAAGAAACAACAAGAGGACTTGGCGCTGCTGGCGCGTGCGAATGCGACCGTGCGTCGCATCCAAAAGGAATGGAGCCGCGGCGTCTGCCTGCTGCATGGCGTGTTCCGACTGCGCATGCCGGATGGCGAGTGGTTCTTGACCGACGGCGATCCGTTCGAGGTCGAGTACACCGGCTCCGGGTTTCGCGCGACGACGGCCGGGCACGTGATCACGAACCGCCACGTCGTGGTGCCGTGGTTGGAGATGGCGCCGGTGATGCGCTTTGTCGAACGCGGCGCGACGCCAGAATTCGTGCATCTGTCCGCGACCTTCCCCGGCAAGGCGCCGATTGACGTTCCGATCGCATCCATCGTCAAGCGAAGCGACAATCTGGATGTCGCGGTCGTGCAGTTGTCGACCGAAGCCTTGCAGGGCGTGCCGGTGGTGCCGCTGCACGACGGGCCGATCGAAAGCGACGACCAGCGGGCGATCGTGGTGGGGTATCCGACCGGCCTCTCCGCGTTGTTGGCGCGCGCCGACAACCAGCTCGTCGACGAATTGCGCAAGGAAGCCGCCAGCATGGCAACTGCGATCCGCAAGTTGGCCGCGACAGGGCAGATCACCCCAATCATCACGCAGGGTGTCGTCAGCAACGTGCAGGAGCAAATGATCGTCTACGACGCCTCGACGACGCACGGCGGCTCAGGCGGCCCGGTGTTCGACGGCAACGGCGAAGTGATCGCCGTCAACTTCGCGATCCTGCCCGACTTCTCGGGCGCCAACTTTGGCGTGCCGATCCGTTTCGCCACCGCCCTGTTGCCGCGTTAGCCGCACCCGTTCTGCAACGGCGCGGAAAATGCGATGCAGAATCGCGGCAGGTTCTGCGACACTGCCGCCGGTGCGGCCGGTCAGCCGCGCGGCAGAGGCGTTCTCATGGATGGTGCTGGGGCCGGGCGACAACACGAGATGAAAGGTGGGCTCGGCCCCCGTGGTCGTGGACTGTTCGGCCGCTTGCTCGATGGACTGCGCGGGGCGCCGGCCACACGCACCGAAGCGGTTTCGATCGCGATCGCGAGCGGCAAGGGCGGCACCGGCAAGTCGTTCCTGGCGACCTCGCTCGCGGTCCTGCTGCACAAACTGCGGCGCACGGTGTTGGTCGACTGCGACTTTGGCCTCGCTTGCGATCACTTGCTGCTCGGTGTGAAGCCGACCCTGACGCTGCAGCAGTTGTTGTCGGGCCAGGCCACGCTCGATCAGGTGCTGGTGACGTCGCCGTGTGGGCCGCGCTTGCTGCCGGGAGCTTCGGGTGTGCGCCGCATGGCGACGCCGAGCGACAAGGACTTGCTGTCGTTCGCACGTGAACTCGGCACGTTGGCAGCGCGCGAGGAAGTGCTGGTGCTCGATCTCGGGGCCGGCATCGCGCCAGCGACCGTGCTGACGATGTTGGGCGCGGACTGGATCGTGCTCGTCACGCAGCCGGAGATCGCGGCCCTCGTCGACGCCTATGCGGTCGTGAAGTGCATCGCGCAGTTGCATGAGCACGCCAAGTTCTTGGTCGTCGTCAATCGCGTTGGCACACCCGGCCGCGGCGAGTTGGCGTTCGAACGGCTCACCGAAGTGGCGCGCCAACACGTTGGCGTGCAACTGGTCTATCTGGGCGAGATCCCCGATGACGACGCGGTGATGCAGCATCGGCTCGGGCAGTTGCCGTTGGTCGCGATCGAGCCCACCGCGCCGACGTCGGTGGCGCTGGCGGCGATGGTGCAGCGGCTGCACCAACTGACGGGCGGTTTGCGCGCACGCGAGGTCGCTAGCGACCAAGGCATCGAGGCGCGCTTTCGTCAGCACCGGCTGTTCTTGTGACGAACGGCGCGCCGCTCACTCACTGACGCGATTGCGACCGGCGGCCTTGGCGCGATAGAGCGCGTCGTCGGCTTTGCGCGTCAGTTTTTCGGCGAGCTGTCCATCCTCCGGCAACGTCGCCATGCCGATCGAGATCGTCGGATTGACGGTGATCGCCTCGCGCGTGATCGGTTGGTCGCCGACCGCCGCGCGCATCAGTTCGCCGATCGCCCGCGCCTGCTCGCGTGAGCAGTCCGGCACGAACGCCGAAAACTCGTCGCCACCAAACCGACTGACGACGCCGTTCTTGCTCTGCAGCAACGCGCCGAGCCGCCGACCGACGGTAGCGATCGAGTGGGCACCGACGAAGTGGCCGTGCGAGTCGTTGATCTTCTTCAGCCCGTCCATGTCCATCATGAACACGGCCATCGGGATGCTCTTTCTCTTGCACACCATCAGGGCGTCTTGGAAGCGCACCTGGAACACGCGCTGCACCGGCAAGCCGGTGAGGTCGTCGATGTTCATCAGGTGGTCGACTTGGCGATGGAACTCCTCTTCGACTTCGTCGTGGAAGGTGAACTTCAGCACGGTCTCGCCGACCAGAATGCGATCGCCATCGCGCAGCAGGCTGGTGGCGATGCGTTCGCCCGCGATCACCGTGCCATTGGTCGACGCCATGTCGACGACTTGCCACGACTCTGCTTGGGCCCCGCGTTCGAATCGGCAGTGCACGCTTGAAATCTGCGTGTCACCTGGCACCACGAGATGGGCGCGATCGGCGCGTCGACCGAGCACGAGGCCGCTTTCGTTGAGCAGGTAGCGCCGCCCGACTTGGGTGCCGCGCAAGACCACGAGCACGGGCAATCGCGTGGCGCCGCCGACTTCGCCTCGACTTGGCGCCGAGTACATCGTGCGGCTGAATTCTGAATCGGGCTTACTCATCTTCGAAACCGAGCGCGGGCGAATCCTACCTCGGTTGCGGCAATGGTGAAGGGCTGCGTCCGGCGAGCTTGAACATCGCGGCCGCCGCCACCACCGCCCCGCCAAGGCACCCGGCCGCTTGGCCGTAGTGGCCGAAGATCACCGCGCCGATGCCGGGCAGGGTCAACCAGATCACCGTGGTACCGAGCAGAACGCACAGCAGCGAACGGCCTAGATCCCGGTCGGGACGGGTCTCCGGAGCCAGCGCCGCGATCGGGCGCCAGCCGGGGCCGTCCGGGCGGATCTTGCGATAGAAGGCGATCAGGTGCTCGCGTGGTTCGGGGCGCGTCAGCAGGGTGGCGGCGAGCCACAGCAGCAGCGTCAGCGACGCCACGATCAAGCTCGTGTACTCGTCGGCCAGTCGTTCCGCTTTCGGCAGCGAGCCTTGCCAAGTCTTCACGGTGGCGAAGAAGACCAGCGAGCCGACCATCGCCGTGATCTCGCTCCAGACGTTGATGCGCCACCAGAACCAGCGCAGGATGAACACGGCGCCAACGCCGGCACCGAGTGCCAACAAGAACTGCCAAGCGTCATCGATCTTCACTTCCCCGACGATCATGTAGTAGCTGACGGCGCCGCTCAGCAGCAGCACGAAGCCCGACGCTAGGCGCGAGGCGCGGATCAGCTGCCGTTGAGTGGCCTGTGGCCGCCAGAAGCGCTTGTAGACGTCGTTGACGAGGTAGCTGGCGCCCCAGTTCATCTGCGTGCTCACCGTCGACATGTAAGCCGCGGCGAACGTCACCAGCATCAGGCCGCGCAGTCCGACCGGCGCCAGCTCGCGGATCAGCATCGGGTAGGCGTTCTCGGGATTGCCAGCGGGGTTAGCGGACTTGGTCCATTCCCGGATTTCGGGGTGCATGGCCAGCGCCGCGAACGCCACCAGGATCCACGGCCAAGGGCGCAGGCAGTAGTGCATCAGCTGGAAGAACAGCGTCGCTTTGATGGCGTCCTTCTCGTTCTTGCACGAGGCCATGCGCTGCACGATGTAGCCGCCACCGCCGGGCTCTGCACCCGGATACCAGCTCGCCCACCATTGCGACAGGACGAGCGCCATGAAGACGCCGATGGGCATCCACGGATCGACCGCGTCGAAGTCGGGGAAGAACCCGAAGGCTTGGGCGCCGTCGCCGAAATTGGCGGCGACTTTCTCTTGCAGCGCGTCGACGCCGCCGACGTGGTTGACCGCGACGATGGCCAGCGCCGTGCAGCCGATCATCGCGAGCACGAACTGGATCACGTCCGTGATGGCGACGCCCCACATGCCCGAGATCACCGAATAGGCACCGGTGACGAGCAGCATTACGGCCACGAGCCAGAAGTCTGAACTGCTGGCGGCGGCGGCGGCGGCGGTGACGTTCGGCTCGAACAGCACCGTCTGCTTCAACACGCTCGTCATCGCCTTGGTGACCCAGCCGATGATGATCGAGTTCATCAAGACCGCCACGTAGATGCCGCGAAAGCCACGCAAGAACGCCGCCGCTTTCCCTTGGTAGCGCAACTCGATGAGCTCGACGTCGGTGAGCACTTCGGCGCGACGCCATAGCTTGGCGAAGACGAACACGGTCAACATGCCGCCGAACGCGAACGACCACCACAGCCAGTTGCCGGCGAGGCCGTGGTGCGCGATCTTGCCCGTGACCCACAGCGGCGTGTCGGCGGCGAACGTCGTCGCCACCATCGAGGTGCCGGCGATCCACCACGGCATGTTGCGCCCGGACGCGAAGTACTCGAGGAAGCTCTCACTGGCGCGATTCTTGAACCACAGGCCGATGCCGAGACTGACGGCGAAGTAGCTGACGATGATGGCCCAATCGAGCACTTCGAGTTCCATGGCGCGGGATGTTGCGGTCGAGGTCGCGCAGGCGCCACCGGGCAAGTCAGTTTTGCGTGGCGCCAACCCCGGGCTTGATCGGCGTGCCCCGATCGCTATTCGCTCTGCATGGACCTCGTCGAGGTGCACTTCGCAGAGTCTGGCAAGACGGTGTTCGTCCAGCCGGGCACCACTCTGCTGGCTGCCGCGGGGCTCGCCGGGGTCGAGGTTCTGACCGGGTGCACCCGGGGCATGTGCGGCACCGATGCGATGCGCGTCACCTGTAGCCGTCCCGATGCGATGGTCGCGGCGGTCGACCCCGAACGCCCGACCCTCGATCGCATGGGGCTTGGCGAGGGTTGCCGACTGCTCTGTTCGGCGCGGGTGCAATGTGGTCGGGTCGAAGTGCGCGGCGATGCCTTGGTCGACTGACCGCTTGTTCCGGGCCGCGTCGACTGGCACTGTTCTGCCGTGGAATCCTCGACACGCGCCAGCGAACCAACCGACGGCCAGCGGCGGCCGTTTCGCGACGGGCTCGGGTTCTTCGGCCGCTTCTTGCGCAATCCCATGACCGTCGGGGCGGTGCTGCCCAGCTCGCGCTACCTGTCGCGCGCCTTGGTGGGGCGGCTCGAGTTGGCGCCTGGTGAGTTGGTCGTGGAGTATGGCCCTGGCACGGGACCGGCGACCGCGGCGGTGCGCGAGGCGCTGCCCAAGGGCTCGCAGTACCTGGGCATTGAGCTCGATCTCCGCTTCCACCGGATGCTGACTGAACGGTTCCCGACGTTGGCGTTCCATCACGGTTCTGCTGCGGACCTGCGCGCGATCCTCGAGCAGCGTGGTCTGCCGAAGCCAGCGCGCATCCTGTCGGGCCTGCCGTTCGCGAGCCTGCCGCCGGCGATTCAGGACGGCGTCATCGACGGCATCGTGTGGGCGCTGCGTGGCACCGACGGGGACTTCCGCACGTTCCAATATGTGCACGCGTATGGCCTGCGCGCTGCCCGCCGCTTTCGCGCGATGATGCAAGAACGCTTCTCAGGCTTTGAGCGCATCGGGCCGATCGTGCGGAACGTGCCACCGGCGTTTGTGCTGCGCTATTGGGGCGCCAAGTAGCTGCCAGCTGTGAGAGCACGCAACCGTCACATCGGCGGCAGCGAACGGCGAGCCCGCTTGTCGTCGGCGAGCGCGTCGGTCAAGGCCTGCAGGCGGTCGATCTTGGCCTCGAGCACTTTCATGCGATCCTGCGTCGACTTCGCGTGATGAAACGCGGCCATCGTGACCCATGCCAAGCCGAGCACGAACGTGATCACGCCGATCTGCGGTGCTGACCAGTGCTCGATCTTGGTGCGCGCGAGGTGTTCGAGAAACAGCGCGCCGATGACCAGCGCCGCCATGCGCAAGTGAAAGGCTGTGTCGTTCGGGAAACGCATGCGCGCAGCGTAGACCGCCGTGCCGCTCAGGCGAACAAGTCCGCAAGGTCGACCAGAAAGCTGCGCAGTGGCACCGCTTCGATGTTCTTTGCCATGGCGAAGCGATCCCCTTCTGGGGTCACGACGACGCCCCGCGTGGCCCCGATGTCTGCGAAGCCGAAGTGGTAGCCCTTGCTCAGGGTCGGCGACAAGCTGCGCTTGATTTCAATCGCGAGCACTTGCTTGCGCGGTCCTTCTAGCACGAGATCGATCTCCGCCTGGGCGCTGGTCCGGTAGTAGCTGGCCCGCCAGGTCGAAGGCATTTGTGCGAGCAGGTTCTCGATGACGAACCCTTCCCAGGACGGTCCACACAATGGGTGTCCCAGCAGCATGTCGAGGTCGACGATGCCGGCGAGTTGGTGCACGAGGCCCGAGTCGCGCACGTAGACTTTTGGTGTCTTGACCAGACGCTTCCGGCTGTTGCCTGACCAGGGGAGCAGTTGCCTCACCATGAAGAGATCCGTCAAGACATCAAGGTATCTGCGAATCGTGTTGCCGCTGACGCCGAGCCCGGCGGCTAGGCGAGCGGCGTTGAGTTGGTCGCCTTGTCCGTGCGCGAGCATGGCCCAAAGACGGCCGAGTTGTGCGCTCGGCAAATGCAGTCCTAGTTGCGGCAAGTCGCGCGTGAGGTAGGTCTGCACGAACTGCTCTCGCCACGACAGACTGGTCGCATCGTCATGGGCGAGGTAGCTGCCGGGGAAGCCACCACGAAGCCATAGCCGTTCGAGGTCCGTGCGCCGACGCGGCCGATCCACTTCATCGAGTGTGAACGGTGCGAGTTGCAGGTAGGCGATGCGACCTGCCAGGGATTCGGAGGATTGTTGCAAGAGATCGCGTGAGGCGGATCCAAGCACCAGAAAGTGACCAGCCTTCTCGCCTGCGCGCACGCGGTCGTCGACCAGGGATCGCAAGACGGGGAACAGTTCCGGCATGCGTTGCACCTCGTCGAGGATGGTCAACTTGCGACCTTGCCGACCGAGCAGAAGTTCTGGATCCGCTAGCTTGGCGCGGTCGCTGGGGCGCTCCAAGTCGAGATACAGGGAGGTCCGCGTCATCGCGTCTCCGACCATGCGGGCCAGCGTGGTCTTGCCTACCTGGCGAGGGCCGAGCAGGGCTACGACGGGGTTGGCGCGCAGCAGGGCAGCCAGTTGGGCGTTGACCCGTCGGTTCAGCATCCTTGCAATTCTGCAACGTGGTGGAGGAATTGCAAGGATGGCAGGATTCGCCGGGCGCGCACGAAATGCTGCGGCAATGACGCCGCCGCGGCTGCAGCGGGGTTTCGACGCGCCGAGCCCGCTGGTATGGAAAGGCAATGGACCTGCTCCGCCTCATCGACTTGGCGCCGTCGTTGTCGTTGC
The DNA here is from genome assembly GCA_947444055.1 of Planctomycetota bacterium. Lineage (GTDB taxonomy): Bacteria > Planctomycetota > UBA1135 > UBA1135 > UBA2386 > UBA2386. The sequence goes on from CANEYR010000089.1 coordinate 16,201, forward strand.
GCACGGCGCGTCTGCACCTGCGCCGCTTCACCGCGGACGACGTGCCGATGGCCATCGCCCAGGAGAACGACCGGCGCATCATGCGGTGGATTCGTGATGCGCAAGAACCCGCGGCCGTGCAGGCGCGCGCCGAGGGTTTGGCGGCGCCGTGGCGCGGCCTCGATGGGGAATGGCTGACGTTGACCGTGGTCCCGCACGACACCGGGATGGCGGCCGGCATCGTCGTGATGCGAGTGACGACTGCGGCCAGTGCGACGATGGAGTTTGGCTACCGCCTCAGCCTCGATGTGCATCGCCGCGGCTATGGCTTCGAGGCGTGCGTGGCGACCTGTGCGTTCCTGTTCGCCACCATCGGGGTGCGCAAGCTGGTGGCGTATTGCGCGGCCGACAATGTCGCCTCGTGGCGGCTGATGGAGAAGCTCGGCATGCAGCGCGAGGCCCAGCTGCGTGAATACACGTTGCTCGACGGTGGCTGGCGGGACGAATTCGTCTACGGCCTGTTGGCACGCGAATGGCAAGAACCGCTCTGAACGGCCAGAACGGCACCTTGCGGCGGGTGCGGTGACTTCGACGTTCCGCCGTCTGCGCGGCCTCGGCATACTGCTCGGCCCAATTCGTTCCCGACCATGGCTGAGCAGAAGCAAACGTACGATCCCGCGGCGATTGAACCGAAGTGGCAGCAGTTCTGGCTGCAGCACAAGGTGTTCAAGGCGAAGAACCCCGGCGACCCGGGCTTCGATAGCAAGCAGCCGAAGTTCTACGCGCTCGACATGTTCCCGTATCCGTCGGCGGCGGGTCTGCACGTCGGTCACCCCGAGGGCTACACGGCGACCGACATCGTGTCGCGCTGGAAGCGAGCGAAGGGCTTCAACGTCTTGCACCCGATGGGTTGGGACGCGTTCGGCTTGCCCGCCGAGCAGTATGCGATCCAGACCAACACGCACCCGGCGAAGACCACCGCCCAGAACGTCGACACCTTTCGTTCGCAGTTGCAGCGCCTGGGCTTTTCGTACGACTGGGATCGCGAGCTCAGCACGGCCGATCCGAAGTACTTCAAGTGGACGCAATGGATCTGGAAGCAACTGCACGCGCGTGGCCTTGCCTACGAGTCGAACGCGCCAGTGTGGTGGTGCGAGGCGCTCGGCACCGTGCTGGCCAACGATGAAGTCATCGGCGGCAAGAGTGAGCGCGGCGACCATCCGTGCGAACGGCGCCCGCTGCGCCAATGGGTGCTGAAGATCACCGACTATGCCGAGCGCTTGCTCACGGACCTCGACGGTCTCGATTGGAGTGAGTCGCTGAAGACGATGCAGCGCGAGTGGATCGGCAAGAGCGAAGGTGCGGAGATCGACTTTGCGGTCGAAGGCCACGCCGGCACGCGGTTGCGCGTGTTCACCACGCGGCCCGACACGCTGTTTGGCGCATCGTTCATGGTGCTGTCGCCCGAGCATGCGTTGGTCGCGGCGATCACGACGCCGGCCCAGCGCGCAGCGGTCGTCAGCTACCAGAAGGCCGCCGCCAGCAAGAGCGAGCTTGAGCGCACGGAATTGGCGAAGGACAAGACCGGCGTGTGGACCGGCGCGTTTGCGCAGAACCCGCTGTTTGCCGCCAACGACCCGCGTGCACGCATTCCAGTGTGGATCGCCGACTACGTGATCGTGACCTACGGCACTGGCGCGATCATGGCGGTGCCCGCTGGCGATGAACGCGACTTCGCGTTTGCGCGCACGTTTGGGCTGCCGATCCCCGGCATCTTTGCGCCGCAGACCGACGACGCGGCGGCGGACGCGGCGGTCGCGGCAGGGCAGCGCTGCTGCACCGACGAAGTGCCTTTCGCTGCCCACTGCCGCACGGCCGATGGCGCGGTCGCTCTGGCTGGGCTGACGATGGCGCAAGGCAAACGCGTCGTCATCGATTGGCTGGTGGCCGGTGGGCGCGGGCAGGCGAAGGTCACCTACAAGCTGCGCGACTGGTTGTTCTCGCGGCAGCGTTACTGGGGCGAGCCGTTTCCGGTACTGCACACGAAGGACGGCATCGAGCTGGTGCCCGACGCGCAGCTGCCGGTCGAGCTGCCGCACATGGACGATTTCAAACCCGGGGGCGTGCCGGAGTCGCCGCTGATTCGCGCGCGACAGTGGGTGGAGGCGAAGGATCAGCAGGGTCGCGCGGCGCAGCGAGAGATCAACACGATGCCGGGGGCGGCGGGTTCGAGCTGGTACTTCCTGCGCTTCTGCGATCCGCACAACCCGCGCGAGTTTTGCAGCAAGGCCGCGAGCGATTACTGGCTGCCGGTCGATCTCTATGTCGGCGGCACCGAGCATGCGGTTGGACACCTGCTCTACTCACGCTTCTGGACGAAGGTGCTGCACGACCAGGGGCTGGTCACGAAGAAGGAGCCGTTCCACAGGCTCTACAACCAAGGAATGATCCAGGCGTTCGCCTACCAAGACGCGCGCGGCGGCATCGTGCCGACGAAGGACACCAAGGAAGTCGGCGACGACGTCGTGCATGCGAGCACCGGCGAGAAGCTGAAGCAGATCGTCACCAAGATGAGCAAGCGCTACGGCAACGTCGTCAATCCCGATGACGTCGTCGCGGAATACGGCGCCGACACGCTGCGGCTGTACGAGATGTACATGGGGCCGCTCGCTGACGCCAAGCCATGGAATCCGAAGGACGTGCCCGGCGTGCATCGTTTCCTGCAGCGGTCGTGGCGCTTGGCGGTGCCGGAGTTCCCTGAGAATGGAGTGCTGCACGCGCACCTGCGCAGCGATCGGCCGGACGATCCGGGGATCGAGAAGGCGCTGCATCGCGCGATCCACAAGGTCGAGGGCGATATCGAGCGCATGGCGTTCAACACCGCGATCTCGGCGATGATGATCTTCGTCAACGAAGCGACGAAGGCGATGGAGCGGTTGAGTCGCAGCCAGCTGTTGCGCTTCGCGCAGCTACTGCAACCGTTCGCTCCGCACATCGCCGAAGAGTTGTGGGCGCGCCTGGGTGGGCAAGGCCTGATTACGTTCGCGTCGTGGCCGACGGTCGAGGCTCAGTTGCTCGTCGATGACGAAGTTGAGATCGCGGTGCAGGTGCTCGGCAAGGTGCGCGGTCGTGCGCTGGTGCCTACCGGGGCGCCCAACGACGTGGCGCTGGCGGCGGCGCGGGCCGCGGTAGCGAGCTACTTGGCAGGCAAGACGGTCGTGAAGGAGATCGTGGTGCCAGGCAAGTTGGTGAACTTCGTCATCAAGTGACCTTGGCCTCGGGCCGGTCCCTGGGCCGCTCGCCGTTCACGAACGCGCCTGCGCCCCTTCGACTTCGTCCCCACCGGCGGGCTGGGGCGCGCCGGAGAAGCCCTTGCCGACCAAGCGATCGAAGATCGGGCTCGCCATCAGCGTCGTCACCACCGCCATGATCACGAGCGTGGCGAACAGGCCCGCCGAGATGATGCCGCGCTGCAGACCGATGTTGATGATGATGAGTTCCATCAGCCCGCGCGCATTCATCAGGATGCCGATGCCGAGCGCTTCGCGGTTGGGCACGCCCGTCGCGCGCGCCGCGAGCCAACACGCGAGACCCTTGCCGGCGATGGCGGCCACCAACACCGCCGCACACATGAGCCACAAGAAGGGCGTGTTGAGCAGGCCGATCTTGGTGTTGAGGCCCGAGTAGGTGAAGAACAGCGGCAGCAGCAGCGTGACCGTCAGCGGTTGGATGCGCGGGATGATGTCGCGCGCGACGTTGCGCGGTAGCACGGCACCGGCGACGAAGGCGCCGAACACGGCGTGCAGACCGATCAGGTCGGTGAACCAGGCGGCGAGCGCCATCGTCGACAACGCGACTACGAGCCCGGTCTCGGTCAACGAGCCCTTGTCGAACAGCCATTGCGAAAGCCACGCCAGCAGCGGGCGGACGAGCAGCAGCATGACCAGCACGAACAAGGCGCCGCCGCCCATGTTCACGAGGGCGTGCGAGTAGTTGCGGTCGAAACTCGCCAGCACCAGCGCCAACAGGCACCACGCCGCCGCATCGTCGAGCGCGCCCGCGCCGAGGGCGATGGTGCCCATGCGCGTGCCCGTGAGTCCCTTGAAGTGGATGATGCGGGCCAGCATCGGGAAGGCCGTGATCGACATCGACGCGCCAAGGAACAGCACCGCCTCGAACAGACTCGTCTTCGCCGGAAACAGATCCGTCCAGGTGAACATCGCCCAGCCGAGCAGCCCGCCGAGCGCGAACGGAGTCAGGATGCCCGCGGCGGATACCGCGACCGAACTCTTGAAGTGGCGCTTGAGGATGTCGACGCGGAATTCCATGCCGACGACGAACATGTAGAGCGCGAGGCCGAGCTGCGAGACGGGGTACAGATAGCTCTGCGTGTCGCGCGTCTGCTGGGTGGCATCCCACGGAAACAGCGACGCCTGCCATCCGGGCGCGAGCCAACCGAACAGCGACGGCCCGAGCAGCACCCCTGTGATCATCTCGGCAACGACCTGCGGTTGGCCAAAACGCTTGGCGACGAGGCCGACGGCTCGGCACGCCAGCAAGATGACGGCGATCTGAAGGAAGAACTGAACAGCGAGGTGCAGGTTGTTCATGCGCGCGAGCGGCGCAGTCTAGCTGCCTGCACCGCAACTCGACACGCTGGCGACTCGCAGCGGTGCTAGTCGATGCGAGCGACCGCGAGCACGTCTTCGAGCGTGACCAGGCCGCGCTGTGCCTTTTCGAGCCCGTCCTGCATCAGGCGGCGATAGCCCGCTTCTTGGGCCAACTGCTGCAGCTCGGCGTCCGGCGCGCGCCGCGAGATTGCCGATGCCAGCGCCGCCGATACGAAGAGCACTTCATGCATAGCCACGCGCCCGCGCTTGCCGCGGTTGCGACAGGCTTGGCAGCCAGTGCCCTTCCTGAACCCGGTCATCTTGGTGTCGGCCGTGAGCCCGAACTCAGCGAGCACCTGCGGTTCCGGTTGGGTGGGCGTGGAGCAGTCGGGGCAAATGCGGGCGACTAGCCGCTGGCCGACGATGCAGC
>CANEYR010000090.1 GCA_947444055.1 Planctomycetota bacterium
ACGCCAAGCTGTGGGACGGCATGCGCAAGGTGCTCGCAGAACTGCCAAAGGACTTCCTGAAGTAAGCACTCTGCCGCCACACTACGCGCGTGCTTCCACAGCCCGAGCCAGCGATCGCCTTCCGTGGCGTTGCCAAACAGATCGGCAGCAAACTGCTGCTGAGCGGCATCGCGCTCGAAATCGCACCGGGCGAGCAAGTCGCGATCATCGGCCCGTCGGGGGCCGGCAAGACCACCCTGCTGCGCCTGTGTGGTGGTGTGTTGTGGCCAAGTGAAGGCCACGTGGTGGTGCTCGGCCACGCCACGGGCCGACTTGGGGCTGGCGCCTTGTGCCAGCTGCGCAAGCAAGTCGGCTTTCTCTACCAACAGGACAACCTGATTCCTGGCCTGCGGGTCGCCCACAACGTGCTGATGGGCAACCTGGGGCGGTGGTCGCTGCTGCGTTCCCTGTGGTCGTTGTTGGTGCCGCAACAATTGGGGCCCGCGCAGAAGGCGCTCGAGCGAGTCGAGTTGGCCGACAAGCTGTGGGCGTTGCCAAGCGAGCTGTCGGGTGGTGAACAACAGCGCGTGGCTGTGGCGCGGTTGCTGGTGCAAGACCCGAAGGTGTTGCTGTGCGATGAGCCGGTGTCGGCGCTCGATTTGCGGCTTGGCCGTGAGATCGTTCGCTTGATTACATCGATCAGTCGCGAACGCGGCACGACGCTGGTCGTCTCTCTGCACACGTTGGAATTGCTGCGCGAAGGGTTCGATCGGGTCGTGGCGCTGCGCGAAGGGCGCGTCGTTTGGCAGGGTCGGCCCGACCAGATCACGCGCGAGATCCTGAAGAACGTCTATGGCGCCGAGTACCAAGCGCTGCATCTCGACGAACTGCCGCTGGCGTCGCAACCGCTGCAAGACCGCTGACGATGTCGGGCATGCCGCGAGCGAACTACGGCATCGTCGCCTTCTTGACGATCGTGGTCCTGGCCAGCGTGCTGCTGCTGCCGTGGGACTTGTCGGCGGTGCAGTCGTGGGCTGCGCTTGGCAAGTCCTGGGCTCGCTTCGTCGAGTTCCTGGTCGCCTTCGGCTCGCCTGATCTCAGTGCAGAGTCCGTGGCCACAGCCGGGCGGCTGATGCTCGACACGTTGAGTGTGGCCCTGCTTGGGGTGGGACTTGGTCTGTTGCTCGCCTATCCACTCGCGCTCGGTGCCTCGCGGGCTGTGATGCTGGGCAACGACCTGCATGGACCCGGCAAGGGTTGGTGGCGCCGATTGACGCTGCAGACGTGCCGCTTCAGTCTCGACCTTCTGCGCGGGGTGCCGGACTTTGCATGGGCCCTGATGTTGGCGAACTTCACGGGCATCGGTACGCCGACCGGCGTCTTGGCGATCGGCATCAGCGTCGCCGGCATCTTGGGCAAGGTGTTGAGCGAGCAGTGGGACAACCAGGATCCACAGCGCTACGCGTTCCTGCGATCGACCGGTGCCAGCAACCTGCAGGTGTTCCTCTTCGGCATCCAGCCGCTGGCGGCGCGCGCGATGCTCAGCTTTGTGCTGATGCGGACGGAATGCGCCATTCGCAATGCGTCGGTGATCGGCGTCATCGCCGGCGGCGGCCTCGGCAGTGGCCTCTGGGATGCGTTCAAGGACAGTCGCTACGACTTCGTGGTCACCTTGCTGGCGGCTATGGTGCTGTTGACCGCGGGGGCCGATTTGGCGGCGAATCTGCTGCGTTACCAATTGCGGGTTGATGCCAACCAACAGCGCAACCGCCGGCTGCACACGGTGTCGGGCAGCACGACGGCGCGCGCGTTGGGGGTGGGTTTCGGCGCGGCCTTGTTGGTCGGTGCGACCTGGATGTTGGGTCCTGCCTTCGCCAACTTGCTGGACAGCCTGCAGCAGCTCGAACCGGAGTTTGCCTGGGGCTACGTGCGGCGCCTCTTGGTCTCACCCGACTGGTCGGCCGTGCCGGTGGCCGTGACCGAGTCGTTGGTGCCGTTGGCGGTCGCCTTGCTGACGACGTTGGGGGCGACCGTGATCGCCGCCGCCCTCGCCTACCCGGCGTCGGTGTCGTTTCAGTTGCAGGCGACTCGCTTCACTGGCGAACGACCCTCCCGGTCGCGGCGGCTCGGGCGCTGGCTCTTGCTGCTCAGCACGCGCGGCGCCGGCCTGGTCTTCCGCGCCATCCCCGAAGTCGCGTGGGTGCTGATCCTCGGCGCCTTCTTCCGTCAAGGCCTGTTGGCCGGCGTGCTGGCCGTCATGGTGCACAGCACCGGTGTGTTGCTGCGGGTGTTCGCCGAGACTCTCGACAACGTGCCGCATCGCCGGCTGGAGCAAGTGGCGGGCGCTTGCCGACCACAGATCTTTCTCTATGGGGCGTTGCCCTCGGCCGCCGCCGATTGGAAGACCTACGCGTTCTTTCAGTTCGAAGTGAACATGCGCATGGGCCTCGTGCTTGGCATGGTCGGGGCGGGCGGCCTTGGCGAGGCGTTCCACGGCAACCTGACGTTCTTCCGCTTGGAACGGGCATGCACGTTCCTGTGGGCGATGGTGCTGCTGACCGTGCTCGTCGATCGCTTGTCGCGTTGGCTGCAATTGCGCCGCAACCGTTGCTGACTCGCCCGGCCCGCCGCCACTCGCGCCGCGTTACTTGCCTTTGCGCAGGATGTCGAGCAGGTCGCGATCGAGCTCCCCACCACTGTCTTTCTTCTTCGCGGGGGCGGCTCCACCAAGAACTTTGTCGAGCGCCGACAGCGGACTCGTGCTGCCTTCGTCACCACCGAAGACGCGATCGATCGCACTTCGCCGTTGCTCGGCATCGTCGTTGGCATCCAAAGCCGCGAACGCTTCTCGCATCGACGCCTGCACCGACGACTCGTCGGCCGCCATGCCAAGCGACTCAAGTGCCTGCACGCCACCGCCGGCCGAGAGGATGCCTTCCTGCGCCAAGCGAATGAGCAACTGGTAGACGTCGTAGAGCGGCAGGCCCAAGGCGGAAACCAAGGAGCGCGGCGTCGTGTCGCCGTTGATCTGCGATAGCAGTTTGATCTCAAGCACGCCGAGCGCGACGTCGCCCATGCGCGCATACATGTCGGCGCGCGGTTCGAGCGGCGCGTCTGGATCGGGGAACGCGAGCAGCATCTGCTTCCAGTCATCGAGCTGCTTTGAGCCTTCGAGCAGGATCGCGGTGACGCCAAGCCGCAGATCGTTGCACTCGGCGAACGGCGGCAGCTTGTCGAGCTTGCGGTAATAGAAGGCGTACGGTTCCGTCGCGCGCATGAAGTCGAACACGACTTCCTTGCCGAACATGCGCATCACTTCACGCAGTTCTTCCTGCTTGAAGACGCCCTTCTCGTGCAGCGTCACCAACACCGGCACGCCTTCCCGCGCGCGCCGACTCTCGGCCTCAATGACCAGCGCCTCGGCGATCTCTTTGTGGCGCATCGAGTCGCCGCCGGGCAGCACTCGGCGAATCATGTGGTGTGGATCAAGGAACCAAATGCGACCGTCCTTCAGATAGATGTCGAGGCGGTTGTCGCCCTTCTCAAGGCTCAAGCAACCGAGGTGCTTGCCCGACGACAGCATCTGCATCACTTCTTCGACCTGGATGAAGTCGGTGCGGCCGGCGAAGTTGAAGTCGCGCGCACCCGAGGTCGCGCGGATCAGCGATTGGTCGAAGGCCTTGGCGAACTCCGACAGGGTAGTGACCGAGAACAGCACCCCCATCACCCATTCCGCGGCGCGCAGAGACGTGACGTCATCATCGCTGCGCAAGAACAGATGCATGCCGCGACGCAACCGCGTGAACATCAGTTCGCCGAGGAAGTCGCGGGTGTCGGTCTTGGTGCCTTCCATGCGCACCTTGCGATCGACCAGGTCGCGCACGCGCGTCAGCAAGTGCACAAACTCGGCTTCGTAGGTCTCGTCGTCCTTGTGCACGAGCCCATCGATCAGGTCCCCGATGTGTGCCTTCAACTGCGCGGCGAGATCGTGCGCGGGCAAGCTATCGGTGGTCTTCCCAGGATCGGACATCAGCAGTCGTTTCTCGACCGCTGCGCGCCCTGTACTTGATGCCGACCGGCGCTGGGTCCGAGGGGCCGATGGCAAGGAAAGACTGGTGCCGTGACACTGTCGCGTCCTACAAGACGGCGGCGTTCGGCGAGCCGCGGCACGATTCAAGGTGTAGGCCAGGCAAGACGATGCGCAAACGAGCGACGACGATTGCCGTGACCTCGATCCCCACAGAAGAACATTGGCAGGCAGCGCGCGACGTGTTGCGCGAACTCAATCTCACCGAGGTCGCACAGCCGCGCGGCTTGGTCTCTGGGCACCGTAACTCCCTGCCGATCGTGGCCGCCGGGAGCAGTGGACGAAACTTCCTGTTGAAGTACTACGTGCCGCTGCCAGCCGAGACGATTTTGCCAGCGGGCGCTCGCGGTGACGATTTCAGCCGCCGCGAGGCGGGCTTCTATCGCTTGCTCGACAGCGTCGATCCGGCGCGCCGCGAGTTTCCAGCGCCACGCACGATTGCGGTCGGCCCCGGCGATCCACCGCGCTGGCTCCTGCTGGAATGGCTGCCGTTCGCGGCTGGGCCCTTGGCAGAAGTGATCAGCCAAGACCACGTCGCCGAGTTGCTACAGCGCTTGCATCAGGTGCCAACCGAGCGCTTGCTCGGCCGCCGCGACTTTCCAGTCGAGCACTGGGATCCGATTGGCTATCTGGACCGCATCCGTGCCATGTACGACGCGGTGCTGTTCGTATTGGGAGAAACGCGCTGGCGCCACGTGCAGCTGTTCTTCAGCGAAGCCGTGCGATGGACCGACGGTCGCAAGCACGTGCTCGTGCACGGCGACTTCTCGGAGAGCAACATCGTCGTCAACGACGACGGTCGCGCCTTCATGGTCGACTTCGAGTGCGTCGGGATCGGCAACCGCGACCATGATTTCGCCTGGTTCTGGATCCACAGCCAACGGCACCCCGAGTGGAAACGCCAAATGGTTGCGCGCTGGTTTGGCGGTTCGTACGGCGGCGATCGCATTCGCAGTGAATGGGGCATTCGTAGCGCCATCGTCTACGTGGCCATCCGCCGGCTGCGATGGGGCTACTTGACGCACGGCGAAGACGACCCTCGACTCAGCAGCAACCTGGCGCTGCTCGACGCCGCCATCGAAGGCGGCGGCGCGTTCTTCCCGGCGTAGCGACCGGTACGAAGTCTGTCTGCCGCTTCGTACGCTTCTTGCGTAGAATGAAATTCGCCGCCTAGCGAACATGGCACCGGGTGCCATCCGGAGATGGCACTGCCAAGAGCGCGGCTGGGGGTCAACGGTCGCAAGTGCATGCATTCTGGATAGTTCAGCTCTTCCCAGCGCGACCATGAAGGGGCGGCACGCAACTTGATTAGGGGCTGGTATGAGCGTGTGCCTACCCGTTTCCACGATCGAGCCGACTGACGAGGACCTGGTTCTGCGACTACAGGCGGGCGAGACCGAGCAGCCGCTTACTGAGATCGAACGCCGCTACGGCAAGCGCATCCTTCACTTCGTGCAAGGCATGGTGCGCGACCCCCACCTGGCGCAGGACGTGACGCAGGAGGTCTTCGAGAAGGTGCTGCAAAAGCACGATCTCTATCGCCCGGGGACCAACTTCCGCGCCTGGCTGTTCGAGGTGGCGCGCAACCAAGCCCTCACGGCGTTGCGTTCTCGCCAGCGCTTGCCGCGACCGATCAGCAGTCTGCCGCCAACCGAAGGCCCGGACTTACTCGACACGCTGGCCGCCGAGCCAGTGCACCAGGCGATGGAAGAAGCGGAGTTCATGAGCGCCTTTCATGCCGCCGTAGACGAACTGCCAGAGCACTATCGATCAGTCTTCGATTTGTGTGTGCGCCAAGGCAAGGCCTACCAAGAGGTCGGCCGCGAACTCGGCATGCCGACCGGCACCGTTGCGATCCGCATCATGCGGGCGCGCAAGCGTCTGTTCACCGCCCTGCAGCACCACCTGGGTCGGTTGCGCCGCCCGCCGGCGTGCTTTCAGTAACGCACGCTCAACCGCCGACGTGGATGCCCAGGTTGGCGAACGCATCGTCGGCGAGCTTGTCCCAGCCGAGATTCGCGGCGGGGCTGGCGGGACTCGGATGCGGAATGCGGCCCGTGCGCACGGTGTCGCCTAACACGGCGACCGCCCTGGCCTCGGCAAAGGCACCGATCCCAATCACCCACTTGGGGCGCAAGGTGGCGACAACCGTCGTCAGCATGCGATCACAGATCGCAAACAACGGGGCGGTCTCCACCTTCTTGAGTTTGTCGGGCGTGAGGTTGGCGCCCGATTCGGCGACGAAGGCGAGTGGGCAGTAGTTGTGCACGAAGAAGCGCTGCGCGAACCGCTGTGGGGTCACAAAGCGGGCTGCGACCCAACCCCACAAGCGGCGGCCACTGACTTCGGAGCGGGTGCAAGCGAGTCCTTGCACGGGTCGCTTCTGGTGCTCTTGCGCCGGTGCCTTCACGACGCCGCGAATACCCAACCAACTGCGCACGGCTTCGACTTCGCCGAATGGCACCCCGGTTTGCACCATGCCAAAAGGGCCCGGGTTCATGCCGACCAGTAGCACTTCTTTGCTGCCTCGCCCAAACCGCAGCAACCACTGCTCGTGCAGGTCCCATGCGTACTCAAGCGGGTTGTAGACACATGCCACTGGCTCGCTGAACCGCAGCTTGGCCAGCTCAGCGATGGCGGTTTTGGTGGCTTGCACGAGCGACATGACCTGACCTGTAGCGGTCGCCAGCGCGGCAGGCAATGCGCAGATCGTGCGTCGATCAGGCTTCGTCGCGAAAGCCGAGGGCGACCAGCAAGCAGGGACCGTTGGCGATGACGTGCAGGCCGGCTGCACGAGCCGCGGCAATGGCGGTTGGCTCCTCGGCGCCGGGCTGAAACCACAGGTGCCGCACACCGCTAGCGCGAGCGTCGGCCACAATCGCGGCGGCGGCGGCCGGCGGGGCAACGATCGACGCCGCGCGGGCGGCGCCAGGAATCGCCGCTAGGCTCGCGTAACACGGCACGTTCTCGACCGTCGTCAGCTTTGGATGCACCCCCACCACCGGCAAGTCATGCTGGGCATAGCAGCGCAGCACCTTGTTGCCGTACTTGGCCCGATCGGCGGAGGCGCCAACGACCACGAACGAACCGACGGCGAGGAACGCAGCGATCTCAGGCGGATGGTTCGGCATGCGGCGCGGCAGCGTAGCGACTCACAGGGGCTCGCGAGTTGGCCAAAGTCGGAGGCTATCGCAGCTCAGAGCCAGCTCTCGCGTTGGCCAAGCTTGCGCGGCCGTTCGGCACCGTTGGCAACCGACCAGCCGGTCCAGAACGCCAAGCGAGCGATCTTCTCCATCTTGGCACCGTCCAACTTGTCCGCGTGGTCTGAGACTTGGTGGTAGTCCTCGTGTTCGCCATTGCAGAAGAACACCACGGGGATGCCCTTCTTGGCAAAGTTGTAGTGATCACTCCGGGTGTAGTACTTGTCGCCCGAGGTGAACGTGGCCCCGAGTTGCTCGGCGAACCGCGCCGCGTCTTGCACGATGGTCGAGAACATCGCGTGATGGTGGCTTGGTGTCACCGTGACTTCGGTCGGTCCGGACTCCGGACCATTGCGACCGATCATGTCGGTGTTGATGTTCGCAATCAGGTGGCTGGCGTCCCAGGTCGGGTTGGACGCGAAGTAGGCCGAGCCCCAAAGGCCAAGTTCTTCGCCCGATACGGATAGGAAGATCACGCTGCGCTTGGGTTTGACGCCGCTCTTGGCGAACGCGCTGGCAATCGCCAACAGGCCGGCCGAACCCGAAGCGTTGTCATCGGCGCCGTTGAACACTTCGCCGTCGATACGCCGCCCGACGTGGTCCATGTGGGCGGAGTACACAAGGGCCTCCTTGGTGAGGTCGGGATCGCTCCCGCGCAGCACGGCGACGACGTTGCTGGCGCGCGCCTTGTCGTCGTGCACGATGCCGAGGGTCAGCGTGGCCGCGACATCCCGTTTGCTCTCTGGCCGGTCGCCGTCCCCTGCCAGGAACGCCGCGAGCTTGGTTGGGTCGACGTCCAAAGCTTTGAGCAATTGGGCGCTGGCTGGCACGGACATCACCAAAGACGAGGTGCCGCCGTCCCCCCCGAGCATTTGTGACAAGCCGCCCATGCCGGCATCGGCTCCTGCGAAGTTGGCGGCCAGCGTGTCTTTGCCCGGCGCCACCGCGAGGTAATTGAGCACATCAGACAACCCGTTCTGGTCTTCGAGTTGCACAAAGAGCACGGCCGCCGCGCCTTTCTTTGCCAACGCCTTGCTGGTCTTGCCGAGACTGCCGAAGGTTTGGAACGACATGCCGAACTTCTGTTCGACACTCATCTGCTTGTCGATCTTGCCCTTCGGGCCCTTGATCACCACGACCGCGATCTTGCCTTCGAGGCTCTCGTCTTCGGGCACGTCGGCATTGGCGCCGCGGGTGCGCCCCTGGCCGCAGAATCGCAAGGCGCCGAGGATCGTCGTATCGATCGGCCGACCACCGAGCACCGCGAAGCCGTCCTTCAGCGTCACCGTGCCAAACGTCAGTTTTGTGGCCTCGGTCACGTACGTGCGGTTGATGCCATAGTGCTGCAACCAACCGCGCTTGCCATCGACTTCGTCACCGAGCGGTTCGAGGCCAAGCCTTTCGAAGTGCGCCGCGATGTAGGCTGCCGCGGCTACTTGCCCGGGTGATCCCGTCAAGCGACCCGCCAGTTCATCCGACGCCAGGAACGTCGCATGCGCGAGCAGTTCCTTCTGCGTGATCGTCGTCATCGCCTCAGGTTGGGCCAGGGCCGGTTTGGTCGGAGCGGTTTCGGGAGCCTGAGCAACCGCACACGCGGTGAGCAGGACGAGCGACGAGAAGCGAACGTGCATGCGAAACGGTCTGGTTGGTGTCGAGGCAGCGATCGGCCAGAATAGCCGAGGGGGGCAGCGGGCCACTGTGGCCACTTGCTTGCCACCCATGTCGGCTGCCAGAACTCCAAGATCTTATGAACGACCCAACCGACGTCGGCTTCGATCGCCGCGCCTTCTTGTTGAGCGGTGCTGCCGCCGGCGCGATGCCCGGCGGGCGGCCACGCGACGATGCGGACGACATGGTGGCCGCCAGCCGCTTGGCCGGGATCGAGTGCAGCGCTGACGAGGCGAAGCTGGCCGCCGGTCGTTTGCGGTCGCTGCGGGCGAGTTACGAGGCCGTGCGCCAGCAGCCGATCGCGTTCGAACTGCCGCCGTGCTCGGTGTTCGACCCGTTGCCACCGGGGCGGGAACGGGCCGCCGCGACGCCACGCGTGGCCTTTGGGTGGCCGCAGGCGAAGCCGCCGGCAGGCGACAGCGACCTTGCTTTTGCTTCGATTGCCCAGCTCGCCAGTTGGTTGCGCCAGGGTCTGGTGACCAGCGTGCGGTTGGTGGAATTGGCGCTGGCTCGCCTGCAGCAGTTCGACCCGCAGCTGTTCTGCGTCGTCAACCTGCTGCGCGAGCAGGCGCTGGCGCGCGCCAAAGAACTCGATGCCGAATTGGCGGCCGGTAAGGATCGCGGCCCTCTGCATGGCATTCCCTATGGCGCCAAGGACTTGTTCGGGTGGCCGGGCGCGCCCACGACGTTTGGCGCCAAGCCGTGGCAGGACCACGTGTGGGCGGTGCAGGCGACGTGCCTAACTCGCTTGCATGAGGCCGGTGCGGTGTTGGTCGCGAAACTTTCGCTGGGGGCGCTGGCGATGGGCGATTTGTGGCACGGCGGGCGAACACGCAATCCGTGGCAACCAAGCCGCGGCAGCAGTGGCTCGTCAGCGGGACCGGCGAGTGCGGTGGCGGCAGGCCTCGTGCCCTTTGCGATTGGCACCGAGACGTTGGGTTCGATCGTGTCCCCATGCACCGCCTGTGGCGTTGGCGGCCTGCGGCCGACGTTCGGCACGGTCAGTCGCTACGGCGCGATGCCGTTGTCGTGGACGATGGACAAGGTTGGACCGATTGCCCGCACCGCGGTCGATGCGGCGTTGGTTTTCGACGCCATGCGCGGTGCGGACGGCAAGGACCCAGCGGCCAAGGATTGTGCGTTCACCTGGTCGCCGGGACGTGGCTTGCGCGGGCTGCGGCTGGGGCTCTTGCAGTTGCCGGACTTTCCAAAGCGCGCCGAGGACCACGCGTTTGTGGCGTGGCTCACCGAGCAAGGCGCGGAGCTGGCGCCCGTCACGCTGCCACCCGCTGCGTATGACGGCATGTTGGTGATGTTGCACGCCGAGGCCGCGGCGGCGTTCGACGAGAGCACGCGCGCTGGCTTGCTGCCGCAGTTGCCGGGGCAGGCGGCCAATGACTGGCCAAATCAGTTTCGCAGTGCGCGCACCATTCCCGCGGTTGAGTACATCCAAGCGAGCCGGGCGCGTTCGCAGTTGTTGCTCGACATGGACGCTGCCCTGCGAGACGTTGACGTGTTCGTAGCTCCTACCAACGGTGGCTCGACGCTGGTGGCAACCAACCTCTCCGGGCACCCGACCTACGTGTTGCCGGTTGGCAGCAGTGCGGCGAACGGCGGTCGGCCGACCATGCTGGCGTTGGTCGGCAAGCTCTACGGCGAGGGCGAACTGCTCGCGGTGGCCGAAGCCTGGCAGGCTCACACCCAACATCACCTGGCGCGTCCAGCGCTCACGCAATGACTCCCACCCGTCGCCGTTGGCAGCCTCGCATCGTGGCCAGTGTGGTCGTCGCCGTGTGCTTGCTCTTCCTGCGTTGTGTCAGCGGGCGAGCCACGGTGACGGCGCCCGATGGCGCCTCCATCGCCGCCTGTGGTCAGTGGTTTGCGATCGGCACCGAGGTGGTGTCGTGGCGCGACGAAGGCGGCTACGACGCGTCGCGCCGCGAGAAGCGCTTCACCAAAGAAGACCCGCCTGATGGCACGCTGCGCTACTCGCCGCTGCGCGGCAACCTGCCCGACGCCTTGCGCGCGCGGGCCGCAGCGAATGGCCTGACGCTGGCGGACCTGCAGCAAGTGGTGCACCAGCTGGTCGTGCATTACGACACGACCGGCACGTCGCGGCAGTGCTTCAAGGTGTTGCAGGACGTGCGCAATCTGTCGGTGCACTTTCTGCTCGATGTCGACGGCACGATCTACCAAACGCTCGATCTGCGGGCGAAGGCGCACCACGCGACGATTGCGAATGACTTCTCGATCGGCATCGAGATCGCTCATCCCGGGGCGTGGCGTCAACCCATGAATGCGGACATGGCGCGTTGGTATGACCAGGATGCGCAGGGCTGGTTCATGAAGACGCCTGCGTGGATGCAGGAGCCGGGCATTCGCACGCCGGGGTTCGTGGCGCGCCCCGATCGTCCCGGCATCATCGCGGGCGAAGTGCAGGGCTCCGTCTACCACCAGATCGATTTCACCTCGGCGCAGTACGCCGCCCTCGCCAAGTTGTGCGCGGGCCTGAGCCGAGTCTTGCCGCGCATTCGCCTGCAGGTGCCGCGCGAGGGCAACGGGGCGGTGACCAATCATGTGTTGCCGGAAGCCGAGCTGCGCGCGTTCGAAGGCATCGTCGGCCACTTCCACGTGCAGAAGAACAAGCAGGATCCGGGCCCCGCATTCCAGTGGGACCGTTTGCTGCACGATGCGCGCGCTTTGCTGTCGCAGTGATCTCGACCAACCTACCCATGAACTCGATTTGCATTTTGCGGCCGATTCGCCCGGCGGATGACGCGGTCATGGCGACCACGATTCGCACCGTCATGACCGAACACGCTTGCGCCGGTCCGGGCTTTGCGATCCACGATGCCGAGGTCGATCAGATGAGTGCCGCGTACGCGACGGCGGACGCGCGCTACTACGTGGTCGAACGCGACCACCAGGTCTTAGGTGGAGCGGGTTTCGCGCGCTTGCAAGGCAGCACCGTCGAGCAAGCGACATGTGAACTGCGCAAAATGTACTTCGACCCAAAGGCCCGCGGCCTTGGCCTTGGTCGCGCGCTGCTCGATCTCTTGCTCGCCGAAATGCGCAGCGCTGGTTACCGCCGCTGCTACCTCGAGACCACGAAACAGATGCAAGCTGCCCAACGCCTCTACCGGGCGGCGGGTTTTGCGCCGTTGTGCGCTGCCGAGGGCAACACCGGTCACCACGGCTGCGACACGTTTTATGTGAAAGCCTGGTGACCGCGGACCGGGATGGCGGTTGGCTTGGTAGGCAGGCGCCAAATGGCGACTAGGTGAAGACGGCGATTGGCCGATAGCAGCGGGCAACGGATCTGCATCACCATGGAACTCCTGCACTACGGTGCGCTCGGCGGCTTCTCCGCATGGGCGATCTCGGCACTTGTGACGACTGCACTGCTGGCGGCGGTGTTCGTCGGCGCCCCACTCGCCGTCGTGGCGGTCGTGCTCGCGCTCGGCTGTTGGACCTTCGGCGCCCCTTGGTGGCTGGCCGTGATCGTGCTCACCCCGCCCGCACTGTTCTTGGTGCCAGCACTTCGCCGGTCGCTGCTCAGTGATCGCATCCTGGCCTTCTTCCGCAAGAGCGGCTTCATGCCTGCGATCAGCGAGACGGAACGCGCAGCGATCGCCGCCGGCACCGTTTGGTTGGATGGCGAACTGTTCTCTGGTCGGCCGTCGTTGCACGCGCTCGCCAACGCGCCGTATCCCGATCTGACGGCGGCAGAGTTGGCGTTCCTCGAGGGCCCCGTCGCGGCCGTGTGTGCGATGACCGATGACTGGCGAGTTCACCAAGAACGGGATCTGCCAGCCGAAGTGTGGTCGTTCCTCAAGCGCGAGCGCTTCTTCGGCATGGTGATCCCGAAGGAGTTCGGCGGACTTGGCATGTCAGCCTCCGCGAACAGTGCGGTCGTCGCCAAGCTGGCGTCGCGATCGTTGCCGCTCGCGATCACGGTGATGGTGCCAAACTCGCTCGGCCCGGCCGAACTGCTCGCTCACTACGGCACCGAAGCGCAGCGTCGTCGTTGGCTGCCCGCGCTAGCCAGTGGCGAGGAAGTGCCGTGCTTTGCGCTGACCGAGCCGGGGGCTGGGAGCGATGCGGGGGCGATCAAGGCCATGGGCGTCGTCTTCCGTGGCGAAGATGGTCGGCTGTGCCTGCGGCTGTCGTGGGACAAGCGCTACATCACGCTCGCCGCGGTGGCGACCGTGCTCGGCCTCGCGCTGCAACTGCACGACCCCGAGAATCTGCTCGGCAAGGGACCGTTCCCCGGCATCACCTGTGCGTTGGTCTCGACCAAGGCCCCGGGTGTCGTGCTCGGTCGTCGGCACGACCCAATGGGCGTGCCGTTCTACAACTGCCCCACCAGCGGCCGCGATGTGATCGTGGTGCTTGAGGACGCGATCATCGGCGGGGCGGCAGGTGCCGGCCGCGGTTGGTTGATGTTGATGGAATGCCTGGCCGCCGGTCGCGGCATCTCGTTGCCGGCGACGGCAACTGGCGGTGCGCAAATGGTGGCGCGCGCCGTGGGCGCCTATGCGGCGGTGCGCCAGCAGTTCGGCTTGCCGATCGGACGCTTCGAAGGCATCGAGGAGCCGCTCGCGCGCATCGGCGGCTTCACCTACTTGCTGGAAGCCTCGCGTCGCTACGTCTGTGGCGCGTTGGATGGCGGCCAGAAGCCCGCGGTCGTCACCGCGATCGCGAAGTACAACACGACCGAGCTGTGGCGGCAGATCATCAACGACGGCATGGACGTGCTCGGTGGGGCGGCGATCTCGCGGGGTCCGCGCAATCTGCTCGCGCATGGCTACGCCGGCACGCCGATCTGCATCACGGTCGAAGGCGCCAACATCCTGACGCGCACGCTGATGATCTTCGGCCAGGGCGCGATCCGCTGCCATCCGTTCGCGTTCAAGGAGCTCGATGCCATCGCCAAGAACGATGCGAAGGCGTTCGATCGCGCCTTCTGGCCACACGTCGGTCATGTCGTGCGCAACGGCGTGCGCACGGCGCTGCTCGGCCTCTCGCGCGGTTGGTTGACGTGGGCACCAAAGCAAGGCCCGACGGCTCCCTACTGGCGTCGCCTCAACTGGGCGTCGGCGGAGTTCGCGCTCTTGGCCGATGTCGCGATGGGCGCCTACGGCGGCGACTTGAAGCGCAAGGAGAAGATCACCGGCCGCTACGCCGACTGGTTCTCCTGGATGTTCTTGGCGAGTGCCACGCTGCGCCGCTTTGGCGCCGAAGGCCAGCCGAAGGAAGACCTGCCGCTGGTGCGTTGGGCCGTCGAGCACGCGTTCTTGAAAATGCAGGTCGCGCGAGAAGGGCTCTACCAGAACCTCAGTCTGCCGCTGCTCGGCCGCGTGCTCGCCTGGCCCGGCAGCTTGTGGGCCAAGCTGACGTCGTTTGGCCGCGGCCCCGATGACGCCACGGGCCAACGCGTGGCCCGCACGCTGCTGCAACCCTCGGCGCAACGCGATCGCCTGACCGGCCGCATCCATATCCCGACCGACCCCAAGGAAGCGCTCGGCCGCCTCGAACACGCCATGCGGCTGTGCAGTGAAGCCGAGCCAGTGCTGAAGAAGTTGAAGGATGCCGTGCGCCACGGTCGTTTGCCGAAGGCCCGCCCGGAGCAGTTGCTCACGCAGGCCCTTGAGCAAGGCATCGTGACCGCCGCCGAACACGATCTAGTGCAGTCCGCCGAAGCCGCCCGCAGCGAAGCGATCGCCGTCGACAGCTTCTCGCTAGAGGAATACATGCAGTCAGCATGTCCAGCAGCGGCAGAGGCCCAAGCCGACCCCGCCCCCGCCCAGTCCTGACCGCCAGCAACCGCCGCCCGCCCCCCCGCCCCCGCTAGCCCCGCACCCCCTCGCCCCGCACCCCCTCGCCTCGCACCCCCTCGCCTCGCACCGTATCGCCCCGCGACCGCTCAGCCGCGAGCCGCTCGGGGCTCGTCGGCTGCAGCGGGCCCTTGCGCCCCGTTGCCTACTTGGGCGGCTCTTCCGGAGGTGGCTGGATCAGGTCCTTGAGCGCCTTGGCCGCCGCCGTTCCCGCGGTCTTGCCAGAACCCTCCATCGCTTTCACGACCTTCGCTTGCAGCGCCTCGACCCAAGAGGGCGCATCCTGGGAGAAGTCGGCGTCCTTCTCTTCGTAGTTTGTGTCGGAGTCATCGACGTCTTTGCCCAGCCACTTCCACTCGATGTCGCGGTAGGCAATCGTGACTTCCTCGTATTCCGGGATCGCCGCGTTCTCGGGTTTCATCGCATTGGGCATGACGCTGCGAATGGATGTGATGCGCGCTTCCTTCATCTCGATCTTCGCGTGGATTTCCTGCCCGCCACCAGTCGGCGAGAAGCGCGTGAACTCGATCTCGCACGCACTGAAGTTGACGTTGGTGGCGAACGCTTGGTGCAGCAGTGGCGAACTGCGATCGATGTCCTTTTGGATGACCATGGAACGGTGCTTGGGCTTGCCCGTTGGCTGACCCGAAGGATCGCGTTCTGACCCAACTTCGTGGGAGAGCCCGATGACGAGGATCTGACCCTCGCGGTCCTTGAAACGAGACGATCCCTTCACGAGTTCGCCACCGACTTTGAGGACCAAGTATGCAGTGAGTGCCATGTTCAGTTCCCCTTCGCTGCGTCTTGCAGCAGCTTCTTGCCTTCCTTCTTCAGGAAGTCACCCAATTGCTTGCCGGCTTCCTCGCCGAATTTCTGCGCCCAGTTGCCGACCATTTGTTCCACCACGGCGCCCACACTCTGCTTGCTGAAGTCGGCGTTCAAATTGGGGCTGGTCTGCTGGTACACCTCGCCGGCGTTGCCCGTCAGGGCCTGCCACTTGAACTGGATCTTGTCGTAGGTGAACTCGACCTCTTCGTGCTCTGGCAGCGGCGCATTGAGCGGGATGCGCACGTTGGCGAGCAGGGTGCGAATGGTGGCGATGCGCGCACCTTCGAGCGTCACCGTCCAGTGGTTCTCTTCATTCACACCACTTGGCCCACCACCCGCGGGTGGAATGCGCCAACACTCCAGCACGAAGCTGCTGAACGGGGCTCCCAGTGAGTGGGCCCTGTGCAGAAAGGGTGTCGAGCGGTCGAGCGGTTTGGTGATGATGAAGACGCCGTGCCGCCGCTTGCTGGTCGGCATGCCGAGTGGATCGACCAGACTCGGTCCTTGCCGTTCGGCGAGGATCGTGTGGTCGAACGCGGTGACGAAGATCTTGCCTTCGCGGCCCTTCTGCCGGGCCGAGCCGCGCACGTTGCCGGTGGTCCCACTGAGAGTCAGGAATGCTGCGAGTGTCATGGTGGGTTCCTCAGCTCTCCGGTTGGTCGGCGCTACCGCCAAGATCACTGCCGTCGAAGGCCAGCAAGGCGCCAGCGAAGCTGCCAAGCCCCAGTTCGGCGGCTGCATCGTGGCCCCAATGGCGCACGAACACGGGGACCCTGGCGGCCTGGGCCGCCGCTGCCAAGGTGAAGCCGTGGACATCCAGAGTCACGAAGCCGCAAGGGCCATCTTCGATCGTCAGATAGACCTGGTGCACCCAGGAGCGGCACATGGCGACGTGCGCCGTGGCCGTGATCGACAGGCCGTTCTCGGCCCCTGGCAGGGCGCGCGGCTTAGGCGAGCGCCGCGATTGCCGCGGGGTCGGGCGTTGGCGCGAAACCGCAGGAGTCTGAGCCACCGTAGCACCGCCCGCCAGGGCAGCACCGGTGGCAACAGCACGCATCACGTCACGTCGGTTCAGTTCGTTCACAGGTACCTCTGTGCGTAGCAGCGACGCCGCCGAGCGATTCCGCATGGGGGATCGCAGAAAATTCCGCACATAGCCACCTCCCCCACAGCCCGACTGCGGAAATGCCCGCCGCCGCCCGCTAGCTTGTCGCGCGATGACTGACGGCATTCTCGTCTACCAACAGATCAAGGCCCTGATCGCGCGCGGTGCCTTGGCCTCGACGCCGGCGATCGCGCCGACCCAAATCCAGCCGAGTTCGCTCGACTTGCGCCTGGCGACGCGCGGCTACCGGGTGCGATCTGGCTTCTTGCCCGAGAACGTGCGCGTCGCCGACCGGCTGGAGGAGATGACGCTGTACACGTTCGACCTCACCGATGGGGCCGTGCTGGAGAAGGGCCATTGCTACATCATCCCCTTGCTCGAACGCATCGAGCAGCCGCTGCCCTACCTGATCCGCGCCAATCCCAAGTCGTCGACCGGGCGGCTCGACCTGTTTACGCGGTTGCTCGCCGATCGCTGCGGCCGGTTTGAAACCGTGCCACCCGGCTACACCGGGCCGATGTTCTTAGAGATCGTGCCGCGAAGTTTTCCAGTGCGAGTGCGCACGGGCCTGTCGCTGTGCCAGATCCGGTTCTCGCAAGGCAACGCCGTGCTCACCGACGACGAATTGCGCGCCGAACATCGTCAGCATGCGCTGCTCTACGACGATCGTGGCGAGCCCTTCCCACTCGACAAGCTGCGGCTCGAACGTGGCTTGATGATGGGCGTCGCGCTGCGCCAAGATCGCGATATCCAAGGTGCCATCGGCTACGTCGCGCGCCGCTACACGAACATCATCGACATGCAGAATGAAGGCGCGCACGACGCCGATGAGTTCTTCGAGCCGATCCCGGAGCCGAAGAAAGGGCAGTTGATCGTCGAGCCCGAGGAGTTCTACATCTTCGCGAGCAAGGAGCGGGTGCGGGTGCCCAAGCACCTGGCCGCTGAGATGGTGGCGTATGACGTTGGCATCGGCGAGTTGCGCACGAACTACGCGGGCTTCTTCGACAACGGCTTTGGCGGCGACCAAGGCACGCGCGCGGTGTTGGAAGTGCGACCGCACGACGTGCCGTTCTTGCTCGAAGATGCGCAGGTGTTCTTCAAGCTTGAGTTCTTCCGCACGCAAGAGCTGCCGGAGGTCGTCTACGGCGATCGGCGGCTGAGCTCGCACTACCAAGGTCAGGGGCTCAAGCTCAGCAAGCACTTCCGCAGTTGAGGTGGGCAGGGCCACGAGGCGATCCGGAACCGACAATGTCCCCCAACTACGAACTCAAGTGGTCGCCCATCGCGGACATCAGCCTTGCCAAGGCTTCCCAACTGGGCGGTGACCACCTGACGAGCCTCGCTCGAGCGTGGCGGGAACGCCGCGAGCAGATGGCGAAGGATGGTCTGCTCGGCGAGTTTGAGACGCGACTGCGGCGGGAAGTCGCCATTGAAACGGGACTCATCGAACGCCTTTACCAGTTTGATCGCGGCGTCACCATCACCCTGGTCGAGCAAGGCATTCACTCCGCACTGATCCCACACGATGCTGGGCAGAAGCCAGAAGTGATCGTGGCGATGGTGCGCGACGCCGAAGCGGCGTTGGAGTCGCTGTTCGCGATCGCGTCGGGCAAACGCCCGCTAACGACGAGCGTGATCCACGAGCTGCACGCGGCGGTGACAAGGAGCCAGCCGACTACCCTGAAGCTGATCCAGCTGGGCGACCAGCAATGGTTCGAAGATCGGCCATTCTTGAAGGGCTGCTACAAGGAGACGCCGAACAGCGTGCTGCTCGCCGACGGGCGCCTTCATGAGTACTGCCCGGTGCTGCATGTGCCGACGGAAATGGAGCAGCTGTTGCGTTGGCACGCGGAGCATGAGCAACAAGGCTTGGCGCCAGTGGTCTCGGCAGCTTGGTTGCATCATCGCTTCACGCAGATTCACCCCTACGAAGACGGCAATGGGCGGGTGGCACGCCTGCTTGCTTCGGTCGTGTTGATCAAGGCCGACTGGTTCCCGTTGGTGATGACCAGCGATCGCAACGAGTCGTATCGCGCCGCTCTGCTCGCCGCCGATCTCGGCGATTTGGCGCCGTTGGTCTCGGTGTTCACCACGGCAATCGAAGCCGGCTTCTTGCGGGCCCTGGGCATCGCTCCGGCGGTCACGTCACCTTTGCCCGTCGAGCAAGTCATCGAGTCCGTCAAGCGGCGATTGCAGGCACGCAAGGCCAACCTGCGTGTGCAATGGAATCGGGCGAAGACCATGGCCGACGTTCTCGCGACCAGAGCAACCGCTGCGCTTGCGGATTTGGGCCATCGGCTGGCGACCATCGACGCGTCGATCCGGGTTGGCGCCAATGACGACACCCAATACCGCGCCAAGAACGATGACGAGGCCGCCGCCAACTTCAACCATTGGCAGATCGGCCAAGGCGCCAAGCGCCTGGGTTACTTCGCCAATCCCCAACTCTTTCACCGCTGGGCGCTGTTGCAGCTGAAGGCGTCGACGCGCTGCGAAGTGATGGTGTCGTTGCACGGGGTTGGGCGCGAGTTCACCGGTCAGTTGGTGGCGTCGATGCTCTTCTACCGCCGTGAAGAAGATCAGGGTTCGTCGCGCGCCGTGGGCGTGGTCCCGACGACGTTCTCGCACTTGCTGATCAGCTACGAAGACGACGAGGCCGAGCTGGGGAAGCGGTTCAAGAGTTGGTTTGACGAGGGATTGGCGACGGCTCTCGCCGCGTGGCAGAGCACGTTGTGAAGTAGCACGGGGTATGTGGCGCGAGTGCATGCTCGTTGGCCATGGCACGAACGGGGATTGCCGGGCTGCTGGGAACACGGCACGCTTTGCGGCGTGTTGATGAGGAAGCTCCCCATGCACATGAAGTTCGCGTTGGTCGTCGTTCTCGCGGTTCCGTTGGTTGCGCAGGGTTGGGTGGATCGGACCGCGGCAGGCGGCCCGCCCACGATGTATTCCCCGCACATGTGCTACGACCCGATTCGCAACTACATGGTGTTGGTCGGGAACGTAGCCGGAGTTCCTTCGGCGCAGACCTGGAGCTACGACGGAGTTGCATGGACGGCGCGAGGCGGCGCCCCCCATTCCGGGCCCGTGGCCGTCGATGGGGTGTCAGGACAGTTGCTGTTGGCGACATACCAAGGCACCTACGCCTGGGACGGCACAGGCTGGCAAGGTGCAGGTGGTGGCACGGGTGGCTATACCCTGGAGGACATCGCCTTCGATCCGCTGCGCCAGCAATTGATCGCGGTTGGCAACCTGAACAACGCCATGGTCACTTGGCGATGGAGCACTTCGAGCTGGCAGCAAGTGTCGGTCACTTCCAACGCGAACATCTATCCGCCTCAGGATCGGCTCAGCCTCGCGTTTGACCCCGTCAGCCAGAAGATCCTGCTGGCCGCCAGCGCCGCTACGTACGTGCTCTTGGGCGGGGTCTACGTGCAGGTCCCCGTGACCCGTTGGTACGAATGGAATGGCTTCGGATGGAACCAGCGATTGCCGCTGGTCGCACCGGCATCTGCGGGCGCCATGGCCACGGACACCCTGCGCCAACGCATTGTGATGTTCGACGGCGACTACAACAACGGCCCCAACTCGAACCTCCCGAACCACACTTGGTCCATTTCGAATGGTGTGCTGACTCGACTGACGACGCCGATCGAGCCCTCCTTACGAAATCAGGCGGCCTTCGCCTTCGATCCGGTGCGCAGCGTCTGCGTTCTGTTCGGCGGCTACAACGGCGGCGGCTACCTGGCCGACACGTGGGAGTTCGATCTCGGCCCCGTCGCGTCGTTCACTTCGTTCGGCACCGGCTGCGTTGGCAGTCGCGGCATCCCGAACCTCGCCGCCCAAGGCACGTCGCTGCCGCGCGTCGGTTCCACCTTCACCGCGCACATCACGAACCTGCCGTGGACCGGCCCGGCGCTGCTTGTGCTCGGACTCTCCAACACCAGCTATTCCAGCACGCCGTTGCCGATCGACCTCGGCTTCCTCGGCGCCCCCACGTGCTCCCTGCGCGCGAGCATCGACGACATCCAAGGCATCGTGAACGTGCTCGGCGCCGCGACCTGGAGCTGGACGATCCCGCCGGTGCCCGGAGCCTCGTTCTACACCCAGGTCCTGCCGCTCGATCCTGGCCTGAACGCGCTCGGTCTCACCGCCAGTAACGCCTGCCACGGCGTGATCGGGCTGTAGCGCCGCTCACTTCGCCGCTGCCGCCGCCTGCA
>CANEYR010000091.1 GCA_947444055.1 Planctomycetota bacterium
GCAAGAAGCACGCGGCCGAAGGCCTCGAGGTCGCTGTGCCCCAGGCCATCGACACGTTCACGTCGGCGCCGTGGTTTGATGGGTTCCGCGAGACCTTCACCGTCCGCGGCATCGCAGCGATGCAGCGGCCCGTCACGGCAGCGCGCACATGGCTGCTGACGATCGGCTGGCGACGGCACGGCAAGCTGTCCGTGCACGACCTGCCAGCGACCGCGTGAAGGCTCCGCTCCCGGTCAGATCGCACCCCGCCCCCACACCAACCAACCTTTGCGCTCGCACGCACCGCGACTCCGTGCCAACATCCCGCCTCCATGCGTTCGCTGCGCCTCGCCCTCTGCGCGTCCGAAATCGCTCCCTTCGCCAAAACTGGCGGCCTCGCTGACGTCCTACTCGGCCTTGGCCGATGGCTCGGCAGGAAGGCCCCGGACGGCGGCGGCCACGACGTGCGCCTGTTCTTGCCGTTCTACCAACGCATCCAGAAGAGCGGCCTGAAGACCACCCCGCTCACCGGTGCCCAGAACATCGATGTGCGCTTCCCCCAACGCACGATCCGCTTCTCGATCCGCGTAGCCCCGTTGCCGCAGAGTGACGTTCCCGTCTACTTCATCGACTGCAAGGAGCTCTACGACCGCGCCGACATCTACACCGAGGACGGCGATGAAGCGCTGCGCTTTGGCCTGCTGAGCCGCGCGGTGCTCGAGACCTGCCAACGCCTGCAGTGGTCGCCAGACATCGTGCACTGCAATGACTGGCACACCGGCCTGCTGCCGCTCTACCTGCGCACCGTCTACTCGTGGGACAAGCTGTTTGTCGCGACCAAGACGGTGCTGACGATCCACAACATCGGCTACCAGGGTTTCTTCCCCGACAGCCAGCTCGATGTGCTGGGACTTGGTGACCAGCGCGCGCATTGCCACCACGGCGACCTGCGCGACGGCAAGTTGTCGTTCCTCAAGACCGGCGTGCTGCACGCCAACCGCCTGACCACGGTGTCGCGCACGTATGCGAAGGAGATCCAGACGGCCGAGTACGGCATGGGCATGGATGAACTGCTGCGCTCGCGCAGTGCCGATCTGCTCGGCATCGTCAACGGCGTCGACTACGGCGAATGGAACCCCGGCGACGACCCGCGCATTCCGCACCACTTCACGGCCGATGACTTGGCGGGCAAGGCGAAGATGAAGGCGGCGATGCTGCAGCGCTTCCAATTGCCGCACGACCCACGGGCGCCGGTGTTCGGCGTCGTCTCGCGGCTGACCGCGCAGAAGGGTTTCGAGCTGTTCGCCGACTCCATTCCAATTTTCCTGCAGCGGGAAGACATGCGCTTGTGCGTGCTCGGCTCGGGCGAGGAAAAGCACGAGAAGTACTTCCAGTGGCTGCGCGACACCTGGCCACAAAAAGTGAGTCTGTTTCGCGGCTTTCAAGAAGACCTGGCGCACTGGATCGAAGCCGGCAGCGATGTGTTCTTGATGCCGAGTCGCTTCGAGCCTTGTGGGCTCAACCAGATGTACAGCCTGCGCTACGGCACGCCGCCGATCGTGCGCCGCACCGGCGGCCTGGCCGACACCGTCTCGCCGTGGGATCCGAGTACGCAGACCGGCACTGGCTTCCTGTTCGATGACTACAGCAGCCAGGCGTTGGCCGGCACCATCGACTGGGCGCTGCGCAATTGGCGCGACCAACGCGGCTGGCAGCAGTTGGTCCAGAACGGCATGCGCATGGACTTCTCGTGGGAACGCCAAGGTCCGGAATACGTCGCCCTCTACCGTTCCCTGCTCGGTCTGTAGCTCCCCTTAGAACCACCATGCACGTCGTCTTCGTCGAACCCGCTTTCCCCAAGAACCAACGTGAGTTTCTGCGCGGCCTGCTCAGCACCGGCGCGCGCATCTCCGCGATCAGTGAACGGCCGCCCGAGGCGCTGCCGAACGATCTGCGCGAAGGGCTGTTCCAATTCGAGCGGGTGCGTTCGGTCGTCGACGAGCATGCCCTCGCCGAGGCCGTGAAGCGCCTGGCGCTGAAGGCGCGCGTCGATCGACTCGAAGCGACGGTCGAGGCCCACGTCATGGCGGCAGCCCATGTTCGCGAGCAATTGAAGATCTATGGCACGACGTCGAAGACGGCGTGGCTGTGCCGCGACAAGCCCGCGATGAAGGAGGCGGCGCGCGCCGGCGGCGTCGCCTGTGCGGCGAGTGCGCGCGTGACCTCGCTGGTGGATGCCGAGGCGTTTGCCAAGACCAATGGCTACCCGCTGATCTTGAAGCCGCTCGATGGCGCTGGCGCCTCGGGCACCAGCAAGGTGCACAACGAAACCGAACTGCGCGCCGCCTGCGACACGCTGCGCGTCGCGCAAGGTCGCACGGTCGCGATCGAAGAGTTCCTCGAAGGCCACGAAGGCTTCTACGACACGCTGTCGGTGTGCGGCAAACCGGTGCTCGACTTCGCCTGCCACTACTTCCCCAACGTGCTCGAAGCGATGCGCACGCGCTGGATCTCGCCGCAAATCATCTGCACCAACCGCATCGAGAGTGAGCACTACAAGGACGTGCGCGCGATGGGCCAGAAGGTCATCGGCGCGCTCGGCATCTGGACGTCGCCAACCCACATGGAGTGGTTTGCCGGGCCCAAGGGCCTGAAGTTCTCCGAGATCGGTTGCCGGCCACCGGGCGTCGGCGTGTGGGATCTCTACTGCGCCGCCAACGAGATCGATCTGTACGCGGCGTGGGCGCACGCCATCGTGCACGAGCAGGTGCCGTTCCAAACCTCGCGCAAGTACTCGGCTGGCATGGTGGCCCTGCGACCGGACAAGGACGGCGTCATCTCGCACTACGACGGCGTCGAGCCGATGCAGAAGCGCTTTGGCGAGTGGATCATCGACTCGCACCTGCCACCAGCCGGCACGGCGACCCAAGGCGTCGAAGGCGGTTACATGGCGAACGCCTATGTGCGCATGCGGCACCCGGATTACGACACGCTGCGCTCGATGCTCACCGCCGTCGGCGAGACGGTGAAGGTGCGGGCGAAGTAGTAGGTGACAAGGCGGTGATCAGGCGGCGGCTAGGCGTCTGTCAGGCGTCTGGTCAGGAATCGGCGAGGCGAAACCGCCGCACCGTGACGTGCTTGGCACGCATCGCCACGGCGCCGACGAACTCCGGCCCCGGCGACACGTCGAGCATGGACCAGTTGGCCGGGTCTTCGCGGCCGTCGCGGCAGGCCACAAACTCGGGGTCTTCGCCGAGGCTGACATCGAAGGTGTCGAGCGGCATCGACAGCCCTTCGCCGATCGCCTTGATGTAGGCCTCCTTGCGCGTCCAGCAGCGATAGAACGCCAACTCGCGCGCGTCACCAGTCAGCGCGTCGAGTGCTTCGAATTCACTCGGCGAGAAGTGTTTGCGGGCGATCTCGGTAAGGCTTTCGAGATGGCGCACCTTCTCGACATCGAGTCCGAGCTCCGTGGCCGAGATCCCGATCAGCGCCAGCTTGCCGCTGTGCGAGAGATTGAAGTAGGGCCCGTTGTCCGTGACGCCAGGACCGGCGACATAAGGCTTGCCGCGCGGCCCTTGGCGAAACTCGACCGCCGCGGCGTCGATCGCCATGTAGCCGCCGAGGATGGTGCGCAGCGCGCCGTGGCCGATCTGGTAGCGGCGTCGATGGTCCGCGAAGTGGAACCGCTGCAAGCGTTGCCGCTCGGGTGCTGACAACGAAGCGCCTAAGCGCTCGGGATCGCCATGCAAGGGCACCGCCCATACATGCAATTCACCGGGTAGAGGGGCCGCACCGCCAACAGTGGCGGTCGCGAAAGAGGCATGCAGGGCGACTTCGTCCATAGACGGGCGGCGCACACTAGCAGACTTTGGTGGAAGCACACAGCCAGCCGCTCATTCAATTGCCGCGCGGAACGGCGGCGTCGGGAAGCCATCGCCGTTCAGCAACGACCAGCGCGGCACCGCGGCCCAGGCGTAGCGCACGAACGCCGCTGCCGCGATGCCCTCGGCCTGCACGACGACGCTGGTGCCATCGAGGCGTGCGGTCGCCGCGACGAACCTCCCGTCGGCACCCGCGAGTTCGAACCCGGCCCCGCCGTTCACCATCTGCATGCCGCCGGCCACAGCCGTGAACGACAACCGCACCAACCCGTCCTCACCCACCGCACGCGCAAACACCGGTCCAGTGCAGGTGACGGCAGCCCCGTAATGGCGCGAATGCGCCAGCGCCGCCAGTCGGCGTCCGACCGGCTGCTTGTAGGTCGGATGAATGTCCTTGGCATCGCCGCAATCGAGCGTGACCACCATGCCGGTCGCGGGCAACGACAGCGCCGCCGCCTGGGCTTCGCGCAGCAGCGGCGTCTTGTGGGCACTGCCCTTGTCTTCGTCCTCGTACTGAAAGGGCGCGATCTGCACGAAGTAGAACGGCAGCTCGCGGGCAAAGGCACGCCGCCAATCGCGGATCATCGCGGGGAACAGCCGTGCGTACTGTTCGGGCCGCGCCCGATTCGATTCCCCTTGGTACCAGATGGCGCCTGTGAACGGGAACGGCAGCAACGGCGCGATCATGCCGTTCCACAACACCGCCGGACGGTTCGGCGAGCCGCCAGCTGGCCACAGCGGCAGGTCCGTCAACTTGCACTGCACGCGGCGTTGCCACACGCCCGCCAGCGGGATCGCGGCCGCTGGCTCGTCGACCGCGACCAAACGCAGTTCGTCGGCACGACCCGTGAACCCACCTTCGCCGCCGGTGTCGACGACGCGCACACGCAACGTCGCCGTCGCTGCCGCGGTACGTTCGGCAGGCACGCGGTAGCGGCGCGGCGTCGCCCAGGCCCCCTCCTGCTCGTGGCCATCCAAGCGTTCGCCGTTCCACCACACCGTGTCCATGTCGTCGATCGCGCCGAGCTCGAGCCAACAGGCGCGCCCGCGCACCGCGGCCGTCAACTGCACGTCGCGTTCGTAGCTGACCACGCCATCGAAGTCGGCCAAGTCGCCGCGCGACCAAAGGTCTGGCATGCTGGTCGCGACCGGGTCGGGTGCGAACGGCGATGACGCCACCGCCTGCCAGAACCGCTCCAGCCGCGTCGCCGGGTTGGCGCCGCCAGCGCCTGCGCCCGCACGCCGAGGGGCGAGTGCTTGGTCAAACTCAGGAAACGCCGCCAACGCGCCCTCGCTCGTCCACGCCTCGGCGACGGTGCCACCCCAGGCGCTGACGACCACGCCGAGCGGTTGATGCCCGGCTGCCAACAGGTCGCGCGCGAAGAAGTAGGCCGTTGCCGAAAACGCCGCTGCCGTCGCGGGCGAACACACCACCCACTCGCCCTCGAGTTGGTCGGTTGGTTGGTCTTCGGCGCGGCGCTTGACCGTGAACACGCGCAGCTGAGCATGCGTCGCCAAAGCCACTTCCCGTTCGTGGTCGCGCACGCCCTCGCTCCAACCGGCCTTGCCAAGCTGCATCTCCATGTTCGACTGGCCTGACGCCAGCCACACATCGCCGACCAAGACGTCCGCAACCGTGCGCACGTCCTCGCCACAACGCAGCGTCAGTTCGAACGGCCCGCCGGACTCGGGCGTCTTGAGATCACAACGCCAGCGACCCGCGGCATCCGCCTTGGCTGTCGCGGTGCCCTGCCACGATCCGCTGACGGACACGGACGCCAGCGGTGCGGCGCGACCGGTGATCGGCACCACGGTCTTCGCCGGCAGCACCATGTGGTCGGAGAACAGTCGCGAAGGTTGGAACGTGGGCGCGGCGGCTTGTGCACAGACAGGCAGAACGAGAACCCACACAGCGACAGCATGGCGAAGCATTCGGCACCCAGCGTAGGTCGCACGGCGCAGGCGTTCATCAGTCTTCCGCAGTCGAGATCACTCAGTCGCGCCAACGCGCGACGCGGCCGTCGCTGCCGCAGGCCCACACGCTGCCGTCAGCGCCGCGGGCGACACAGTGAAACCCCGTCGGGTCGACATTCGTCCACGTTCGCCCCGCATCGAGCGACAGGCTAGTGCCGTGCGAACCCACCGCCAGCACGCGGGTGTCGTCGAGCCACACGGCCGCCGAACGAAAGCCGCCCGCTCCACCTGCGGCGGCGGTCCACGTGCTGCCAGCATCGTCGCTGCGCGCCGCGGTCGCGGCACTGGCGCGCGGTTCGGCGTAGTCACCACCAACCAGCACGACCTGTTGGCCACGGACCGCGAGCCCAAACCCACCGCGCGAAGCACTGCCCGTTCGCAGCGGCACGTCTTGCGTGGTCCAGCCATCGGCGCCGCTACGCAGCAACCGCGCGCGCTCGCCACCGCCGGTGGCGATCCAGAACTGTTCGGCGCCCGGTTCGCCAGTGACGGCCACGCACGTGCCACTCGCCGCGAAGGCCGCTTCGCCAACCAGCGGCATTGGCACTTGCTCGCGCGGCACCGGCATCCAGGTCAGGCCCGCATCGCGACTCGTCCACAGACAGAAGGCGCCGTCGAGTGGATCGCCAAACAGCAGCCCGGTGCCGCCAGCGAACGCCAACGCATCGAAGAAGGCCTGCTCGCGCGCATCGGCATGCACGAGTTGCCACTGGCCGCCGCCATCGGCGGTGCGATAGACGCGCGCTGGCGTGCCAGCCACCATCGCCAACGCCACGTTCGCATCGAACGCGTGCACATCGCGGAAGTCGCAGGCACTGGTGTCCGGAGGTGCCACCTCGGTCCACGTCGCGCCGCCATCGATCGTGCGCCAGATCGCGCCCGCATGGCCAGAGACCCAGGCGGTGTTCGCATCGACGACGGCGAGGCCGCGCAAGCTCGCTCGGTTGGGGGTCGCCAACAGACGCCAGCCACCCATCGCATCGAACCCAGCAAGCGCATGGGTCGGCGGTGAGGAGCAACACGCCAACAGAGCAAGCAGAGCGACGACGACGACAACGTTCTTGTTCACTGGGTAACCCACGGACTTCTGCGCGCAGTATCGTGGCGACCCGCCCCGCCGACCATCCCGTTCTCGTTCCGTCCATGCCCGACGCCACGTCGCCGTCGCTCGACTCCTTGCTGGAACAGTGCATTCTGGCTCTCGAAGGAGAAGGCCAAGCTGCGATGCAAGCACTGCTGGCGCGCCATCCCGAGCAGGCGGCGACCTTGCGCGAACGCCTCGACAACCTGTCGGCGCTCGGCATCCTGCAGAGCGGACCGCGCACCCAGCCAATGCCCGAACGCCTCGGCGACTTTCGGTTGCTGCGGCCGATCGGACGCGGCGGCATGGGCGTCGTCTACCTCGCCGAACAAGTCAGCCTGCAGCGACAGGTGGCCCTCAAGCTCGTGCACCCGGAGTTGCTGTTTTTTCCCGGCGCGCGCGAACGCTTCCGCCGCGAAGTGCTCGCCATCGCGCGCCTGCAGCACCCTGGCATCGTGCCGATTCTGCTCGGCGGCGAAGCCGAAGGCATTCCGTTCTATGCAATGGAACGCGTGCACGGCGCCAGCCTCGGCGAGCTGCTGGTCGAACTGACCGGCACACCGCCTGCCGAGCTCGACGGCGTGGCGCTGCACGCCGCGATGCAGCGAGCGCTCACCAAGAAGGACGACGACACGGCCATCGCCGAGGCCGCCGAGCTGGCAGGCCCGTGGGAACGCGTCGTTTGCCAGCTGCTGATGCAAGCGGCGGCGGCGTTGCAGCACGCGCACACGCAGGGCGTCCTGCACCGCGACGTCAAACCATCGAACCTGCTGCTGACGACCACCGGGCGCCTGCGGTTGATCGACTTTGGCCTGGCCACCGCCGCTGGCGAACAACGGCTGACGCGCTCGGGAACGACCTTTGGTTCGCTGCCGTACATGGCGCCGGAGCAAGTGCGCGGCCTTGTCGCGCAGATTGATGCGCGCACCGACGTCTACCAACTGGGCGTCACGATGTACGAACTGTTGACGCTGACCTTGCCGCACGGGGACGGCAGCACCGGCACGCGCGAACGCATTCTCGCCGGCCACGTGCGACCGCCGAGCCAACATGGCGGTGCCCTGAGTCCCGATGCCGAAGCGGTGTGCTTGATGGCGATGGATGCCGACCCGGCGCGGCGGTATGCAACCGCCGCCGCCTTCGCCGAGGACTTGCAAGCCCTGCTCGAACATCGCGACGTGCGCGCCCGCCGCGCTTCGCTGTGGCTGCGCAGCCGACGCTGGGCCAAACGCAACCCGGCGCGCGCGGCCACCGCCGCCGTCTTGGCGTTCGTGCTGGTGCCAGCACCGCTGGCCTTCGCGGTGCAACAGCATCAGGCCAATGTCGCCATTCGCAGCGCGCTTGCCGACACCGACACGCAACGCGCCACAGCGGAGGCGAACCTGCAGCATGCACTCGATGCCGTCGAACGCATGCTCACCCGCACCGTGCAGACACGCTTGGCCCAGATCCCGCGCACGGCACGCCTGCGCCGCGAACTGCTGCAAGATGCCATCGGCATCTTCGAACGATTGGTGGCGACCACGGCCGGGCAGAGTCAGCCAGTGCGCGAAGATCGCGCGCGTGCACAAGCGCGACTCGGCGAACTGCAGCTGCAACTCGGACGCATCGATCAGGCGCAGCCGTTGCTCGAAGCCGCGATCGCCACGCTGAACCCAGTGTGGCCGACTTCACCGCGCAGCGTGCAGCTACGCGGCGACCTCGCCCATGCCGAAGAGCAGTTGGCGATTCTGCACGGCCGCCGCGACCGCCCCGAACTCGCCGAGCCATTGCAGGCCTCGGCGTGTGCCCACCTGCTGGCGCTGACGACCATCACCCCGACCGCCCCCCTCGTCGAAGCCGCGGTTACAGCCAAGCTCGTGCATGCCAAGCTGCTCGCCCGTTTGCAGCGCAGCGACGAAGCCGAGGCGTGCTTGCAGCAACTGGATGCCATGTTGGCGCCGACTTCGACCGCCCACGCGACGGCACTCGGGCCGGTGACGCGGGCGCGGCACTGGGCAGCGGTCGCCGATGCGCGTGGCGTCACGCTGGCTCGCAGCGGTCGCAGCAGTGAGGCGGCGGCGTGTTTTGTGCAAGCACTGCACAGTCTCGATTCGATCGCGGACCCCAGCTCGGACGCGAACGTCGTCAACGAAGCCCGCGCCGGTTTGCTCGAGCGCTTGGCGCTGATCCACCACCAACGCCGCGACTGGGCGGCGGCGGCCCCGTTCCTCGACCGCGCCTGTGGGGCGTACGAGAGTCTGGCCGCCAGCGAACCGGACTACCCGCACTGGCGCGCGCGTCTTGCCCGCCTGCTCGGCTCGCGCGCCGCCAACCGCATGCAACTAGCCGAAGCAGAGGCCGGTGGTGCCGACCACGACCGCGCAATCCAGTTGCTGCAGACGTTGGTTGCCGCAGCTCCGGACGACGGTGAGTTCCACCGCACCTTGGCCTTGGCCCACGCCGACCGCGCGGGCTGGCGCGCCCAAGCAGGACAGATCGAGCAGGCCGCAACTGATTTCACGACCGCGGCGACCATGTTCACGACCCTGCAGAACGCGCGACCGGACGACCCGCAGACCACCGCCAACCTCGCCGCCATCCTGCACAACCACGCGATGCTGCATGCCAACGCCCACGATCTGGCGACGGCGCAGCCGCTGATGCGACGCTGCCTCGAACTCGCGGCGACCGCGACTGGCCCAACCGCCGAACGCAACCTGATCGAGACCCTGGCCACCGCGGGCGACCTCGCCCTGCGCGCTAACGACGACCAGCAAGGCACGCAGTGGATCGAGCAGGCCGCCACCCGCGCCGAGGCCCACTTGGCGGCTGCCCCGGACGACGCCGAGCGCTTGTCGTTGTTCGCCTTCATCGCGATCAATCGCGGTGGCATGCATCTCTCGCTGCAGCAACCCGAGCGCGCCATCGCCGTGTGGGAGCAGGCGCTGCCGACCGTGCGGCGGGCCGGTGCCGCCTCGCCACGTGGGCGTCTGCTGCTCGGCACCATGCTGCTGCGGTTGTGCGACATGCACGATCGAGACGGCCAGGCAGCGGTCGCGCGCACCTACTTTGCGGACGCGATCGCCGCCGGGATCACCAAACAACAAGTAGCGCGCACACCGCCTTTGTTGGCATTGTTCGAGCGTCCGGAGTTCTTAGATCTGCTGCCGAAGAGCCCACATGACAAGTAGACGACTGTCACTCGCCTTGCTGTCACTCGCCTTGCCAGTGGGCGCGCAAACGCAGCCCGCCGTCGATTGGGCCTTCACACCGCTGACGGTGCAAGAACCACCGACGGTCCAGGCCGTGCAATGGAACGGCGGCGCCATCGATCGCTTCGTCGGGCAAGGCCTGCAAGCGGCTGGTCTGCCCGGCAATGCCATCGCCGATCAACGCACGCTGATCCGCCGCGCCACCTTCGTCTTGACCGGCTTGCCACCGACGCCAACCGAGGTCGCGACCTTCCTCGCCGATGCCAGTGAGAGTGCGTTTGCCAACGTCGTCGATCGCCTGCTGGCCTCGCCGCACTACGGCGAACACCAAGCGCGTCATTGGCTCGACCTTGCCCGCTACAGCGACAGCAACGGCCTCGACGAAAACCTCGCGTTCGCCAACGCCTTCCGCTACCGCGACTGGGTGGTGGCTGCGCACAACCAGGACCTGCCGTACGACCGGTTTGTGCAGATGCAGCTGGCCGGCGACTTGATGGTGGACGATCCGCAGATCGCACTCGACGGCCATTTGGCGACCGGCTTCTTGGCGCTCGGCCCGCGCATGCTCGCCGAACAGGACAAGGAGAAGTTGGTGCTCGACACCATCGACGAACAGATCGACCTGATCGGCCGCACCGTGCTCGGTCTGACGATCGGCTGCGCGCGCTGCCACGACCACAAGTTCGATCCGATCTCGCAGCGCGACTACTACGCGCTGGCCGGCGTCTTCCGCAGCACGAAGACGTTCCGCGAACTCGGCCACGTGTCGACGTGGTTTGACCGCGAGCTGGCGACCGACGCCGCCATTGCGGCCCGCAAGACTGCAGAGAAGGCGCGTGACGAGGCCGCTTCAGCGCTCGAACACGCGACGGCCACGGCTGTGGAGACGCAGCGACGCACCCTGGTCGCCGACGCGGGCAGCTACCTGCTCGCGGGCAGCGAGCTGTTGGCGAAGAGCTACTTCGTAGAAGCCGAACAGGCAACCGCCACCAGCCTGCACGCCGATGGCAAACATTGGGGTGATGCCGACACCGTCGTGCTGCACACGCACATGGGCGGCGAACAGTTTGCTGAGTGGACGCTCGCCGTGGCCCGCACCGGCCGCTACCGCTTGGCGGTGCGCTACGCCGCCGAGCAGTCGCGGCCCATGCGCGTCGCGGTGGATGGCGTGCTAGCGCTGCAACCCGTGCTGGTCGCCACGACCGGCGGTTGGCAGCCGCAGCACCAGCAATGGCACGAAGCGAGCACGCTCGAACTTGCCGCGGGCAGCCGTTCCCTGCGCCTCGTCAGTGACAGCCAGCACGTGCCGCACCTCGATGCGTTGCTGCTGACGCCAGCGGGCGAAGACCACGGCAACCTGCTGCCGAACGTCGTGCATCAGGCGGCGACGGCGCTGGCCGTGCGCACGGCCCATCCGGTGCTCTCGTTCTGGCGAGATCTCACGGCGGACGGCGACGCCGGGTTCGTAGCGCGAGCCGCCGCGCAACAAGGCAAGGGTGGGCTCGCCGCGATCCTGCTCGGTGGCATGCCGCCGACCAACGCCCGCGAACTCGCCGCCCGCTTGCAGACCTTCTTCGCCACCGCGGCGGCGGCGGCCGCGGCGAAGAACCAAGCGAATGAGCAGAAGGAGAAGAAGGACACCCCGATCCGGCTCGACGAACCGTTGCTCGAAGCCGCGCGCGCGTTGCTGTTCGACCACGGTGGCCTGTTGGCTCTCGCCAACGACGCCCTGCGGCCCTACCTGCCCGCGACCACACTCGCCGAGCTGCAGCAACTCACGGCCGCCCTCGATGCAACGAAGAGCGCGGTGCCGCCAAGGGCCCCGACGGCGATGTGCGTCGCCGAAGACGCCGTGAAGGATCTGCCGGTGCACTTCCGCGGCAACCACTTGACGCTCGCGGCTGTGACCACCCCGCGCGCGGTGCTGTCGGTGTTCGCGTCGTTCGTGCCGCCACCGACGATGCCGAGCGATCGCAGTGGCCGCCTCGAATTCGCCCGCTGGCTGTTCCTGCCTGAGCAAGCGTTGGCGGCGCGGGTGCAAGCGAACCGTCTCTGGCAACGTGCGTTCGGCCAAGGCCTCGTGCGCTCGCCGTCGAACTTTGGCCGCCGCGGCGATGTGCCAACCCACAGCGCCTTGCTCGATTGGCTCGCCGCCGACCTGCGCGCGCACGGCTGGTCGCAGAAGCACTTGTGGCGAGCCCTGCTGTTGTCGCGAACGTGGCAACAGACGTGCGGCGGCAGCGACGAGGCCACGCTGCACGACCCCGAGAACCGCTTGCTCAGCCACCAACAACGCCAACGCCTGCAAGCCGAATCGATCCGCGACGCGATGCTGGCGGTCGCCGGCTCGCTCGATCGATCGCTTGGCGGCTCGCTACTCTCGACTGAGGATCGCGGCTACGTCACCAACGACCAGTCGGGCGACGCCGCCCGCTACGACGCCACGCGCCGTTCGCTCTACCTGCCGATCATTCGCAACGCGATGTTCGATCTGTTCGCGGCGTTCGACTACGCCGACCCCAGTGTGCATCTTGAGCAACGACCGCAGACCGCCGTGGCGACGCAAGCGCTGTGGCTGCTGAACGCGCCGATGGTTCGCCAACAGAGCAAAGCCTTCGCCGCGCGCGCGCTGGCCGCTGCCGCCAACGATGCCGACCGCATCACCTTCTTGTGGCAAGAAGCGCTCGTGCGGGCGCCCTCGCCGCGCGAACGCGACGCTGCCCAGCTGTGGCTCACCACCATGCGGGCGACCGGCCTCGCCGACGAAGCGTTCGTCGGTCTCGCCCAAGCCCTGTTTGCCAGCAACGAATTCGTCTACGTCGACTGAGGCCAGCATGAACGACCACCAGCATCCCGAAAGGCCGCCGCTGTCCCGCCGCGCCTTGTTGCAGCAGTCCGCTTGCGGGTTTGGCGCCTTGGCGCTCGGCGACCTCGCGCGTCTGCACGACACCCTGCCGCGGCAACCGCACTTTGCCCCGCGCGCCAAGCGCGTCGTGTTCTTGTTCATGCACGGCGGCCCGTCGCACATGGACACCTTCGACTACAAGCCGCTGTTGCAGCGCGACCACGGCAAGCCGTTGCCGTTTCCAAAGCCGCGGGTCACGTTCGCTGAGACCGGCAACCTGATGGGATCGCCGTTTCGTTTCGCGCAGTACGGCCAGTCAGGACACTGGATCAGCGAGTTGTTCCCGCACATCGCCCGCTGCGCCGACCAGATCTGTTTCTTGAAGGGCCTGCACGGCAGCAACGACGCGCACGGCGGTGCCTTGCTAAAGATCCACACCGGCAGCGACACGTTCGTGCGGCCGTCGATCGGCAGCTGGGCGATCTACGGTCTCGGCAGCGAGAACCAAAACCTGCCCGGCTTCGTCACCATCTGCCCGACCCTCGGCCACGGCGGCGTCAACAACTGGAGCTCGGCGTTCTTGCCCGCGGTCTACCAGGGCACGCCGCTCGGTAACGCCAGCGTGCCGAGCGATCAGGCAGCGGTGCGGCACTTGCACGGCGAACTGCCGCGCGCGCAGCAACGCGCGCAGCTCGACCTGGTGCAGCAGCTCAATGCCGAACACATGGCGGCGCGGCCCGGCGACAACGTGCTCGATGCGCGCATCCAGTCGTTCGAACTCGCGTTCCGCATGCAGATGGAAGCGCCCGCCGTGCTCGACCTCGCCAACGAGACCGAACCGACCAAGCGTCTCTACGGCCTCGACGACGACAAGACCGCCAACTTCGGTCGCCAATGTCTGATGGCGCGGCGGCTGCTCGAAGCCGGCGTGCGCTTCGTGCAATGCTCGCACAGCTACAAGTGGGACCAACACAACAACCTCGAACCCGACCATCGCAAGAACGCGCGCGAAGTCGACTTGCCGATCGCGGGCCTGCTGACCGATCTGCAGCAACGTGGATTGCTCGAAGACACGCTGGTCTGGTGGGGTGGCGAATTCGGCCGCACGCCGACCAGTGAAGGCGGCACCGGGCGCGACCACAACCCGCACGCGTTCACCCATTTCTTGGCTGGCGGCGGCGTGCGTTCTGGCTTCGCCTACGGCGCCACCGACGACTACGGCTACTACGCCGTCGAGCAGAAGATGCACGTGCACGATCTGCACGCGACGATCCTGCACTTGCTCGGGCTCGACCACGAACGGTTGACGTTCCGCCACGCCGGCCGGGACTTCCGACTCACCGACGTCGAAGGCAAAGTCGCGCGCGCGATCTTGGCCTGACCGAGCAGGGTCAGCGTCGACGTTCGCTCGGCAAGCGATCGCGCAACGCCCGCAGCCGCTGCAACAGCGAGCTGTCGGCGAGACGTTCCAGCAAGTCCTCGAACGGTCGCAACGAGCGATGATCGGCGAAGGCAAGCAAACGCGGCGGCAGCACCCCGGGCGGCATCGTCGCGAGCTGCCGCTCCAGCAACTCGATCACTTCGCGAGCCTGCGCGACCGCCTCGGGACGGCGACGAGTCGACAAGAAGAGACCAGCCAGCGCCCGCCGCGTTTCGCACACCTGGCGCACGTAGCGCGGCTCGGCCACACCGACGACCAGCTCTTGCTCCAGCTGCACAGTCGCCGTCAGGACCTGCTCCGCCTCCTGCAACCTGGCTGCGCGCAGAGCGTCGTTGCTGAGGCCGGACACATCGCGCAACTGCGCTCCGAGTTGGCTGCCGACGCGCCCAGCCTGAGCCCGGTACTCCAACACCTGCGGCTGTTCCTTGACCAGAACATCGGCGTGCGACTTCGCTAGGCGCAACACGTCGAGTTCCGCTGCCGAGAAGGCGCGCTCGCGGCCGGGCCCAGGCTCGCCACGCGGCAACGACTCCAGCAGAGCTTCGACGTACTCGAACCGGTACGCATCCAGCAGTGGATGCGTCGCCACCAACTCCGACAGCACGTCCGTGCCCGCCTTCTGCAGTCGGGCCCGTTCTTGCTCCATCGTCGCCCGCTCGCCGTCAGGCCGCGGCCCATCGGGTCGACCACCTTCCAGGCGACGACCCAAGAGCCGCGCCGACAACAAGTGGCACCGAGCACTCATCGCGCGAAACGCGACGTTGTTGGCTTCCTCGGCGAGCAGCCCAGCGACCAGATCGACGACCTTCTGCAGATGCTCGCGCGCGAGCCGCATGCGCTCGCGTTCGCCTTCGCGCGAACGCTCGCCACCACCGCCCGGCAGTCGGCTGCCTTGCCCCGGACCACCAGGCCCGCCAGGCCCGCCCGGGCCGCCACCGGGCCGCGCCCGCGGCGCCTCGTTCTGCGCCAAGCGGAAGTGCGCCTCGGCCCGCTCGAATCGCACCGCTTTGGTGGTCGCCGTCGGCAACGCTTCGAGCAACTGCAACGCCGTGCGAAACCGTTCTCCCGCCTCCAGCGGCCGCAGCCGTCGTTGCTCGACCTGGCCAAACTGCACTTGCACCGCTGCGATCTCGCGCCGCACGTCGCGGCCGGTCACGCCAGCAAACCGCTCCAAAGCCTGCGTGTAGGCCAAGATCGCCTTCTCCAGGTCGTCGCGCTTGCCGAGCCGCGCATGGATCGCCCCCACCCGTCGGCAGGCGCGGGCCGTCTCCAGCTGCAGCTCTTGGTTGCCGGTGTTCTCGGCGGCGAACTGACCATAGAACGCGAGCATCTGCTGCAGCAACTCGATGTCGCGCGCGGCGAGCACCGTGGGCATGACGACGGTCTGCTCACCTGTCTCTTCATCCTCTTCGAGAGCGAGCGCCGGATCTGGCCCGACCAGCGCATCGAACACGTCACCAAACGCATCCAACGTGATCGTCAAGTTGATCTCGGCGCGCTGCGACTGCACAGCCGCCAGCGACAGCGCATCGTTGGTCATGCCATACGCAACCCAACCGGTGACACCGGCACCGACGAACGCCAAAAACGTGCTCGCCGCCAGCGCCGCCATGCCGCGGTTGCGCCGACACCAGCGCCACACCACCTGGGCGGACGACAGCCGGCGCGCCTCGATCGGCCGATCCTCGAGGAACGCCTGCAGATCGCGGGCCAAGCCATCGGCATCGCGGTACCGATCGGCCGGATCGCGCGCCATCGCCTTCTCAACGACGACGACCAAGTCTTCGGACGCCTCCGGGCACAGCCGCCGCAGCGACTCAGGCCGCTGCGTGCGGATGCGTTCCATCAGTTCGCTGCGCGAACTGCCCGCGAATGCGGCGCGCAACGTCAGCAACTCGTAGAGAGTGACGCCGAGCGCATAGACCTCGCTGCGCACGTCATAGCTGCCCGCGAACTGCTCCGGCGCCATGTACTGCAGCGTGCCGAGCAAGTCGCCAGAGTGCGTCAGTCCTTCCGCTTCCAGTGCCTTCGCCAACCCGAAGTCGGTGACCCACAAATGGTCGTTCGGTTCGAGCAGCAGGTTGGCCGGTTTGATGTCGCGGTGCAGGGTGCCGAGCGAATGCGCGTAGTGGAGAGCACTGGCGGCCTGCACCCCAAGCTTCGCGACGAAGCGCGAGCGACTCATCCACGCGCCACTGCCAACGGGCAGGGCGGCGGTTTGCTCTTCACGCCAGCGATCGAGGCTGATGCCGACGATGCACTGCATCGCGTACCAGTGGTAGCCGTCGCTTTCGCCACTGCCGAACACCGGCACGATGTTGCTGTGGTGCAATTGCGCGGCGATCTGCGCCTCGCGCCGGAAGCGCTGCAACTGGTTGCCGGTCAACAACGCCGCTTGCGGCAGCACCTTCAACGCCACCTTGCGACCAAGCGACTCCTGCATCGCTTCGAACACGACGCCCATGCCGCCACGACCGATCTCGCCGACGATGCGGAACTCGCCAAGCCGTTCGAGCTGCGGCACCGAGGCGCGACGCCGACCACTACCGCTCGAAGCCCGATCCCGCTTGTGCTCTTCCAACGCGACGATGGTCGGCAACAGATCGCGCAGTTCGTTGGCGTGCGCTGGATGCGCCAGCGCGAACGCCTCCACCGCCAACGTCGGCTCGGTGCGCCGCTGCAACAAGAACTGCTCCACCAGCAGGTCCAGTGGATCGCGTTCCGTCGCCTGCTCGTCGCCACTCATGGTTCGCCAAGGCTACCGAGAAAGCCCTTCAATCGACCCAGGGCGCGCACGTAGCGATTGCTCGCGGCGTTCTCTTGGATACCGAGCACGGCCGCCGCCTCCTTGTTGGACAGCTCCTCGAAGTGGCGCAGCAACAGCACTTCGCGATCGATGTCGTCCATGCTGGCGAGCGCCTGCTCGATCTTCTGCCGCAGCTCTTCGCGCATCACCGCCCCACTGGGCGACGTGAAGTGGCCGACGAACAAACCCGACAAGGTGCCGCTGCCCGCGGCCCGCACTTCGCGCCCAGCGTTGCGCATCTTGGCGCCGAGGTGCTTTCGGTGCAGGTCGATCATCGTCTGCTGCGTGATCAACCGCACCCACACCAAGAACGGTTTCGTGTCATCACGGAAGGCCTGCAGCCGCTTCTCGGACTCGAGGTAGCTCTCCTGTAGCACATCGTCGGCGTCGATGCGGCCGACTAGGCGCGGGTCGAGGCGGAAGTGCACCATGCGCCCCAAGCGTTCTCGGTACCGCTCAAACAACGGCCCGAGCGTGGCGTCGTGCCCAGCGCGGAGCTGCGCTTCCAGGGCTTCATCGGTGAGGTCCATTCCCCGACGAGAATAGCCGAGGTGCTTCTCGTACTCGCACCTCCTTGGTCGCGATCGCTCAGCGGTGCAGTTGCCCGAGCCGACTGCGCAACGAACCCAAGTGCAGCGTCCCGGTCCGATGCGCGCGCTCGACGGCGACGGCCAGCCGCACGCGCAACACGGACAGCGCGTCGTCCTCGTCGCTGACGAGCACGGCGAACGCGCACGGCGGGGTGGTGACGGCGTGCCGGAGGATGGCTTCCGCATCGCCTTCCCAGCGCAGGGTCGAGGCCGGCAGGGCATCGCCCACCGCCACCCATTCGATGCCGTAGCGCTCAAGTTCGCGCAGCAATTGGCGATCGGCTTCGTTGGCATCGACGGTACGTACGCCATCGCCGAGACCGAGTTGGTCGACCCCAAACCACCAACAGGTGCGCAACAAACTCGTCAGCGTTCGCATCGACCACTGCTTTGCCGTCACCGGCAGCATCACCCGGTTGCCGGTGGCGATGCGATGCATGACAAACGTCCCACACGGGCACGACCAATCTGGCAACGTACGCAACGCTTGGGCGGCGGCCGCTGCCCCGCGATGCAGCGCGCGTTGGTCGCGAGCGGTCACCAACACGTGGTCCGTGACGCGCACCACGAAGGCAGCGCTCGCGGTCGGGTCGATGACAAAAACAATGTCGCCACTGCGCACCTCACTGGCTTGCACGAGGCCCGGCTGCAGGCTCGCTGGCGCCGACAGGGCCCCGACCAACGCAGCCGCCGCGTCGCGAGCATCGCCCGCCGCCAAGCAACGAGCCCCCGGCTTCAGCGTGAAGGTGCCGCCGGTCAGCTGCACCAAGTCCACCGCGGGCACCAACGGTGGCTGCGCCCAGGTTCCGCGTTGCTGTTGGCGTTGATCCTGCGCAAACAACCACGGCAACGCGCCGCCATCGCCATAGGCCTGACGCCAGGCATCGTGGCCGACGCCTGCCAGTTCGCGGTAGTCGACCGCCGCAAAGGCCGCCCGCAGTGCTGCCACCATCGCCCGCGAACGCTCCACCGGCACCGCACCG
Organism: Planctomycetota bacterium; assembly: GCA_947444055.1. GTDB lineage: Bacteria > Planctomycetota > UBA1135 > UBA1135 > UBA2386 > UBA2386. The sequence continues at coordinate 18,778 of CANEYR010000091.1, forward strand.
TCGGTGCTGCCGTGCCAGACTTGCACCGGCAAGCCACAGAGCCGCGGCGCACTAGACGGATCGCCGCCACCACAGATCGCGACCACGCCGGCAAAACGCTCCGGCTGACGCGCCGCCAAGTCGAACGCACCAAAGCCACCCATCGACAGGCCCGTTAGGTAGACGCGGGCAGGATCGACATGCACGCACTGCGACTCGATCGCCACCGCCGCGAGCACCGCTTGCATGGCGCGCGTCGGTGCGTTCGCGGTGCGATGCGAGCCACGGTCACCAAACGCCGCATCGACCCACTGCTCATCCTGCGGGCATTGCACCGCCAACAGATAACACGGGAACTGCAAGCGCACGGCGGGCGCCACCATGACCTCCGGCAGCCAGCGCAGTTGTTGCGCGTTGTCATCGCCGCGTTCGCCAGCGCCGTGCAAGAAGACCACCAGCGGCAGCGGCTGTCCGCGCTGGTGCGCCAACGGTTCCAGCACCCGGTACGGATAGCTATGGCCAGCCACGACCACGGCACCGGCTCGAAAGTCGGTGAGTGGCGGCAGAGTTTGGGCGGTGGCGGCACAGAACGCCACGAGGCCGACGAGAGCCGCGGCGAGGAAATGCAACAGCATCGGTCTACTGGCGGCGCGGCCGTTCCGCAACCATCAGCCGCTCTTCGCCGCCACCGTTCCCGCGACGTAGTTGCGCAACCACGCCAGATCCACCTCTCGCCCCGTGAACGCGCGCGCCTGGGCCGCGGCCTGACCGAGGAACATCTCGATGCCGGGCACCACCGTGGCCCCCGCCTCGGCCGCATCGCGCAGCAGCGCCGTCATGCGCGGCTGGTAGACCATGTCGAACACCACGGTGCTCGCCGCCGGTTGATAGCCAGGCAACAGCCGTTCCTCAGGATCGCGCCCGAGGCTGCCAACCGGGGTCGCATGCACAACCACCGCTGGGTTCAGTTCGGTGAGAACACGTTCCGACAGACTGCCGAGTTGCACGTCGTGCACCTTCGCGAACGGCCGCAACGACTCGACGCTGCGCCCCAGCATCGTCACCACAAACCCCATCGCGCGCAGAGCGACGGCACCAGCTCGCGCCGCCCCACCGCTGCCCAAGACCACCGCACAACGCCCTTGCCCCGCGGTGAGGCCAACGCTCTGCAACGCTGTGCGCACGCCAACGACATCGGTGTTGTGGCCGACCACCATGCCGGTGTGCTCCAACACGATCGTGTTGACCGCACCGGTCGCTTTGGCGTCGTCATCCAGCCGCCGACACTGCTCCGCCATCGCACCCTTGTGCGGAGCCGTGACCGACAGCCCGCGCAGCCCACACGGCTTCAACATCGCCAACACCGCTTCCGGCCGCGACGTCTCAAACGGCAAATAGATCGCGTCGAGCCCAAGACGACGAAAGACCCGGTTGTGCACCCACGGCCCGAGCGACTGCAAAGCCGGATTGCCGAGCAACCCATAGACCGCACTTGCCCGGCTGAGCCCATGCACACGATAGAGCCCGCTCAGCAGCGCGATCGGCGGTTGCCCGAGCGCCGTCTCCTCGCCCTCTTCGATACTGCCATAAACGAAGGGCGCCCCGAGCGCCGCCGACAGCACGCGCGTTGGCCACGCCGTGCGGCCCATGGCGAAGGCGATCGTCGGCTGCGCTTGTTGGTCGATGGTCGCGAGCCATTCCAACACGGGTGCGGCATCGGCCAAGTCGTGCGCGGTGACCACCAGCTTCGCAATCGATCCCGGCTGCGCGTGCAGGCGTTCGGCAATCGTCGCCAGTTCCTTTGGCACCCCGGTAAAACTGTGGAACGAGCGAATGCGCAGCCGCAAGCGCGTGCGGCCCACGGACGGCGTCCACGTTTCAGAGCCTTCGAGATCGAGTCCCTGGGCGCCCGCTTCGAGGGCCATCGACAGCAGTTCGCGCCGTTCGCCGAGCGTGCCGCGAAACTGCCCGCCATCTTCCGGCGTGCGGCAGGCGACCAGCACCGGCAGGCGAACTGCGGCGATCGCGGCTTCGAGGTCGCGGCCTTTCTGCCAACGGTCCAGACGCAACTCGAGCCAGTCGGCACC
>CANEYR010000092.1 GCA_947444055.1 Planctomycetota bacterium
GCCGCTGGTTGTGGGGCTCGACTTCGCGGGCACTGGTGGCTTCGCGACGCTGATCCCCGCCCGCAATGAGTTCTACGGCGCCGCCTGCGGTGGCTCGACGTCGACGTTCTACCAAACGTTCCTGCAAGGCCAGCTCTTCGATCTCAACAACGGCCTGACGCTGACGCCGGACAGTGTCGCAGCACCGACCCGTTACATCGTCTCGGCCGGTGCTGCGGCCTTCGATGCGACCCAGGTGAACGCCGCGCCCAACAGCATTGCTGACGACTTCTTGGCAGTCACCACCCCACTGGGCTTCACGTTCAACTACCCAGGCGGCTCGACGACGGGCATCCGGGCGTGCACCAATGGGTTCGTGTGGCTCGACACGGCCATGACCTCCAACGACTTCTCGCCAACCGTCGCCGAGTTTCTCGGCACGACGCTGACCATGACCGCCCGCTTGGCGCCGTTCTGGTTTGACCTGCACGCCGGCCGCAACACCGCGACGCACCCGAACTCGGGCATGCACATGAAGGTCGATACCACCGGCGGCCCCGGCAACGCGGTGGCCTACGTCACCTGGTTGAACATCGGCATCTTCAACTCCAACGCCACGCTGGGCGCGGGCGGCCACGTCGTAGTCCAGATGCAGTGCGCCATCCACGAACTGACCGGCGCCGTCGAGTTCCGCTATGGCTCGATGCTCACCGCTCCGTCGAGCTCCAACACCGCCTGCGCCATGGTCGGCTTCTCACGCGGCCGCATCGCGGGCGTCGGCTCGGCTGATCCGCAGTCGCGCGACCTGTCGATCGAAGTGCCGTTCGCGACGTCGCCCGAAGTAGCCGGCGTCAACAACATGGGCCAGACCGCAGTCGCCACGCCGGACGTCGGTGGGGCGCACTACTCGGGTCGCATGTTCGGTGGCCAGACGATCACGTGGAACGTCAACAACGTGCCGCTCGGCACGGTGATCGGCGCGCAGTTGCTCGACGTTGGCGCGACGCGTCCGGGCTTCCAGTTCCCGACGATCACGGCACCTGGTTGCATGCTCAGCACCACGACGGGGGCGTTGCTGTGGGAAATCAACATCCTGCCAGCGGCGACGGTGTCGGGCACCGTGCCGTTCCTCGTGCCAGCGGGCTTCCAGGGCACCGACGTCTATGCGCAGTACGTCGTGCTCGGCGGCTTGATCAGCGGCCCGGACCTGATCACCACCTCGAGCAACGGGCTCAAGCACACGGTCGGCATCGACTGATCGTGCTGCTAGCGAACCGTGGTGCCCGCTGCGAGCGGCGCACCCTGGTGACGAACGGCCGCTGCTCGCTCGCGAGAGGCGGCCGTTCGTCGTTCTGGCATGAACGTCGTTGGCAAATCGGACTGGCGGAGTCGCTGACGCCAGCGCGAAGGTGGCGTCGCCGTCATTTGCTGCGCGGCAGCCGCAACGTGAAGTCGCCGAGCAGGGACCAGAAGTAGGCGCGCTTGCGACCGATGTCGCCGCCCACTTCGTTCCAATCGCTCGCTGCACCCTCGATCGCGAAGTACTGCCGCCACGCTTCCCCGCAGGTCTTGCCCTCGCCGAGCGCTGCACAGAAGCCACGCGGCTCGTCGTAGAACACCTTCGCGCGCCCCACCATCGCCAGGCACGGCGTGAAGAACAGGATCGACTCCGCGTGCGCGCGTTGGCCGTAGGCAGGATGGTCGTACGCGTGCTCGACGCAACCAGGCGGCGACAGCGCCTCGCAGCCGGTGTGGATCAGCAGATACGGGTTTGGCGCCAGCACCTGACGCTGCCACAACGTTCGATAGAACGTGAAGTCGGCGCGCCCACCGCGATGGTCGAACCAAGACGGCACCAGGTTGTCGCCTTCGCGGCGCCAATGCCACGGCGCGCCGAGCGCTTGCACGAGGCGATCTGGGTCGCTCGCGGCACAAGCACCGCCCCACGGATCACTATGCAAACGCAGCGTGCGCAGCACCGCCGACCGTTGCAACCACTGCGCGAGCTGAACGAGATCGGCCTGCTCGTGCACGTCGTAGCCTGGGGCGGTGAACCCTTGCCACGTGGCGTCGGCCGCCAACATCGTGCCGAAGCCAGAACCAAGCTGATGACCGAACGCGGCCGGTCGACCCCCGTCCTTCGGCAACGGCTGGGTGCGCGCAGCATGGTTGCGATCGAAGTAGTCACACAGCAGCTGCAACTCCAGGCGCAGGTCGTGATGCCACGCGATCGCCTGGCGGCCGGTGGCCGCCACCGCGATGGCACGACTTGCCACATCCAGTGCCTCGGCGTCGGGCATCAAGGCGACGCCGCGGGCGTCGAGCCGCGAGATCGCGATGTCGGGCTGGGCTAAGGCATTGCCCAAGGCTCGATCCGCAGCCGTGCACTCATGGTCGCGATCCGCGGCATCGAGGCGGACGGTGAAGGCTCCGCGGTCGACGACGGCAGCGCCATCGCGAACGTGGAACACATCCACGACCTGCAGTTCGCTCGTTTGCAGCGCGCGCGCGGTGCCACCTGCATCCGGAACGCCCTCGGCGAAGACCACCGTCACCGCGGGCAGCGAACTTGGCCCAGGCACGTAGAGGCGTTCCCAGTCGCCGTCGAGATCCGCGAGCACGACGTCACAGCGATGCGCGACGTACTCTGGCACACACCGCACATTGGTCTGCGGCGCCTCGATCGCAACGAGCTTGCCGTCCTTGCCCGGCAGTTGCAGCGGTTCGTTTCGGCGCCAGTTGCAGGTGCGCACGAGCAAGGCATCCGGGAAGTGGCCGACGAGCAGCGCCCCCGCCATCGGCGACGTCGCGTGCAAGCGCTGGAAGAGCCGGCGCAGTCCGAGCACCGTGCGGCCGTCCTGATGAGGCGGGCCCGCATGCACCTCGACGGCGACGACCAGGCTGCGAAAGCCAGCCGCCGCGACATCTTGACCGAGGCGCAGCAGCGACCGGCGCAACGGCTCCGCATCGGTCGACTTGGCGGCACGCAACAGCCGCCATTCCACTGCGATCACGACGAGAGCAGCCTTGGCGTCGCCGTGCTCGGCCAGGAGCTCGAGCTGCCGCACTTCGGCCAGGCCATCGCCGTCGACATCGTGCGGCGCGAAGGCCTTCACGGCGGTGCTGATGGCACTCGGCGTGGGTTCTTGCTGCGCCGCCAACCCACTCATCACGAGCCAGGCGACAAGGCCTCCCCATAACTTCGGCGTGCCCGGCAGGTCCAGTTTCATGGCATGTCGCAGTCTGGACCCTGTCGACGGTTTCGTGCAAGGCCTCAGCGACGCCGACGACCGCGAACTTTGCGTACCGGTGCTGGAGCGCCGAACACCAGGTCGAACACTTGCTCGAAACGCTCGGCGAACAGGATTTTGATGCCCGCCACCAGCTCAGGCTTCAACTCCTTCGCCTCAGCTTCGTTGCCGCTCGGCAACAGCACGCGCTTGATGCCGAAGTTCTTCGCGGCGAGCACCTTTTCGCGCACGCCGCCGATCGGCAGCACTTCGCCGACCACCGTCAGTTCGCCAGTCATGGCCAAGTCCATCGGCGACGTCTTGCCAAGGATCGCGCCGACGAAGGCGCACGCGATCGCGATGCCGGCCGACGGCCCGTCTTTCTTGACGGCCCCAGCGGGGAAGTGCAGGTGCAGGTCGCACTCGGCGAGTTGCTGCAGATCGAGACCGAAGCGCTCGGCATGACTGCGTAGGTAACTGAGGGCGAGTCGCGCCGACTCGCTCATCACGTCGCCGAGGCTGCCCGTCAGTTGCAGCAACCCCTTGCCCTTGCTCGCGACCGCTTCGACATAAAGCACATCGCCGCCAAACGGCGTCCACGCCAAGCCCTGCACGACACCTGGCAACTTCTGCTTGCGCCGCTCTTCCGGTTTGAAAAGCGGCCGGCCGAGCAGCTTCGCCATCTGTTCGAGACTCAAGCGGCCAGGCCCCTTGCCACCGCCAGCAACGCCGCGAGCGACCTTGCGGCACAGACGCTGGATCACCTTGTCGAGACCGCGAACCCCCGCTTCGCGCGTGTACTCAGCGACCAGTTTCGTCCACAACGGCGGCGTCACCGACAGGTGCTTGGCGGTCAAGCCGTGGCGTTCGAGCTGCTTTGGCCACAGGTGCCGCCGCGCGATCTGCACCTTCTCCTCTAACAGGTAGCCGGGGATTTCGAGGATCTCCATGCGGTCGCGCAATGGCTCCGGGATCTGCGACAGCACGTTCGCGGTCGCCAGGAACATCACCTTCGACAGATCGAACGGCACATCGAGGTAGTGATCGGAGAACGCGTGGTTTTGTTCGGGGTCGAGCACTTCGAGCAACGCCGAACTCGGGTCACCGCGAAAGTCGTTGCCGATCTTGTCGATCTCGTCCAGCAACAGCACCGGGTTGCTGCTGCCGCACGCCTTCAAGCCTTGCAGGATGCGACCCGGCAAGGCGCCGATGTAGGTGCGCCGATGACCTTTGATCTCGGCTTCATCTCGCATGCCGCCGAGCGAGAACCGCCAGAACTTGCGCCCCATCGCGCGCGCGATGCTGCGGCCGAGGCTGGTCTTGCCGACGCCAGGCGGACCTGAGAAGCACAGGATCGAGCCGCCATGCCCTGGGCGCAGCTTGCGCACGGCGAGGAACTCGAGGATGCGGTCTTTCACTTCTTCGAGGCCGTAGTGGTCATCGGCGAGCACGCGGCCCGCCCGCACCAAGTCAGCGTCGTCGACTGTGGTCACACTCCACGGCAGCGCCGTCAGCCAATCGAGGTAGTTGCGCAGCACGCCGTACTCACCGGACTCCACCGGCGTCGTCTGCAGGCGCAGCAACTCTTCGCGCGCCCGCTTCTGCGCCGCGTCGGGCATCTTCGCCTTCTGGATCGCTTCCTCGAGGCGCTGCAGTTCGAGCGTGCGCGGGTCTTTCTCTTCGCCGAGCTCGCGGCGAATGATCTTGATCTGTTCGCGCAGGAAGTAGTCCTTCTGCGCCTTCTCGGCCTTGTCGCGAATCTCGCCCAGGATCTTCTTGTCGAGCGCCACCAGTTCGGTCTCCGCCATCGCGAACTGCAGCGCGAGTTCGAGCCGCTTCTCGACATCAACTTGCTCAAGCAGTCGTTGGCGATCGCTCACTTGCCGCACGACGCCCGCGGAGAAATCCGCCAGCTGGCCTGGATCGTCGACATTGAGCAGGGCGGTGGCAAAACCGGCATCCAGCTGTTCCTGCATTTCGGCGAGCTGTCGCAACTGCTTCTGCAACAGCCGCATCAACGACGCCGCGCGTTCGCCTTGCGGTGGGATCTCGACCAGTTCCTTCACGCGCACGACCAAGTGCGGTCGTTCGCGCACGACCTTGACGAGGCGCGCGCGCCGCACGCCTTGGGTCATTGCCGACATGCCACCGTCGGGCAACTTCAGAGACTTGACGATGCGGGTGATGACGCCGACGTCGTAAATGTCCGCGGCGAGCGGCGTCTCCTGCTCGGCGTCCTTCTGCAGGACCAAGAAGATGTGGCCATTGTGAGCTTCGGCCTTGGCGACAATCTCGCGCAAGTGCGGCGTGTCGAGCAGTAGCGGCATCATCAGATGCGGGAACGGCACCGCCTTCTTCAGCGGGAACACGAACATCGTGTCTGGCAGCAAGTCTTGCACGACCATGGAGCCGCTGCCGTCCCCGGCGACGCTGAGGGTTGGGCCGCGGGCCGCTGTGTTGCCAGTGTCCGCCGGGTCAGAGTCCGCCGGGTCTACCGGGTCCGCTTTGTCCGCCGGGTCCGCATTGTCCACTGAGTCCACTGAGTCCGCCTGGTCCCCTGCCGCCGACGCGGCCGGATCCGTGGTGCGTTCGTCAGCGGGCGGTTCACTGCCGTCTTCGGGGCCTTGCCGATGCATGACCGCCCTTGTAGGGCAGCACGGCGCGCGACGAAAGGGCATCGAGAGAGAGGGCGGGAGCAAAAAAATGCGGGCGCATGGTTCGCCGCGTGACAATCACGCGATCCACTCCCGCCATCCCTGCCTGCCCCAGAATGGAACAGCGAGTGTGGAAACAACGAACCATGCGCCCGAAAGAAGGTGCGGATGCACGGTCCGCGCAACACACGCGGAATCGCGTCAGGTCGACCCTGCCTGCCCCGGTGTGGGCCGGCCTTCAGCAAGGGTCCGTGCATCCGTCGCCTGCCCGCAGCGTGAGCCGAGAACAGGAGAAGTCGTTTGCCTTCCCAGCGCGCGGCCATCGCCGCGCGGAGGTATCGGTCGAGAAAGAGAAAGAGCAGCGAGATGACGGCTAGCGCGACGAGAGCACACGGACGCGAACCAGAGTTCCTGCTTCGCGCCGTTGCACGTCCAAGTAGCCGATGTGCCGCTTGGGCAGCGTCGACAAGTCGACGCGGGCGCCCGAGCTGGCGAATGCGGAAGCAATGCGGTCGAACAGTGGCTGCAGGTCGACGTCGAACAGACCGGCGACGTTCTCACCACCAATCGAAGAGATCGCAGTCGCGGTGGCTTCACTGCGGCGAGCCTTTGGCCTGCCGCTGCGACGCAGGTCATCCACAACCGTGACGAGCGTGTCGGCATCCGCGGCCAACAGCAGCGTGTCCTCGTGCGCAACCAAGAACGTTGAGGTGCCGCGCTCGCGCAGTTCGAGCAACTCGACGACGCGACGCTCGCGGCCGGTTTCCTTCACATCCTTCGTCACGAGGACGCCAAGGCCGGCTGGTTCGCACACGCGACGCAGGTCCGCGAACAGATCGGCGGCGGCCTTCTTGTTCTTGGTGTGCATCGAGTAGATCGCATTCACCTGGGCGGCTTCGACCTGCGCGGCTTCGGTGCCGCGGGCGACGTGCAGCTGCAAGGTGCCGCGCGAGCCCAGGCGCGAGAGCACGTTGCGGTCGAAGTCCAAGCCGTATTTGTCGAACGCGTGGTGCAGGTGCTCAAGCAAGTGCGCCCCTTCGTGGCTGCGCCCGGCCAAGCTGGCCAAGTCCACCGACAGCACCACACCGCCGAGACCGCCCGCGGGCAGCTCAGGCACCAAGGTCCGCGCCGACGTTGGTTGCATGGCCGCGAACCAACCATCAATTCCGGAACTGGCAGGCTCATTCACCGGGCCGCGCCGCTCCGGACCGCGCCGCTCCGGACCGTGCCGACCTGCGGGTCGAGCTGGCGCCGCTGCGGCATCGAAGTCGAGCAACAGCGTCGCGGTGAAGTCGGCTTGCGCCGAGGCCACCGACGCCATGACGGCGCGCGCGTCGCCGAGTCCTGACGAGTGGATCAACCAACCAGGGACGCCGTCGACAGCGGACTCCAGTCGTTGGTTGAGGCGCTGCCAGTCGCCGTACATCCACAGCGCACCAGGTGCGATGGGCAAGCGTTGGCGCATCGCCAAGAAGCGCGGCTGGGTCGAAAGCACCGCCCGATCATTGGTCGCCGCCGTGCCGCGCGCCGGCGACTCGAGCACTTCGCGCATTGCCGAGGTGTCGTTGCCAACCAAGAGGTCGGCGCCGACCAGCGCCAGCTCGACTTCTTGACCGGGCGCCTCCGCCTTCTGCTCGCTGCGCAACTTGTACGTAGACTGGCCACCGAGACGTCGATTGGGGGCAGCCAGCTCGTTGCCGTCGAGCGCCAACTGCAGGCTGTCAGCTTCCGCGCGTTGCAGCCGCGCGCGCAGGATCAACAACGGCTGGCCAGGGCGGCCTTCTTCGCGCGGCGGCACCACCCCGGTGAGCACCAACTCAAGCTCGCCCGAGCTGCGGGCCAAGACGCCGCGCACGAGCGCGAGCGCCTTCGTCGATCCGCTCGGCTCACCGCCGCCTTTCGTGCCGAACAGCGCGTCCAAGGAAGGATCCGCGAGCAGTCGTTGCACCGGGCCAGCCTGTCGCGGCGCCGTCGCATTCGCCGCCGTATTCACCACCGCCGGCATGGCTTCCAGGCAGAGGTAGGCGACCGGCGATTCGATGGTGTCGACAAGCCGCTGCACCTGCGCCTTCGCAAGGCTGGTCAGGGCAAGGCCGGTCAACACGGGAAGCAGTCGCACGCACTTACCTGAGCAAACGCGGTACCAAACTGAGACCATGGTTGAATCCTCTGCCAAGGCACGAGTTACGGGAAACATGGAGCCATCGAACGGCGTGCCAGGAACGCGCACCTGCGCAGATTCCGCACACCTCAAGGTGACGCGGCGGGGGGCTCGGGTCGCACCGCCAGCTTGTCGTAGAGAGTGCGCCGCCCAATGCCGAGCAAACGCGCCGCTTCGGCCTTGTTGCCAGCCGCGGCGGTCAGCGCGCGCTCAATCGCCCAGCGCTCGGCGGCGGCGAGATCGAGGGTCGCGGGCCCGCCCAACGCCCCCGCAGTCTCCGTCGCGGGCTCTGGTGGCGACAGCAACTCGGGCAGCAAGTCCCCGCCTTGTGCCAACGCCCACAACCGCTGCATCTCGTTGCGCAGCTGGCGCACGTTGCCCGGCCAACGCCGCGCGCGCAGCGCCGCCGCCAGGGCCGCGCTGACCACGGGCGCGGGCAAGTTGCTGTCGCGCGCGCATTGCAACAGGAAGTGCTCCGCCAACGGCACGATGTCGTCCGCACGTTCGCGCAGTGCGGGCAACTGCACCGTCACCACCGCTAGGCGAAAGTAGAGGTCCTCGCGCAACCGTCCTTCTGCGACCGCCCGGCGCGGATCGCGGTTGGTGGCGGCGACCACACGCACATCGAGGGCGAACTCACGATCGCCGCCAACCGGACGCACCTTCTTGTCTTCGAGCGCCCGCAGGAAGCGCGCCTGCAGCTCGAGGTTCATCTCAGTGATCTCGTCCAGAAACAACGTGCCGCCGGCGGCGTGGCGCAAGAGACCTGGGCGCTCACGATCGGCACCGGTGAAGGCGCCCCGGACGTGGCCGAACAGTTCACTCTCAAGCAAACCGGCGGCAATCGCGGCGGTGTTGACGCCGACGAACGCACCGCGTTGCCGCACGCCACCGACATGCAGAGCTCGCGCGGCAATCTCCTTGCCGACACCACTCTCGCCCGTCAACAGCACCGGCAGATCCGTGTCGGCGACGCGATCGAGCACGTGCAGCACGCGCAGCATGGCGGGGCTGTCGCCGAGCAAACCCGGGAACGGGCGCCGCAACTGCGACCGCGTCAACTGCGGCAGCGGCGCCGCCAACGCTTCGGCCTGCACTTCGACGGTGTCCTGCAGTTGGCGATTGCGCTCCGCGAGTTCTGCCGCCTGCGCGCGATTGGCCGCGAGCAAGCCGTGCAAGTGCAAAACGATGGCGCCCTGATCTGCGAACGCCATCAACCACGGCAGATCGCGTTCCGCGAACACGCCCGCTTGGAAGCGATGATCGAGATAGAGCACGCCGATGACGGTCTCACCAACGCGCAACGGCATGCACAAGACCGACCGCAGGCGCAGGTCGGCAACACTCTGCGCGGCGGCCAGTTCATCCGCTTGGGCGTCCTCGCTGAACAAGCCGTTGCCTTGCTGCAACACCTTCTGCACGACCGTGGTCGACAGCTTGCGTTCTGGATTGGCGACGGTCTCGCGCTCGAAGTTGCGGGCGATCTCGACCCGGATGCCAAGTGGTCCATCGCCGCGGCTCAGCAAGAAACCGCGTTCCGCACCGAACAACCGCACCGCCTCGTCGACCAACACGGTGAGCACGGCAGCGCGCGTGTCAGCACCCGCCAATTGGCGATTGAGCCCGAGGATCGCCAGCCAGCGCTGGCGTTCGGTGTCGCGCGCATCGCCGCGCAGACGCTGCAAGAAGTCGGTCCAACGCGACATCAAGCACTCCCGGTCGCCGCCGCCAGCGCGCGCAACACCAGGGCTTCCGCGTGCTGTTCGACGGATGCGAGTCCCCCATGCGCGCCGATGGCTACGTGTAAGGCCGAGGCTGCCGCCTTGACTTGCACGCCGCGCAACACCTTCGCCGCCAGTGCCGCGACCGCCATCGAGGCCGGGCAACCGGCTGCCAACCAACGCAAGTCGGCGATCGCGCCGTCGCGCACGACACAGCTCAGCTCGACACGGTCGCCACACACCGGATGTTCGGCAGCACCCATTCGCGCCTCGGGAACGGCACAGGCGCCAGCACCTTCACCGGCCACCAGCACGGCGCGCAATGCGAGACCAACCATGCAACCTCAGGGGCGTTCGGTGGTGCCGGCCACGGGTGCGTCGGGCGCGCGCAACGAACCGGGAGCGGCACGGTCGAGCCAGCCAACCTCATCTGCCAAGAGGGAGCACCCAGACAGCGACCACAAGGAGCCCAACAGCAGGCAGCACGCCAAGGCCCGACATCTACGCGACGAACGTCTCATGCAAATCCACCTCGTTGGCCATCAACTGCTCGAAGGTCTCGCGGGCACGCACGAGGCGCGCCGTGTTGCCGTCGACCATCACCTCGGCTGGCCGGCGCCGGGTGTTGTAGTTCGACGCCATGCTGGCACCGTACGCGCCCGTCGCGAGGACCGCCAGCAGGTCGCCTGGTCGACAGGCGGGAAGCTGCCGACGCTTCCCGAGAAAATCGCCGGTCTCACACACCGGACCGACGATGTCGACTTCGCGCGTGGCCGCGGTCGTCGTTGCCACTGGCACGATCGCATGCTCGGCCTGGTAGAGCGCCGGGCGCAGCAAGTCATTCATCGCCGCATCGACCAAGACGAAGTGCGTCGGCCCCTGGCTCTTCTCGCCCAGCACGCGGGTGACCAGGATGCCCGCATCACCGACGAGGTAGCGCCCCGGCTCGAGCACCGGCTGCCAGCCACGCGCCTGCAGTTTGGGTAAGAGTGCAGCCGCCACCGCCCCGACATCCAACGCCTCGCCCTGGCCGTAAGCGATGCCAAAGCCACCGCCAAGGTCGTAGTGCGTGACCTCGCGTCCGCGCACAGCCGCGCCATCGACGAACGCCATCACCCGATCGAGGGCCTGCACGTAGGGGTCGATGCTGCGCAGTTGGCTGCCAAGGTGCACGTGGTAACCGACCAGCTGCAGCCAGCGCTCGCGGGCGATCGCTTCGACGGTGTCGCCTGCCGCTGCTAGCGCGACGCCGAACTTGTTCTCCTTCTTGCCGGTGCTGATGTAGGCGTGCGTGCCCGCGTCCACGTCGGGGTTAAGCCGCAAGGCCACGCGCAGTCGCTTGCCATGAGCACAGCCCACCGCGGCGAGCAGCGGCAGCTCGTGCAGCGACTCGACGTTGAAGAACAGGATGCCGGCCAAGACCGCGGCCTCGATTTCCCACCGTTCTTTGGCAACCCCCGCAAACACCGCCTGGTTGGTGGGCAGCGCCGCCGCCTGCAATCGGCGCAGTTCCCCGCCGCTGACCAAGTCGAACCCCGCCCCGCCCGCGTGCAGGCGCCGCAACACCGCCAAGTTGCTGTTGGCCTTCATCGCGTAGCAGATGGTGGCCCGCTCGCCAAAGGCTCGGCGCACCGTAGCTAGGCGTTCATCGATCGACGCCCCGCTGTAGACGTACAACGGCGTGCCATAGCGTTCGGCCAAGCGCGCGACCGGAACGTCTTCGCACCAGAGTTCTCCGGCGCGCAGGTGGAAGGCGGCGGTGCCGGCACCTGGGCAAGGCGTTCGGTGCGATGTCATGACCTGGATGGTGCACCGGCTGCAAACAGGAAACCAGGGCCGCCGTCACTCACGTCGGTCCGAGGCCCAAACTCAGACTCAAACTCAGACCACCGAGACCGCGAGGCGCGCCTTCAACCGATCGAGCACGCGGCCGTGGATCTGGCAGATGCGCGAAGCCGACAGCCGCAGCCGCCGTGCGACTTGCTTGCCATTCAAACCTTCGAGGTAATGCAACTGCAGCACCTTCCACTCGATCGGCTCCAGGCTCTGGCGAATGATCTCGATCTGTTCTTGCCGCGTGATGGTCTCGATCGGGGATTCGATGCCGTGATCGGCCAGTTGTTCGAAGTGGCCTTCGCCAGACTCGTCGCCAGGCCCAACCGGCCGCAGCAACACGGGCTCATAGCGACGCAGCAGGGCGACCTCGGTGATGCCCAAGGCCGACGCTAACTCCGTGTCCGTCGGTTCGCGCTCGAGCTCCATGCGCAGTCGCGCTCGCTCATCGTTGCGCTCCCGCACTCGCCGCCGAAACAAACGCGGCAAGAAATCGAGCTTGCGCAGCTCATCGAGCATGGCGCCGCGCACGCGAATGCGCATGAACGCCTGGAACTGATCGCAGCGCGCCGGCTCGTAGGCCTCGATCGCTTGCAGCAGTCCCCATAGACCGGCGTGCACAAGATCGCGGGGATCGACACTGGGCGGCAACCGCAGTGCCAAGCTAGACGCCATCGACTCGACGATGGCGTGATGACGCTCGACAACTTTCGCCAGCAGCACGCGCGATCCGCTGGCGCGATAGCGCCGCAGCATGTCTTCGGTCGTGTCACGACCATTCCTGGCGACGCCGCGATCGACCTCAGAGCCCGCAGCGGCTGCCGCAGGCACTGGCGATCGATTCGCACGCGAGGTGGAGTTGCTCACCATGTGCTACACAAGCCCATCGAAACCACCGTTCGCAGCTCATCGTCGTAGCGATCGGCGACAGCACGAGCTGGCGCCAGTTGGCTCGCTGACCGCGAACCACTTCGCTCTGCATCGGCTGCCACGCCTATGCGCGGTGTGCGGAGCGATCATCACGAAGATGCGAAGGAGCGAACGGGCACACGGTAACACGAACAACACTTGCGGTGCAACGACGTAGATCACGCATCGACAGGTGCGACGTCGAGTCCGAGTTCGCGCATCACGACGCGCTCCGCGTTGCGCATGCGTGTGCGAGCACGCGGCGCCACATCATCGAAGCCGATCACGTGCAGCAAGCCATGCACGATGTAGAGCGCAACCTCGGCGCGCAGTGCATGACCATGCTGCTTAGCGACGCGACGCGCCGTCGTGACGCTGACGACGATCTCGGCTTGCCCATCGACAGCGAACGACATGACATCGGTCGGCGTCGCATCACCAAGGTGGCGAGCATGCAAGCGCGCGATCTCGGCATCGTTGGTCAACAACAACGCCACCGGCATGTCGGACCGCTTGCCGAACGCGAGCGCGGCCTTCACCACGCGCCGCACGAACGCCACGCTGGTGCGCGGGCGCGCGCGATCCACGATGTCGAGCTGCAGCCGAGGCGCTCGCACGGCCGACTTGCGGCTCATGGACGCGGTCGTGGGCCCAACGCCGCGTCGTACGCGTTGACGATGCGGCTGACGACGGCGTGACGCACGACGTCGGTCGAATCGAGGCGGGTGATGCCAATGCCGTCGACCCCCTGCAGCTTGCGCACGGCATCAATCAGCCCGGATGCAACATTGCCGGGAAGGTCAGTTTGCGACGGGTCACCGGTGACGACCATGCGCGACCCTTCGCCCAAACGCGTCAAGAACATCAGCATCTGCGGGATCGTGGTGTTCTGGGCTTCGTCGAGGATGACGAAGGCGCGATTGAGGGTGCGGCCACGCATGTAGGCCAGTGGGCACACCTCGACCACTTCGCTTTCGAGCCAACGTACGCGGGTGCGCGGATCGAGCAAATCCTGCAACGCGTCGTACATCGGCCGCAGATACGGATCGATCTTGGCTTGGAAGTCACCCGGCAAGAACCCGAGCTTCTCGCCCGCTTCAACCGCTGGCCGCACCAGCACCAGACGGCGCACGACACCACGCTTCATCGCTTCGATCGCCTTGGCAACAGCTAGGTAGGTCTTGCCCGTTCCCGCTGGGCCGATGCCCAACACCACATCGTGCTGGTCCATGCACTCGAGGTAACGCTGCTGGCCCGGCGTGCGCGCGTGCACCACGGGACTGCTGGTGCCGCCGGGGTGCTTGGTGCGTTCCGCGGCACCCGCCGGGTCATCGCTGGCCGTCGCATCCTGACCGAGGGTTGCGCGCAAGCGACCCGCCACCTCTTGCGTGCTGACGCGGCGCCCACCGCGCATCATCGACAGGCACTCTTCGAGCACCTGCTGAACGATCAACACGTGCTGCGCGTCGCCGAGCAGGCGCAGGCTGCCATCGCGAGCCAGAACGCTGACACCATGCAGTTCGCGAATCAACCGCGCGTTGCTGTCGAGTGGGCCGAGCACGGTGCGTGCTTCGTCGACGGTCAGCACGGGAATAAGGATGTCGGCGTCGGTCATCTGCGCCGCAGTCTAGCAGCGAACGGCAGAAGTGCGTCGATCCACCAGATGTCAGGTCAGCCAGACCAGCACCAAGAACCACGCGCAGAACGAAAACAACAAGCTGTCGACCAGATCGAGCACACCACCATGCGCTGGCAGCAACCGCGAGCTGTCCTTGGCTCCGCACCGGCGCTTCAGCAAGGACTCGATTAGGTCGCCCGTCTGCGCCGTGAAGTTGAGCACAGCGCCAACCGCGAGCGCCGCGGGGAACGTCAACACGACCTGCGGCGCCAACAGCGGCTGCCGCAAGAGCACCGCGAGCAGCACGGAAGCCGCGAGACTGCCGAGCGCCCCTTCCACAGTCTTGCCGGGGCTGATGTGCGGGATCAGTTTGTGCCGACCGAACAAGCGGCCAAGGCAATAGCCGCCGATATCGCCGCCCTTGCAGACCAACACGACGAACAGCACCGACGGCAAGTGGCGCAGACAGGTGCCCATCGCCAGATACACCGGCCACGCGATGTAGATGAACCCCAGCAACGTGGCGCCCTGCTTTTCGAGACCGACCTTCATGTCGACGCGCCCGAGCGAACGCACCGCCATCGGAAACAGCAGCAGCAGCGTGCTGACGATCAACGGATAGAACTCGCGATCCACCTGCATCCAGTCGAACCAGAACGCACTGACGCACAGCGCTGCGGAGACCACCGGCAGCGACCGGCGCGAGACCACAAAGCCGCCACCGCGCAGCAAGCCGATGAACTCGAACACGCCGACGAGGCCCAACAACCCGAGCACTGCCGCCGACAACGTGCCTTGGCGCCAGCCGAGCGCTGCCGTGCAATCCAGCCAATAGACGAGGCCGACGATGGCCAGCATGGTCGGCGCCAGCAACGCCCGGATGCGCAGGTCGCTCGCCATCACAGCACCTTGCCGAACTTTCGAACCCGCTGACCGTAGTCAACAAACGCGGCGAGCAGATGCTCGGCGCGGAAGTCCGGCCAACAGACGTCGCTGACGTAGATCTCGGCGTAGCTGACTTGCCACAGCAAGAAGTTGCTGATGCGCCGTTCCCCGGCCGTGCGAATCAACAGGTCCGGATCGGGCAACTGCGGGTGGTACAGGTGCGCATGAATGGTCGCCTCGTCGATCGCCGCCGGCGTCAGCTCACCGCGCTGCACGCGCGCCGCCAGCACCCGCACCGCATCAACAATCTCTTGGCGACCGCCGTAACTGATGGCGAGGCTCAGCTGCATGCCATCGTTGCCCGCCGTTGCCGCGATCGACTCGTCCAGCACTTGCAGGATGTCCTTGCTCAGACGTTCGCGC
Source organism: Planctomycetota bacterium (assembly GCA_947444055.1). Classification (GTDB taxonomy): domain Bacteria; phylum Planctomycetota; class UBA1135; order UBA1135; family UBA2386; genus UBA2386. Next base: position 15,414 of record CANEYR010000092.1, read on the forward strand.
CGACCTGAGTGCAACAACCGCACCCGGTTCTTCATCAGCGTGTGCCGTTCCTCGACCAAGAAACGCTTCAACAAGCGGAACAGCAGGTCGATCTCCCGCTGCGGACGCTGCCAGTTCTCTTCCGAGAACGCGTAGAGCACGAGCGCCTCGACGCCAAGGCGCGCACACTCGGTCACCGTCGTGCGCACAGCATCGATGCCGCGTTCGTGGCCACGAATGCGTTCGAGCCCGGCCTTCTTCGCCCAGCGGCCATTGCCGTCCATGATCACCGCGACGCTGCGCGGCACGACCAGCTCGGGCTGCTGCTTGCCGCTGCTCACCGCAGGATGACCTGCTGACGTTCCGGGCCGACCGAGACGGTGCGAATCGACATGCCCGTGTGCTGCTCAATGGCCTGCACATACGCCTGCGCGTTCTTCGGCAGGTCTTCGAAGCGGCGCACCTGCCGCAGGTCGTCGTCGAACCCCGGCAGCTCGATCAGCTGCGGCTGCACCAAGTCGAGGTCGAAGGCCGGCAGCTCCGTTGTCGTCGTGCCGTCGGGCAGCTTGTACGCAATGCACAACTTCAGCGGGAAGCCACGCAGCACGTCGAGGTTGGTCAACACCAACTCGCCCGCTCCCGAGATGGCGCCGCTGTAGCGCACGGCGACGGTGTCGAACCAACCACAGCGCCGCGGACGGCCGGTGGTCGAGCCGAATTCGTTGCCGGCGATGCGCAGCCGGTTGCCGAGATCGTCCTTCAGTTCGGTCGGGAACGGTCCCTCGCCAACGCGCGTCGCATAGGCTTTCGCGATACCGACAACGCGCAGCAGGTGCGGCGGCAAGCCGGTGCCACTGAAGGCCCCGCCGGTGCTGGCGTGCGAGCTGGTGACGAAGGGATAGGTGCCCTGTTCGAGGTCGAGCAAGCAGCCTTGCGCCCCTTCAAGCAGAATGCGTTTCCCCGCCGCGTGCGCCCGCCGCAACACCGCCCCGGTGTCGACAATGCCAGGGCGCAGCCGGTCACCGGCCGCGATCAGCTCGGCGCCCACCGCCTCGACATCAATCGGCGCCAAGCCCGCCGCCACGAACCACGCGTTCTTCTGCGCCGCCAACCCCTCCAGGGCGGACCGCAGGCGCGCCGGCCGCAGCAGGTCGCCAAGGCGCAAACCGACGCGGCTGCAGCGGTCGCTGTAGGCGGGGCCAATGCCGCGACCGGTGGTGCCGATCTTGCCGCTGCCTCGCAGCGCCTCCGCCCACTGATCCTGGCGGCGATGCGCTTCCAGAATCACGTGCGCACGTTCGCTGAGCAGCAGGTTCTTACCCAACTGCACGTCGAGGCCGCGTAAACGCAGCTTGTCGATCTCGCTGCAAAGGTGGATGGGATCGACGACGACACCGTTGCCGATGACGTTCGTGGTGTGCGAATGCACGATGCCGGAAGGGACCAAGTGCAACACCAGCTTGCCCGACGACAAGACCAAGGTGTGACCGGCGTTGTGACCACCACCAAATCGCACGACGTAGTCGGTGTCAGCGGCCAGGTAGTCGATGACTTTGCCCTTGCCTTCGTCACCCCAGAGGATGCCTACCACACAAGTTGTGGGCATGGATCAGCGCTGCGGAAAAAGGGCGCGAGCATACCACCCGGCCGCCCGGGTTCATCCTCTCGTCAACTTCTGTGGCTCGGCATGCCTCCGGTTGCACACAAGGAGAGACCGGAGGCACTTCATGACACAACGGCTCGACGCAGTAACGGCCCGCGACCACGCGCTCATCTACCTAGAACAATTCTGCACTCGCATCATGCCGGGCATGGTGTACCGCATCCTCACCTGGAAGGGGCTGCCCAAGGCGTACTACCAAGAACTGCGGGCCGAGCTCCGGCAAGAGCTCGCCGTCGATTGTCTGGAGAACGCGCCGCAGGTGATCGTGCAGCCGAGAACCGTGCGCCACTCCCGCTGGATGCGCATCGCCGAACGCTACGTCTACCAGCACTTGATCAAGTTCCCGCGCCGCCACCGGCAGTTGGCGGAATGGTCCGACCGCGGCGCCCTGTGCATCGTGCAGGAACCATCGACGCTGCCGCCGGTGCAAGCGATGCGCAATGGCCGCATGAATCTGATGGGGACAGCGGCGCAGCGCGGCGTCAATCTGCGCGGCATGCGCCGGCAAGTCGACTTCTGGGCGCACCGACTCGGGCGCGGCGACGAGCACCACGCCTTCTGGCGAATGCGACTCGCCGAGGCGCTCACCGGCCTTGGCGCCGACCTGCTGCGCGACCGCAACCAAGTGCTGTTGCTGCCGCGCCCGCGCACCATGCCAGACCCCAAACGACGCCTGCAACGCTTGCGGCGGTTGGTCGGACGGTTTTCGGTTTGCCCAGCAACCCGCCTCGAACGATCGGTCTTGCGCCATTGGTTGCGGCAACGCGGGCTCGACTGGCACGCGCCGCGACGACTGTTGCAGTCCGCCGTGGCGTTGGCGCCGTTCCAACACGCCCCGTGGCTGTGGCTGTTCGAGGCCTGTCTGGTCGAAGGCGATGCGGCCGGGGCAGCGCAGGCGCTGCGCGAATGCCGTCGACGAGCGGCGCCGACGCTCACCGCTTCCACCCTAGCGCGGGCTCGGCTGTTGGAAGCACGCGGCCGGATGGGAAGGGCGCGGGCCCTGTTGCGGCGAGCGGCGGCGCGGTGGCCACGCGACCGCACGCTCGCGCGCGTCAGCCACCAACTGGATCAATCGCAGTCCGCACAGCCTGGTTGGTGACGGTGTTTGCTGCGGCTGCGCTCGGCACCGCCAAGGCGTCGCGCAAGGCCTCGGCCAACGCTCGTTCGGCCGCCGCGTCGCCGCGCGGATCGGTCCACGACGGCAGTCCAAACCACGGGATCGACAGCCAGCGCAACTCGACCACCACCACCAACTCGCCCGGGCTCGCCGACTCAGCAAACACCGAGGCGCGGCGTTCGCCGGGTGGGTCAGCGATCGGCAACCATGCCGACTGGATCAAGAAGTGCGACTCGTCGGCGACCGCCAGTTCCCCGTACTGCTGCCGCAACACGGACCGGCAGCGCGCGAACGCATCCGTCGGCAAGTCGCTGCCGCATTGCACCGGACAAGGGCTGTAGGCCGGCGCCGCACAGCCCGCTGCAGCCAGAAGAAACCCAATCGCGAGTCGATCACGCATGACCATGTCCGCCACCACCAGGAGTCATCACCAACACTCGTTCTCCCGGCAGCAGCTCGAATGAGCCCTTGGCCGGCAGCCGTACGCGTTTGCCGTTGCGCAGCACGAACAAGGCCCCAGGTTGGCCATGGCGGCCACCGGCAGCCCCCGCAGGCCCGCTCGTATGACGTTCGCCGAGGAAGGCCACTCGCAACGGCGCCAGCGCTTCCACTTCCTTGCACAGCCCATCGCCGCCGGCGCGCGCGCCACGACCGCCAGTGCCGCGCCGCACCGACAGCGATCGCACCCGCACCGGATAGCGATGCTCGAGTTCTTCGATCGGCGTGTTGCGGGTGTTGGTCATATGCGTCTGGATCGCGGCTTGGCCGGCCAGCTGCGGGCTGGCCCCTGCCCCACCGGGCAAGGTCTCGTAGCTCGTGAACTCACTGCCGTCGGCGCGGTGGCCACCGAACGAGAAGTTGCTCATGGTGCCAGCCGATGCCGCCGGCACTCGCGTTGGCGCCGCCTTGGCCAACGCCGCGAACACGATGTCGACGAGGCGCTGGCTCGTCTCGACATTGCCGCCAGCCACCGGCGCTGGCGAAATCGGATCGACCAGACTGCCTTTGCGAGTGTGCAAGGTGACGAGGCGGAACAGGCCGTCGTTGGTCGGCAGACGATCCGGGCACAAGCAGCGCAGCGCGTAGACGCAGGCCGCCATGACGATGCTGCGGTTGGCGTTGACGCCGCCGCGCGCCTGATCACAACTGCGGCGCCAATCGAACTCGGCGCGCCCGTTCGCCAGCCGCAGCACCAGATCGATCGGCAGGGGGCCGCGACCGAAGCCATCGTCCTCGAGCTGGTCCGTGGCGCGATAGGTGCCGGTCGGCAGGCTGCGCAACATCGCGCTGCCAGCGCGTTCGGTGTACGCGAACAGTTGGTTCTGCACGAGGCGCAGCAGACGCACGCCGTGCGTTGCGGCGGCGGCAGCAAGACGGTGGTCGAGTTGTGCGAGGCTCGCTTCCTGCGCCTCCAAATCCACCATGCGTTCGGCAGCACCACGCACGTTGCGGCTGAACAAGCGCCACAGATCGCGTTGCCGCACGCCGCGGCGCTTCCAGTGAACGGGAGGCACGATCAGCCCTTCCGCATACAGGTCGGCGGCGATGCCCATCGAACCTGGCGTCGGGCCACCGATGTCGGCGTGGTGGGCGCGATTGACGACGAACCACTCGGGCTGTTGGCGATCGTTCACGAACACCGGGCGCACCATCGTCAAGTCCGGCAAGTGGGTGCCGCCTGCGTACGGATCGTTGAGGATGGCCACGTCACCGGGGGCCAGATCGAGTTCGCGGCGCACCGCGGCTACCGCATCGCCCGCACTGCCGAGGTGCACGGGAATGTGCGCAGCCTGCGCCACCAACCGCCCCTCGCGATCGAACACCGCCACCGAAAAATCGGCGCGCTCACGAATGTTGGGGCTGACGGCGCTGCGCTGCAGCCGGACTCCCGCCTCTTCGCAGTAGGCACTGAGAAGATGGTGGAAGACTTCGAGCCGAACCGGATCGACGGAGGCGTTCGCCACGTTCGCAGTCTTGCGCGAAGGCGACCGCAACAACAGGATGAGGTGCAAAAACGACGACGGCCGCGCCGAGTCAACTCGGCGCGGCCGTCATTGCGGGATCAGCGCGGGATCAGCGTCCGCCGCCGCCACCACCGCCACCGTTGTTGCCGCCGCCGCCACCGGCATTGCCAGGGGTGCCGCCACCACCGCCGCCGCCGCGGTTGCCACCGGCGCCACCAGCTTCGCCGCCGCCACCGCCGCGACGACCACGTGGCATCGCTTCACGAATCGCATCGACCGCCTTCTGCGCATCGTCGAGCTTGTTGGCTTCGAGCGCCTTCTTCAGCGAATCGATGTTGCCTTCGAGCTTCGTGGCCGCCTCTTCTTGGCCGTTCTGCTTCATCATGTCGATCATGCGGGTCGTGTTGCCGAGGCCTTCCTTGAGCTGAGTCAGCTCTTCGGCCGTCATCTCCGCCACCTTCTTGGTGCCCATCAGCACGCCGCCGCGCCGACCACCCTGGCCGCCTTGAGCACCCTGACCACCCTGGCCGCGGGTCTTGGCGCGTTCGATCTGCGCCTCGATCTCCTTCTGCTTGTCGGCGTCGCCATCTTCCTTGGCCTTGGCGAGTTGCTTCTCGAGGTCTGCGAGGCGCGCGGCTGGGTCCATACGACCACCTGCACCTGGGCCACCAGCGCCGGCTGGACGCTCACC
>CANEYR010000093.1 GCA_947444055.1 Planctomycetota bacterium
CCCCTGCCGGGTATCGCCCGGACCAGAAGCTGTCGCGGGAGCAGGCGCTGCGCGGCTTCACTCTGCATGCCGCGCATGCCATGTTCGCCGAAGGCAAACTCGGCACCATTGAGAACGGCAAGCTCGCGGACTTCACGGTCTTCGATCGCAACCTGCTGACGTGCGACGAGGCCGAATTGCTGCATGCGAAGGTGTTGCTGACCGTGGTCGCGGGTCGTGTCGTCTTCGACGGCCGCCAGAAGTGACGCCGGTCGCCTAGCTGAAGATTGCCTCCGCCGTGGCTCGCCATGCAGGGCTCAGCTACAAAGACTCGCCATGGTGCTTGTGACCGCGTCCCTTCCGTACGAGCAGAAGCTCGAGGTCCTGCGGGCCCGACTGGTGGCGTTGCCCGGCGCCGTCGTCGCCTTCTCCGGTGGCGTCGATTCGACCGCCTTGCTGCACGCGTGTTGCCACATGCTCGGCGAACGAGTCGTCGCCGTCACCGCCGACTCGCCGTCGATGCCGCGCGCGGAACTTGCCGAGGCCCAAGCGCTGGCCACCGAGATCGGCGTTCGCCATGTGGTCGTTGCCACCCACGAACTCGAGCAGGCTGGCTACCGGCAGAACGCCGGCGACCGGTGCTACTTCTGCAAGAAGGAACTGTTCGTCACGGTGGCGAAGCAGCGCGCCCACATCGCGCCGCCAGACTGGGTCGTCGTCTACGGCGCCATCACCGATGACCTCGGGGACCATCGACCAGGCCACAAGGCCGCCGCCGAACACGGCGTGCAAGCGCCGTTGGTCGACGCCGGCTTTGGCAAGCAGGACGTGCGTCGCTACAGCCGCGACGCCGCGCTGCGCACCGCCGACAAGCCGAGCTTCGCTTGCCTGTCGTCGCGCGTTCCCTACGGCACGCCGATCGACGCGGCGGTGCTGTTGCGCATCGAACGCGCGGAAGCAGCCTTGCGCACCCTTGGCTTTCGGCAGTTTCGAGTGCGTCATCACGACCACGTTGCGAGGGTTGAGGTGGGACGCGACGAACTTGACCGCGCCTGCGAACTGCGCGAGCCGATCGGCCGCGCGCTGCAAGCGGCTGGCTACACCTTCGTCGCCCTCGACGTCTTTGGCTACCGCCACGGTGGCCTCAATGACTTGCTCAGCAAGGATCCCTCCCGATGAGACTCCCGTTGTTCTTCCTGACGCCAGCACTGCTGGTGTCATTCGCGGTTGGGCAAGCCAGCACGCTCACCAAAGAACGCGTGCTGTCGACCGTGACGTGGTTGGCCGCCGACGAACGCGCGGGTCGCGCCACCGGCAGTCCGGAGATTTTGGCGGCTGGCGAGTGGATTGCCGCGCGCTTTGCCGCCGCTGGGCTCACGCAGTTGCAGGAAGGTTCGTGGCGGCACGAGTTCCCGCTGGCGGGTTCGATGCTCGATTCGACGGCGGTGACGGTCAAGTTGGTGCGCAAGCACCGGGACGAGGTGCGCGAGTTCGTGCTCGTGCCCAACGTCGATGTGCGGCAGTGGGCGGCTGCCGATGTGTTGGCAGGCGAAGACGAAGCCTGCACCGTCGCGTTGTTCGATGATCCGGTGTTGCAGCGGCTGCTGACGGCGGATTCCGCCCGCCGCCCCATTCTCTGTGAAGTGGGCGACGACCATGCCTACTGGCTAGCAGCGAAGGGAACGCGGCGCGTGCTCGGCGGTCGGCGTCAGGCGGCGCGACCGTTGTTCTTGCTGCGCAAGGGCATCTTGCCGCCGGCCCCGGTCGATGGCAGTGAAGTCGCGTGGACGACGACGTGGTCGGTGGCCGCACCAGAGAAGGTCGACGTGCCGCAGTTCAACATCGTCGGCCTGCTACCGGGCACGACCAAGAAGGACGAGTACGTGATCGTCAGTTCGCACTACGACCATCTTGGGGTCGGCCGCGAGGTCGGTGGCGACCGCATCTACAACGGTGCCGACGACAACGCGTCGGGCACCACCGGCGTCATCCTGCTCGCTGAGGCGTTCGCCAAGGAGCCCTGTGCGCGCAGCCTGCTGTTCGTGTGTTTCACCGGCGAAGAACGCGGTCTGCTCGGCTCGCGCGAGTTTTGCGCGCGCCCGCCGCTGCCACTCGACAAGGTCGTTGCCAACCTCAACCTCGAGATGCTTGGGCGCCCTGAGCCTGGCAATGAGGGCAAGGCCTGGATCACCGGCGCCGACCTCAGTGACTTCGCCGCGATCGCCACCGAGTCGCTACAGCGCGGTGGTGTGCAGGTGATCGAGTTCCAGATGGCCGCGCAGTTGTTTGCGCAGAGTGACAATTGGTCGCTGGCGCAGAAGGGCGTCGTCGCGCACTCGCTGAGTGCAGGCTCGCTGCATCGTGACTACCACCAGCCGAGCGACGAAGTCAGCAGGCTCGACGTCGATCACATGACGGTGATCCTGCGCGGCCTATTCGAGTTCACCAAGGATCTCGGCAATCGGGAGCAAGCGCCGCAATGGAACGAGAAGGGCGAGGCGCGGCTGCAGAAAACGCGGCGGTGAACGTGCCCAGGGTCAGCCCAAGGCCAATTACCAGGGACTCAGTACCAGAAGTTGGTGGGGTAGTAGTAGATCGGGTACGGCCAGCTGCGATCCTTGATCAGCATCGGCGCGTGTTCACGCGGCTGCCATTCCGGCACCGGGGGGTTGAGCGGCTCCTCGGCTTGTTCGAGGTCCGATTCGCATCGCACGCGCCACGTCCAACCGGGCTTCAGGTGCGCGCCGTAGGTCGGCGTGCGCAATTCGTCGCTGTAGTAGCTGCCGCGCGCGATCGGCGCCGAAGTCGGCATCACCATGTGGCAGGACTGGGTCGAGGCCAGTGCTCCCTCGGCGTCGACCACGTCGAGCGAAACCCACGATTGCACGACCGGCTTGGCGGTGCGGTTCTGGAAGTGGAAGCGGCAGCGCAGGTAGGTATGGCCGGGGAACCCCTCGAGGGTGATTTGGCGCACCGTCACCTGGCCGTGGTTCTCAAAGTTGAAAACGTGCTTGCCCTTGTACTGCGTACGAAACACATCCTGGAGCAGCTGCAGCTCATACAACTGGGACTCACGCGACGTATCGGGAGCGCCGATCTCGACGGTACTTGCGCACGCCGCCGTGAAGAGGAACGCAGACGCGACGAGGTTTGAACGTAGGGTCATGGGCGCGCGGGTTCGCAAAGGGCGTTCCGCAAAATGGAGAAGGGCGACAGTTCTGCCTCACGAACCCAGACCAGGCTGGTCGATTGCGGGTGGTTGCTGACAAGCAGGCCGCCTTGTGGCCACCGCTCGACGCCCGCCGGGGTGGCGAGCACCGCGGCGACGAGGCAAGGCAACAGGCGGTGGCGAACGCGCATGCGGCCGAGCTTACAGGGCTGGTTCTGTCTGTCGACCAGCTCCGGCGGCATGCTTTTGCTTGACCACACCGCGCGGCTCCAACATCCTGCGGGCCGATGTTCGACTCGCTCGCCAATGCGTTGGGCAAAGCCTACCGCGCCATCGTCGGCCAAAAGGTCCTTACCGAGGCCAACGTCGACGAAGGCATTCGCGCCGTTCGCACGGCGTTGCTTGAAGCCGACGTCAACTTTCAGGTGGCAAAAGAGTTCGTCGCCGACGTTCGCCAGCGCGTGCTCGGCCAGAAGGTCATCGACGCCATCGAACCGGGGCAGCAGTTCGTCAAGTGCTTCCACGACTCACTGACCGAACTGCTCGGTGGCCAAGCGACGGGCTTGCCCATTGCGCCCCTGTCGCCGCTGATCCTGATGATGTGCGGCTTGCAAGGCAGCGGCAAGACGACCACGTGCGCCAAGCTCGGCCTGTGGTTGCGCAAGAACAAGAAGAAGAACCCTCTGCTCGTCGCCGCCGACTTGCAGCGCCCGGCCGCCGTCGACCAACTGCAAAGCCTCGGCAAGCAACTCGGCATCGCGGTCTACGCCGAGCCTTCGAGCAAGCGCCCACCCGAAGTGTGTCGCGCCGGCATCGAGTTCGCCAAGGCGCACGGCCACGACGTCGTCATTCTCGACACCGCTGGGCGCTTGCACATCGACGAGCCGTTGATGAAGGAAGTGCAGGACGTGCACACGCTGTGCAAGCCGCACGGTGTGCTGCTCGTCTGCGATGCGATGCTCGGTCAGGACGCCGTCAATTCGGCGAAGGAGTTCCACGCGCGGTTGCCGTTGCACGGACTCATTCTGACCAAGGTGGATGGTGACTCACGCGGCGGTGCGGCGCTGTCGATCGTCAAGGTGACGGGGCGTCCGATTCTGTTCGCTGGCGTCGGCGAGAAGCCGGACGACCTCGAAGAGTTCGATCCGTCGCGCATGGCGGGGCGCATTCTCGGCATGGGCGACGTGGTTGGCCTGGTCGAGAAGGCGCAGTCGGTCATCGACGAGAAGCAGGCCGAAGCCGCCGCCAGGAAGCTGCAGAAGGGGCAGTTCAACTTCGAGGACTTCCTCGGGCAGTTGAACATGATCAAGAAGCTCGGCCCGTTGAAGAAGGTGCTGGGCATGCTGCCCGGCGTCGGCGCCGCGATGAAGGACATCGATTTCGACGACAAGCACATGCAGCGCCTGGAGGCGATGATCTTGTCGATGACGCCGCGCGAGCGGCAACGTCCCGAAGTGATCGACTTGCCGCGGCGGCGCCGCATTGCCGCTGGCTCTGGCAACGACCTCGATGCCGTCAATGGGCTGATTAAGCAGTTCAAGGCGATGCAGGACATGATGAAGAAGTTCGGCAAGGGCGGTGGCATGCCGCCTGGGCTCGATGGACTGATGGGCGGTGGTGGACCCGGTGGAATGGGCGGTCCCGGCAAGAAGGGCGGTGGCTTTCCAGGCTTGCCCGGCGGCGCCTTTCCAGGCGGCGGGCGCGGCTTTCCTGGCTTGCCGGGCGGTCGGCGACGCTGACAAATCGTTCGCCGTCACACAATGACGGGGAAAAACCGCTGGCAACTGGGGGCCATGTCTGCTTTGCTCCTCGCCCCTTTCGCCGCACCCGACGCACGGAGACAGTTTCCCTTGGCAGTCACGCTTCGCCTGAAACGCTTTGGACGCCTCAATCACCCCACCTTCCGCGTGGTGGCTACCGACCCTCGCTTCCCCCGCGATGGCCGCATCATCGAGGCTCTTGGTTACTATTTGCCGATGATGCCTCGTGCGCAGGAGCAAGTGAAGCTCAACGCCGAGCGCATTCAGTATTGGCTGTCGGTCGGGGCCAAGCCCTCGGACACCGTCGGCCAGATGATCGAGAAGGCCGGCATGAAGGTGCCAGTCACCAAGAAGGCCGAGCGGGAGAAGAGCAAGGGCAAGCCAGCCGCCTTTGTTGCCCCGAAGAAGAAGGTGCGTAGGCCTCGGGCCGAGCGTCGTGCGGCCAAGGTCAAGCGCGACGCTGAGCCGAAGAAGAAGAAGTAGTCAAGTAGTAGTCAGCTAGTCTAGTAGTCAGGTAGTCGTCCTGCCTCCAACGGTAGGCGTGGTTCCCGTTCGGCTTGGCTGACTAGGTGCCAACTGCATGACGCTCCACAGCGTTGCGTTCCAAAAACAGCGTCGCGTTCCAAAACGTGGCTTTCCAATGTTCCGTACCGCTGGTTGCGTAGAGAGGTCGTCGTGACGACGAAGAAGAAGTCCAAGACCGGCCACGACACGGACGCGCCGCCTGACCCGCGCGAGCCGTTGGTTCCGAACGCCGAAAACTTCGAGGCTGTGCTGAAGCAGCTCAAGGCGGTGTTGGCTGGCTTGCCAGTTCCAGCGCCTAGTACCGCCGCAGCTGGTGAACCCGCAGGCAGTGCACCCGCAGGCAGTGCACCCACGGCCGGCACCCCCGCAGCCGGTGCTGCTGCAGCAAAGGCCCCCGCGGCCGGTTCCCCTGCAGCAAAGGCGGCGGCTGCCGGCGCGTCCACGACTGGCGCGTCAGCGACCCCGCAGCTTGACTTGATTGATGCACTGCTGCACTTCTACTTCGCGGACGGACTGCCGTGCGGGTATGGGCAGGAAGTGCGTCGTCGGATTGCCGACAGTTACGTCGATCGCAACGAGTTCCGCGTTACCGAGGCGTTCGAGGTCGAGGACATGCTGCGCGACCTGCCAATTCCCGGCTTGTTCGACCGCTGCTTGGCCGTGCGCGATTCCATCGCGCAGATCTACAACGACCAGAACGGCGTGCAGATGACATTCCTGCGCGAGGCTGGGATCAGCGACCGCAACACGTTCTTCCAGCGGGTGCCCGCCGTGCAGCCGCAGGTCGCGACCTTCTTGACCAACTTGCTGACGATTGAGGAGCTGTGCTTCTCGGACAAGTCGACGTTGCGCGCCCAGCAGCGCCTCAACATCGATCCAGGTGTTGCCGGCAAGTATCTGGACGAGCTGCGCGCGCTGGTCAAGCCGTATGGCTACCTGCCGCTCGACGTCGGGCCGAACCTCGGATCCAAGAAGGTCAATCTGACGCACTCCCTGTCGCCTGCCTGTTTGCTGGTGCGCCTCGCACCGCCCGGCAAGAAGCGCAGTCACTAGTCGCTTCGTCCGGAGGGCCGGGGCCATTGGCCTCGGCTGTGCGTTTCCTGGCGGCTCCTTCGAGCCGTCGAGTCGCGGCTGAGGCTTGCTCGCGACGATCTAAGCGCGACGATCTCGGTCTGTGAGTTCGCTCGATCTCTACTTGGCGTCGACCTCGCCCCGGCGGTGCGAATTGTTGACCATCGCCGGGTTGCGGTTCCAACTCTGTGCGCCCGGCGCTGAGTATCTGGCGGGAGCAGGCCACGAACATGCGAGCGAGCTGGGCGACCCGAGGGCGTTGGCGCAGGCGCGGGCGCGCCGCAAGGGCCTCGGTGCGACCGTGTTGTCGCCCGACATTCCCATCCTTGCCGTCGACACGGTGGTGGATCTGGATGGACTTGAGCTCGGCAAGCCAAGAGACCGCGAGCAGGCGGCGGCGATGCTGCAGCAATTGGCGGGGCGTCGTCACCTGGTGCACACGGCCCACTTTGTTTGGTTGCCCGCCAGCGGCCATAGGGTGACGCAACTCGCGAGTGCTGAGGTCGCGTGCGCAGAACCCGACCCCGCCGCGTTGCAGCACTACCTCGATTCGCAGCAGTGGCGCGGCAAGGCCGGCAGCTACGGCGTGCAGGATGACGAGCAGGCTTTCTTTCGCGTCGTCAGCGGCAGTTTCGACACCGTGGTGGGACTGCACATCGCCGCCGTGCGCGAACTGCTGCAAACTGTGCGAGCCTCGTCGTGACCTTGCCAAAGCTCAGTTTGGGTGTTCGCTTGCTGCTGGCGGCCGTCATCGCGGTGGTCGCGATCGTTGGTCTCAACACCGTGGTGGCGGCGCGCGAACGGCAATTGACGCCTCCACCAGGCCCGTTCGTGCCAGCGCCGTCGCCCCTGCAGAGCCTTGGCTTCACGCTGGCGCCGGTCGCGGGGCCAGTGCTGTTGGTCAGCCGCTCCGATGCCATTCCAGCCGACGTGGCGCCCGTGCTACAGGTGCTCGCGGATGGCGGCGTGGCGCTGCGCCGGCCCCCGCGGCTGCTGCCTGGGCCGGTGGCGGCATCGGTTGCGGCATCGGCTACCGCCTCGGCGGCGGGGGCCGCGATTTTGCTGCCCGCCGCGTCGCTCGAACTGCTGTCAGCCAAGGCGCGCGGAACCTGCCTCGAGCTGCTGGCCGCCCTGGTGCGCGAACGGCCGGCGCCAACGGCCCGTTGTCGGCCGGTCGCGTTTGTGGTGACGGACCAACAGCTGGCGGCTTGGCTGTTGTGGTTGCCGTGAACGCAAGCGAGCCTGCCTACAAGTCCGTTGTTGACCGCGTGCTGTCACTTCCTACACTGCTCGCCCGATATGGCGCGCCAACCCGGTGCGTCGCTTGCCATGAAAGCCGACATCCACCCGAAGTACGTTGAGTGCGCGGTCACCTGCGCCTGCGGCAACAAGTTCACGACCCACTCGGTCAAGTCCGAGGTCCGCACCGACATCTGCTCGGCGTGCCACCCGTTCTACACCGGCGCTGCGAAGTTCGTCGACGCCGCTGGCCGCGTCGACAAGTTCTTCAAGCGCTACGGCAAGCCCAAGGAAGGGGCTCCGGCCTAGGGGAATGGGCTTAGGGGAATGGGTTCGCTGTAGCGCCCTCGGCCGTGATGTCAGCGGCCGTGATGCCAGCGGCCGTGATGCCAGCGGCCGTGATGCCAGCGGCCGTGATGCCAGCGGCCGTGATGTCAGCGGCCGTGATGATGTGGCTGTGCTGCGCACCTCGAACCTGGTCGCGAGCTGTCGATGACCACGCTGCGCCCCAAGATCCAGCAGAAGCTCGACGGCCTCGTCGCCCGCGTCAACGAACTGTTGGCGGAGTCGGCCGATCCGAGGCTCTTTGAGCGTCCCGAACGCTTGGCTTCGTTGCACAAGGAGCTCGGGCTAGCGACGCCAATCGTCGAGCGCTACCGGCAGTACACTCGCCTGCAACAAGAGACGAAGGACCACCTGTTGCTGCGCGAGGGTTCAGATCGTGATCTGGCGGAGCTGGCGGCGGCGGAGTTGCCCGAGCTCAAGGCGCGCGCTGCCGAAGTGCACGACGAACTCATCGACATGCTGCTGTTGGACAGCGGGGACGATCGGCGCGACTGCATCGTCGAGATCCGCGCTGGCACCGGGGGCGAAGAAGCGGCGCTGTTTGCGCGCGATCTGTGCACGCTCTACCAACGCTACGCCGTGCGTATGGGTTGGACCTTTGAAGCGATGGACGCGACGCCTGCCGAGCAGGGTGGGTTCAAAGAGATCGTGTTCGGGTTGCACGGCAAGAACGTGTTTGCGGCGATGCAGTTCGAGTCCGGCGGCCACCGCGTGCAGCGCGTTCCCGAGACCGAAGCCAAGGGGCGCGTGCATACGTCGGCGGCGACCGTGGCGGTGTTACCTGAGGTTGAAGAGGTCGAAGTGCACATCGACACCGAGGACCTCAAGATCGACACCTTTCGTTCGAGTGGTGCTGGTGGCCAGCACGTCAACAAGACGGAGTCCGCCGTGCGCATCACGCACTTGCCGACCGGCACGGTGGTCGCCTGCCAAGAAGAACGCAGCCAGCTGAAGAACCGTCAGCGCGCCATGGCCGTGCTGCGCGCCCGCATCTACGAGGCGCAGAAGCGCGCCGTCGACGCTGCCCGCGCTGCCGAGCGCAAGGAGCAGGTGGGCAGCGGGGATCGCAGCGACCGTTGCCGCACCTACAACTACCCCCAGGATCGTCTGACCGACCACCGGCTCAACCGCAACTTCTCATTGGCGCAGGTGATGGAAGGCAAGCTCGATCCCGTGGTGCAAGCGCTGCAAGCCGACGAACGCGAACGCCGCCTCGAGGCGTTGTGAGTCGCTGCCGCGCGGGCGCTTCGTCGTGACCGCGGCCAAAGAACCGATCGCGCCTGGAGACGGTGAACCGCCAGCTCACACCGTGATGAGTGTCTTGCGTGGTGCTGAGAGTTGGCTCGAGAAGCGCGGCGTCGACGCCAGCAAGCGTTCGGCGGAGTTGCTGCTCGGCAAGGTGCTGGGCCTGTCGCGCCTGCAGCTCTATCTGGCGCACGATCGGCCGCTCGATGCGAACGAGCGCAGCGCGATGCGAACGTTGGTGGCCCGTCGCGGCGAGGGCGAGCCGGTGGCGTATCTGCTTGGCAGTTGGAGTTTTCGCGGCCTCGAACTCGCGGTTGGTCCCGCCGTGCTGATTCCGCGTCCTGAGACCGAAGAATTGGTTGAGCACGCGCTCGCCTGCTTGCCGCAGCAGGCACAGGTCATCGATCTCGGCACCGGCAGTGGCGCCATCGCCATCGCTTTGGCCGCGGCGCGCGCCAGTGTGCGCGTGCTGGCCACCGACGTCAGCCAGAACGCGCTGGCGATCGCTGCCAGCAATGTGCAACGGCACGGACTCGCCGATCGCATCACGCTCGCGCATGGTTCGTGGTGGCACGCGGTCGCGGCCGACCTGTCCTTCGATCTGGTCATCAGCAACCCACCCTACATCGATCCTGCCGCACCGACCCACCTCGCCGCGGATGTGCGCGCCTTCGAGCCGCCGCTGGCGTTGTTCTCGCAGCCGGGCGACGTCGTGTCGTGTTATCGCGCCGTGGTGGCAGGGCTTCTGCAGCACCTGCGCCCCGGCGGCTGGTTCTTGGCTGAGACCGGGGTCGGCGCCGGCACCGCGGCGCGGGATCTGCTGGCGGCGCAGCCGTTCCTGACGCAGGTGCAGTTGCTGCCGGACCTCGCCGGCATCGATCGCTTCTTGCTGGCGCAGCGCACCCCGTAAGCCGCGCGGCCGCGGCTCGCCTTGGGCGTGCGACGCAATCGGGACCGCGGCAACCTCGCATTGTGGTGCCCACCCGCGTAAACAGCCGCCTCGTCCATCACGAGGTTTCTGCATGCTGCTGCGTTCCATCCCGGCGTTGTTGTTCGTCTCGTCGTTCCTCGCGGCCCAGGCCGCAGGCGCGGTCGAGGTCGCTCCCCCGATCACCAACGAGGTCGCCGAAGCGATCGTCAAGGAGGGCATCGAGAAGAGCCAGGTGATGCGCCTCCTGCAGGATCTCACCGGCAAGGTTGGTCACCGCCTCACCGGCTCTGACAACTTCACCAACGGCTGCGCTTGGGCGAAGGGCGAGTTCGAGAAGATGGGTCTCGCCGTTGAGTTGGAGAAGTGGGGTGAATGGAAGCTCGTGTGGAACCGCGGCCCGTGGGTCGGGCGCATCACGCAACCAATCCAGTTGGACATGTACGTGGCGACCGAGGCGTGGACCGCGGGCACGAAGGGCATGCAGAAGGGCGCCATGGTGATGGCGCCGACCACAGACGACCAGCTCGAGTCCGCTGCCGTCGCGAAGAAGTGGGTGATCAGCAAGAAGAAGCCGAGTGCCTCTCTGCGCAAAGCCGTGCAGGACGCGGGGGCCTTGGGCTGCGTCTACCGCGCTGGCGATCCCGACGACAAGTTTCCGACGCGCGTGCGGGTGTTCGGCAACCACCAGACTGCGATGAAGCCGCTGGCGGATGTGCCGACGTTCCCTGAGATCGCCGTGCAGGCCGACCACTTCGACCAGCTGTTCACGTTGGTTGACGAAGGCAAGGCCGTGGAGTGCGAGTTCGACATCCAGAACAGCTTCCGTGAGGGCCCGATCGAGCTGTGCAACGTGGTCGCAACGCTGCGCGGCAGCGAGCAGCCTGATGAGGTGGTCGTGGTGTCGTCGCACCTCGACAGCTGGCACCAGAAGCAGGGCACGACCGACAATGGCACCGGCACGACGTCGACGATGGAAGCCGCCCGCATCCTGACCAAGGTTGGTGCCAAGCCAAAACGCACGATCAAGTTTTGCTTGTGGGGTGGTGAAGAGCAGGGCCTGCTCGGCAGCCGCGGCTATGTGCAACGGCATCGCACCGACATGGCGAAGGTGTCGGCCGCGTTCAATCACGACACCGGCACCAACTGGGCGCAGTCGCTCGGCGTCACGCAGGCAATGCACGACCAGCTCGCGCCGGTGTTCGCGCACGTCAATCGCCTGATGAAGGCACCCGACGCGGATTGGGTCGGCGACGTGTTCAAGCTCAACGTCGTCAAGAGTGTCTCCGGTGGTGGTGGCAGCGACCACGCGTCGTTCATCGCGGCGGGTGTGCCTGGCCTCAACTGGAACCTCAAGGGCCGCAGCAACTACTTCCAGCACACGTGGCACACGCAGTGGGACACGATCGATGTCGCGATCGAAGAGTACCAGCGGCACACGGCGACGATCATTGCGTTGGCTGCCCTCGGCACCGCCAACCTGCCGGCGCTGCTCGACCGCGCGGGCGTGTCGGCGGGCGGCGGCGGCGGCAACCAGTCGGCGGCCTTCGCCGCCGCGTGGTTTGAAGCGGAGCTCGAAGAGTTCACGTTCACCGGCGTCAAGGCAGGCGGTCGCGCCGCGAAGATGGGCGTGCAGAAGGGCGACGTGTTGAAGAAGGTCGGGGGCCAGGCCCTCGAACGGCAGCGTCAGATCTTCCAGTTCGCTCGCGAGACCGAAGGCGACACCGTGGTGTTCACGTTCGCTCGCGGCACGACGAGCTTCGAAGCGAAGATGAAGAAGGATGAACTGCCAACACCGCCAGCGCGCGGCGGTCGCGGTGGCAACCAGGGCCCCGGCGATACGGTTCCTGTTCCTGGAGGCACGGGCCAGCCAGGGGGCACCGGTGGCACGCCCGGCGGCGGCAGTGGCACCACCGGCAATGGCGGCGGCGAATAGCCCGAGCTGTCGACTCTGCGTTGGGGCGTTGGCATCTCCAAAGGTGCCGGCGCGTGGGCTCAGATTTCCTTCAGCCAGCGCTGAGAGCTACATCGCGGTCAGCGCCTTGCCGGTGACGAAGTCGCGGAAGTCCAGCGGTTCGTTGCCGACCGGGCGACCGAGCAGTGCAAAGCAGCGCGCGCGGGCCTTGGCGAAGATGCGCAGCGACTCCATGTCCGTCTGCTTCTGCATGCGCTTGCCGACGTCGCGTGTGAAGTCGACCGCGCCAAGCCCTTCGCAGAACATGCCGCGGTTGTGGCGTTCGTACTCGCCGCGCGCGCTGACGGCGCGTTCGGTCTCCGCGAACAAGGCCCCGAATCGATCGAGCGCCTTCACGATGAACGAGTACTGACGCTGCTCGCTGCGCAAGCGATCGAGGTCGAGGTGGTGATCCTGCATGTAGGACTCGACCCACAGGTTGTAGTAACTGGCGACGTCGAAATCCCACTTGATGGAGAGCAGCTCGTAACTGCCGAATAGCTCATATTGGTCGCGATAGAGCGGCAGGTTCGCTGCGTAGCGAAACTGCATGTAGCCGTCGTAGAGACGTTGTCGCTCGGCGATGTCTTCGCCGTCGTGGGCGCGCGCGATGAGGTCGACGGTGAAGTCGTTCGCCAGCGTGATGAAGTCGCTGCCCGGGCTGTAGAACGGATCGGAGAACGCCCCGGCTTCGCCTACCAACGACCAGCGTTCGCCAAACCACTGCTTGGTGCCGTAGGCGAGTTGGCCGTAGCCGCCGAAGTCGAGCCACTCCGCCCCAGCTAACAAATCGCGGCAGGCGCGGTGGCCGTCGAGGAACGTGCGCAAGCCGCCAGCGGACAGCACATCGCGCTGCAGGCGCCGCGTGTCACCGACCACGCCGACGCTGGTGAGGCCGCCCTTCAGCGGAATGAACCAGATCCAGTAGCCGCGCTGTACGAAGTGCACGGTCGACAGCCGACGAGCGGTATGGCGGACGCGGGCGCGAAAGCTCGGATCGATGCCCGCCCCGTCGAGGTCGACCATGTTGCGCACGCGCGCCCAGGCCGCGAGGCAGCGATGGCGCGGCTCGGGCAGGCGCAGGTCGAGTTGCTTGGCGAGCACGCTGGCGCGGCCGGAGGCATCGGCGATCCAGCCGGCGGTGACGGTGCGCGTGCGACCGGCGTGTTCGAAGGTGACGCGGTGGTGGCCCTGTCCGAGTTCGACCGCGAGCACTTTGGCGCCTTCCAAGAACTCAGCCCCGAGCGCGGCTCCGCTGTCGCGTAGATGGCGTTCGAGGGCGGCGCGATCGATCTGGAAGCTTGGGTGGTAGGGCAGCGAGTAGCTGCCGATCTCACTCATCTCCGTGAGTGGGGTGTCCTTCTCTTTGCGATCGAAGAAGAAGCGCAGGCCGTTCTTCGGCAGTTGGTGCTCGTAGAGGTAGGTCGACAGGCCGAGCTTGCGCAGCATGTAGTTGCTGAACAACTCCACCGTCGCTTCGCCGACTTTGAATGACGTGGTCGTCGACCGCTCGCAGCACAGCACCCGCAGGTCCGGGCGCTGCAGGCGCAGTTGGCGCACGAGCAGGCCGCCGGCCAGGCCGCCGCCGAGAATGACGACATCGAAGTCAGGCTGGTTCATCGCCTTTGCCTCATGGTTGGTCGAGCAACGTCCACGCCGCGGCGCCACCGGCTGCGAGTGCTGTCAGCAGCACACGGTTGGCGCGCAGGTGCCCTGCGGCGAGGCGGATGCCGAGGGTCGCATCCGGCTGGTCACAGGCGGGTGGGAACGCGAACTCGCTGCCGGCGAGCGCCAGCATCGCCGTAGCCAGCGTGCCGCCACCGTACTCGCCATGCACGGCCTTGGGTGCCAAGACACGCGGGCCCTGAGGCATGGTCGCCCACAGGATTGCGGCTTCGAGCGCGTCGCCCGCGCGCGTGCCCGCGGCGGTGCTGACCACGGTGTCGACTTCGGCCAGTTCGGCGGCGAGGCGTGCGCTCAGCGTCGCGGCGAGCGCGGTGGCGTCGTGGCCGAAGCCCGCGCGGCTGGCGGTTGCATCGAAGGCGCGCACCGTCGGACCCACCCGCGCCAGGATGCGGGCGCCGCGGGCGCGGGCGTTGCCTTCCGCTTCGAGCACCAGCATCGTCGCCCCTTCGCCGGCGAGCATGCCGCCGCGCCGCGCATCGAAGGGCCGTGGCCGTTCGCCGTCGCCGTCTTGGCGCGCCAAGGCGCGGAAGCGATCGAGCAAGGCGTGCACCAGCGGTTTGATTTCGTCCACCGCACCCGCGACACACACATCGGCCCGACCGCGCGCGATCTCATCCGCTCCTTGCGCCAGCGCTAACAGCGGCCCGGCCTCGCGTTGGCAGATCGTCAGATTGGCGCCGCGGGCACCGAGGTCGATGCCGATCTGGCCAGCCGCCGCGTTCGCGACACAGTCGGTAAAGAGGAACGGCGAAGCTGCCTTGCCACCCTTCTCCAAGATCTGGCGCGCGAGCTGTTCGGTGAAGCCGCCGGGGCCGAAAGCGGTGGCGACGGCCACGGCGGTGCGATCGCTGCGCACGTCGCTAAGGCCAGCATCCGCGATTGCCATGCGCGCGCACGCGACCGCGAACTGCGACAAGTCGCTCATGCGCCTGGCGGCTTGCGGCGACAGCCACGGCGACAGGTCGAGGCCTGCGCACGCGGCGACCTGCGTGGCGGCGTGGCGACGGTGGTACCCCGCGCTGCGATCGATCGGGGTGCTGCATGGCAGGCCGACGGCAAGGGCGCGCGCCAAAGCCGGCAGGCCGATGCCGTAGGCGCCGAGGCAGCCGACGCCGGTGATGACGACATCGCGGCCCTTCATGCGGAATGGCTCCGCAGCAGGATCACAGCGTTGTTGCCGCCAAAGGCGAGGTTGGTCGACAGACCGACGTTGTGGGCTGGCAGTTGGCGCGGCGCGCCAGTGACCACGTCGAGCCCGAGCGCCGCATCGATGGGTTCCTCGCCGGCGGTGGGCGGTAGCAAGCGGTGCACGATCGACAGCGTCGTCAGCACCGCTTCGATGCCGCCCGCGGCGCCGAGCAGGTGGCCCACCAAGCTCTTCGTCGACGTCAACGGCAGGCTGGCCGCGCGCGCACCAAACACCGCCTGCATCGCCTTGCTCTCGGCATCGTCGTTGTGCGGCGTGCCAGTGCCGTGGGCGTTGACGAACGTGACGGCCGCGGCGTCGAGTCCCGCTTCGTGCAGCGCAACCCGAATCGCCGCGGCGGCACCAGCGCCGTTGGGTTCCGGGGCGGACACGTGATGGGCATCACACGAACGACCTGCACCGACCAGTTCACACAGCCCGCGCGCCCCTCGCGCCTGCGCGTGCGCCAGCGTCTCCAGCAATACGACGCCAGCACCTTCGCCCATCGACAGCCCGGCGCGCGAGCGGCGAAACGGCCGCGTTGCTTGCGGATCGACGGCGCGCAGGCTGTTGAAGCCGGCGTAGGTCGTCTCGCACAACTCATCGGCACCACCGGCGATCGCCACATCGATCTCGCCACTGCGCAACGCATCGAGCGCGGCGGCGATGGCGACGTTGGCGGAAGTGCACGCGGTCGAGAACGTCACCACGGGGCCACGCACGCCTAGCGCCCTCGCGACGGCGGTGCCAGGGCCGTCGTTCTGGTGGGCTGCGATCGGACGCAGCGTCGATTCGCGCTGCTGCAGCAGTTCGGCGAAGAAGCGTTCGCCTTCGAACAAGGCCCCGGTGCTGCTGCCAAAGAACACGCCGGCGCGGGCGGTGCGCAGGGCGCTTGGGTCAAGGTCGGCTGTGGCGGCGTGCGCTGCCGTGCAGGCAAAGCGTTCGGCGCGACCCAGTCCGCGCCTCGCCGCGGCCGCGGCTTCGGTCGTCACTTCCGCCGCCAGGGAGGTGCGGTGGCTGTGGGTGGGAAAGAGACGCAGGTCGGCGATGCCGCGCCGTCCGGCGAGTGCCGCCTGCCACAACGCGTCGACCGTCGAGCCCAGGCTGGAGACGGCGCCGAGGCCCGTGACGAGCACGCCAGCTGCGGTCACGCGCCGAGATCCCCTGCAATACCGGTGGCGGTACCGGTGCCGCGGGAATTGATGAAGTTGCACAGCACGCGCGCCGAAGCGAACGCGTCCTTGCCCACTTCCGCATCCTGAATCTGGATGCCGTATTCACTCTCGATGGCCAGCACGAGTTCGAGCGCGTCGACGGAATCGAGGCCGATGCCTTTTGGGCCGAACAGCGGATCGTCGTCGCCAAACGAATCGGCGGTGACGCCCTTCAAGTTCAGCTTCAGCACGATCATCGCCTTCAATTGGGCGGTGGTTACCTGCGCACTCATGGGCCGCGAGTCTAGGAGTTGCGTTCGACCTTGGCCATGCATCTGATCGCGGTGTCGAGGTGAGAGAACCAGCTTGCCGCCTCGAACGGTGGCCGTAGGCTTCGTTGGCCAACTGGCTCCCGGATGCCATCCCTCGTCGCCGACGCCTTCGCTGTATTGCATCGCCAGGAGCCGATGGCGCCGGTGGCTTGGACCCCCGATGGCTGGCGCGATCGCGCGGCGCTGTGGGCCTTGGCGCAACGACTGAGCGCCGACTTGGCATGGCCGCCTGGCGTTCGCATCGCCGTCAGTGTGCGCGACCCGTTCACGCTGCTGGCGGTCGTGTTGGCGGTGTGGCAGAGCGATGGGTGTGTGGTCTTGCTTGATGCGGCCGATCCGAAGGCGCCGCGTTGCGATCTTGCCGAACGCTTTGGGGCGGCGGTCTTGGTGAGCGATGAACCCGAACTGCGCGCGCTGCCGATCGCCGGTGCTGGCGTCGCGGCGAACTTCGCGGCGATCAAGCTGACGTCGGGTTCGACCGATTTGCCGCGCGGCATCGGCGTCCGCGACGCGGCGCTGATTGCGGATGCCGACCAACTCGAAGCGACGATGGGCATCGGTGATGGCGATCGGGTGTTCGCGGCGGTGCCGATGTCGTTCAGCTATGGCGTCGGCAACCTGCTGGTGCCCGCACTGTGGCGCGGCCGCCAACTCGTGCTGCCCGAGTGGCGTCACCCGCTCGGGTTCTTGCAGGCGCTGCGGGCCGGTGAGCCGACCGTGTTGCCCGCGGTGCCGGCGCTGTTGCGCGCCCTGGTGCAGAATGCGCGCGAGCTGCCGGCGTCGCTGCGGTTGGTGATCTCGGCGGGTGCGGTGCTGCCAATAGACGTCGCCGCCGCGTTCTTCGAACGCTTCCAGCGTCGCGTGCATTCGTTCTACGGCTCGACCGAGTCAGGCGGCATCTGTTACGACCGCACCGGGCTTGCCGCCGCGCAGGGCACCGCCGGCGCGCCGGTGCAGGGGGTGCAGGTCACGCTCGATGGCGAGGGGCTCGTCGTGGTGCGTTCCGCTGCGGTTGGCGAAGCGTTGCATGACGGCGACAACCCGCGCGATGGCGTCTTTCGTGCGCCCGACTTGGGCGAATGGCGCGACGGCGAGTTGGTGCTGCGCGGTCGCGCTGGCGAAGTGTTCGACGTCGGCGGCCACAAAGTGCATCCGCGGGAGATTGAACGCATCGTGGCGGAGTTGGCGGGCGTCGACGAAGTGGTGGTGGTGCCGTGGCGCGACGAGCACGGCCGCGCTTCGTCGGCGGCGTTGGTGGCGGCCGAGAGCCTCGACGAAGTGGCCGTTCGCCGCCATTGCGCGGCGCGCCTGCCGATGGCGAAGGTGCCGCGCTGCATCGTGGTCGTGCGCGCTTTGCCGCGGTCCAGTCGCGGCAAGTTGCAGCGCGCGGACGTCGAGCGCTTGTTGACGAACGCGCGGGACCCGGGCGAGGCCGGCCGGTGAGCGGGCGGCAGTTGGCGGCGTGGTTGTTCTTGTTGCCGCTGCGGCGCCCAAGGACGACGTGGGGCGTGTTGTTGCTGATCACGGTGGCGGCAGCGTTCGGTTGGCGCGGCGTTCGGTTCGAGCCCGATGTGTCGCAGTTGTTGCCGCAGGATCACCCGCACGTGCGCATCGCGGCCCTGCTGGATGAAGGATCGCGGCCTTCGCGCACGCTGTGGTTGCTGTTGCGTGGCGACGACATGGCCACACGGCTTGCTGCCATCGCGGCAGCGCTGCGCCAATCGCCGTTGGTGGCGGCGGTGGCGGCGACGCGCGCCGAGCTGTTTGGCGAGGCGATGGAGCAGGCGCAATCGGCGCCGTTGTGGGCGTTGGCCGATGCGGACTTGGCGGAGTTGGCTGACGCGCTGTCGGTAGCCGGGCGCGCGCGCGCCATCGCGTCGCTGCGCGCTGATCTGGCCGACGATCCGATTGCCGGCCGCGAACTGGCCGTGCGCGATCCGTTGGGTCTGCGCTGGTTGTGGTCACGGCGCGATCTGGCGCAGCAGCTTGGCTGGCGCAGCGATTCGCCGTTCGTCGTGTTCGCCGATGGCGCCGCGATCGTGCGGGTGGTTGGCAAAGAGGACGCCTACAACGCCGAGTTCGCCGCCAGATTGCTTGACCACGTCGAGCAGGTGCTGGCGGGCACACCGCATGAACTGTTTGGCGGCTACGCGGTGGCGCGCAGCGACCAGGCGCGCATTCGCTCCGACTTTGAACGGTCCAGCACGTGGTCGATCGTCGCGATTGCGATCTACCTTTGTTGGGTCATGCGTGGCTTGCGACTGCCACTGCTCGTGCAGTTGCCGGCGGCGATGTCGATCGTGTGGGCGGTGCCCTTGGGGTGCTGGTGGTTTGGTGCATTGCCGACGGTGGCGGTCGCGGCGGTCGCGGTGCTGTGTGGGCTCGGCGTCGACTTCGCGATCCACTACGCGGCGCGCTACCGGCAAGCGCGGCTCAAGCTGTCACACGATGAGGCAGTGCGGGAAGTGCAGCGCACGACGGTGCCAGAACTGCTGATCGACATGGCGACGACGGCGGTGACGTTCTTGGCCGTTGGCTTTGGCCAACGCGGGGGGCTGGCGGCGTTCGGCTGGTTGTTGGCGGCGGGACTGGTGGCGAGCGCGCTGATCACGACGACGGCGATGCCGTTGCTGCTGCGCTATGTCGGCGATCGGCGCGATCCGGAACGCAGTTGGCTCGCCAGCCTCGCGGACCGCTGGCTTGCTTGCGCGTGTTCGCGATGGGCGGCGGGTGCGGCGATCGTCTTGGTGGTGGGGGCCGGCCTCGTCGTCTGGCAGCGCGGCGTGCCGCTGCACGCCGATGGCGAAGCGCTGCGGCCGGCGAACGATCCGGTGTTGGCGGCGCGCGCGTCGATCGAAGCCACGGCGGGCTTCAGTACGATTCCGGTCGCGGTGCTGTGGCCACTGGCGGTCGATGCCTCGCCGCTGTGGGCGACACTGCACGCCATGCAGGCCGCTGGCCAGCTGCGTTTCTGGTCGGGCCTGCAGCGTGCCGACACTGCCGCGGGGCAGTCGGCGGTGGCGGCGTTTCGGGAACGGTCGCGCGGCTTTGCGGGCCAGGCTCGGGCTGAGTTCACGGCGGCAGGGTTCGCGGTTGCAGAGCTGGAACCGGCGTTGGCCGAGTTGGAGGCGAACTTCGCCCGCGACCTCGCCCCGGCGGCCGCGACCACCGTGGCGCTTGGCGACGGCGAACAGCGCGTCATCACGGTGTGGCCGACGCAGAAGCTCGACCGCGAGGCGTTCCTGACGTTCACGCAGGCGGTGCAGCAAGGCGCGCCGTTGGCGGTGGTGCATGGTTCGCCCACGGTGACCAACGCCCTGGAAGGCATGCTGCGTGCGGATTTGCAGCGCGCGTGCTGCTGGGCCGCGGCGCTGGCCGTGTTGATGGTGACGTTGTGGCTGCGGTCGCTGCGACACGGTCTGCTCGCCCTGCTACCGAGCGCCATCGGACTGGTCGTGACGCTCTTCGCGTTGGTCTGCCTCGACGTGCCGCTGACGATGGTCAGCTTCGTCGCGATTCCCTTCGTGCTCGGCATTGGTGTCGACGAAGGCGTGCACATGGTCGGGCACTTCCGAAACGGCGCGCTCACGACCGGGGCAACCGGTGTGGGGGTCGTGCGCACCAGTGTCGGCACCACGATTGGGTTTGCTTCGTTGCTGCTGGCGAACAGCCCTGGTCTGGTGCAACTCGGCGGCATCGTTGCCCTGGGCTCACTGTCCTGCATGCTGGCGTGCTTGTTTGTGTTGGCACCGCTGCTGGCGCGAGCTAGCGGGCGGTGAAGGTCACGGCCTATGCGTTCTGCTCTCGTCTTGTTGCTGCTCGCCGGTTGCTCGTCGTTCTCGCCGCCGACCGCTTTGACCTTGGCCAAGGTGGCGCCGATGGCGCTCGCTGGTCTGCTGCCTGGTCGGTTTGAACTCGAACTCACCACGCCTTCGCTGACTGGCACCTTTGATGCGATCTGTGTCGTCGAGGCGTCGTCGTTCCTGCTGCAGCTGTTTCCGGACGTCGGCGGCAAGGTGCTCGACCTGGTGGTGTGTGATAACACGGTGACGGCCGACATGCCGGGCAGCCGCTACGAGG
>CANEYR010000094.1 GCA_947444055.1 Planctomycetota bacterium
CAGCTTTCACCGGCCTAGCCCCTGCATGTCAAGCCTGGGTAAGGTTCTTCGCGTTGCTTCGAATTAAACCACATGCTCCACCGCTTGTGTGAGCCCCCGTCAATTCCTTTGAGTTTCAGCCTTGCGACCATACTCCCCAGGCGGGGCACTTATCATTTTTACTTCACCTGGGATCCCACAGGGAGACCCCAAGCTAGTGCCCATCGTTTACGGCTAGGACTACCGGGGTATCTAATCCCGTTTGCTCCCCTAGCTTTCGCACCTCAGCGTCAGTTGTGGACCAGAGAGCCGCCTTCGCCACCGGTGTTCCTCTTGATATCTACGCATTTCACCGCTCCACCAAGAGTTCCGCTCTCCCCTACCACACTCTAGCATCACAGTCTGCCAGGCAGTTCCACGGGTGAGCCGTGGGATTTCACCTGACACTTATGACGCCGCCTACGTGCTCTTTAAGCCCAGTAATTCCGAACAACGTTTGCACTCTCTGTATTACCGCGGCTGCTGGCACAGAGTTAGCCAGTGCTTCCTCTCGAGCTTACGTCAAAACTCAACACTATTCGTATTGAGTCCTTCTTAACTCGTGACAGGAGTTTACAACCCGAAGGCCTTCGTCCTCCACGCGGCGTCGCTCCGTCAGGCTTTCGCCCATTGCGGAAGATTCTCGACTGCAGCCTCCCGTAGGAGTCTGGGCAGTGTCTCAGTCCCAGTGCGGCCGACCACCCTCTAAGGCCGGCTACCCGTCGTTGCCTTGGTAGGCCATTACCCTACCAACTAGCTGATGGGCCGCAATCACCTCTGCGAGCAGGCGGTCCCGGAGGATCCCGTCCATTTACTACCAGGAACATGCGTTCCCGGCAGGCCATCGGGTCTTAGCTTCGGTTTCCCGAAGTTATCCCCGTCTCGTAGGTAGCTTGATTACGTGTTACTCGCCCGTCCGCCACGCTACTCACCTTGCGGCTTTCACGTTCGACTTGCATGCCTCATCCACGCCGCCAACGTTCGTTCTGAGCCAGGATCAAACCCTTCACTTGGTATTTGTTGTCCTTGGCATCGCTCCATTCTTGTCCTCACAAGATCAAGATGGACGGCTTCGCAGTCCCACGTAGCTTTCGCCACGCAAAACCGCGCTCAAAAAACTCACACGCTTTTCTTTCGAGGCCACCCTGAATGTCAAAGATCGCCTCGCGGACACCGTTGCCGGCGTGCGAGGGGCGGGAGAAAGTAGCGAGCAATCGGATCCGGTCAAGCTCTCGCTTGAGTTTTTCTTCGTGCGCGATGCCTTGCGGACGAAGGACTTGGTCAACTTCGGCATGCGGTCAAGACCGCTACTGCGGCAGCTCCCTGTACGCGCAACACCAGCGCGCACTGCCGGGCGGTGGCGCCGGACGTGAACACGTCGTCGACGAGGATGACATTCCGTCCCATCACCTCGCGAGCTTTCATCACGGCGAAGGCGCCGTCGACATTATTGGCTCGCGACACGACACGTGGGTCGCCCTGAGGCAGCGTCTCCCGGGTGCGTGCCATCGCCCCGATGGGCGACAGCGAGCCCAGCCGAGCCGAAAGTTCGTGTGCCAACCAAGCTGCTTGATCGAAGCCACGCTGCCGCCGTCTGTTGCCGTGCAACGGCACTGGCACAATCACGGCTCGCCGAAAAGTCGACCCCACTTGGGCCCGCCAAGCGTCGGCCATAGCCCGCGCCAGCCATCGCCCAGCCCCCGCATCGGCATCAAGTTTGAAGCGCCGCACTAGGGCCCCGCCCGTGCCGGCAAAGCGCCAAGGCGCGACGTGGTGCACTAGGTTTCGCAGCTCCCGGTGCTCCCCACCACAGGCCCCAGGTGCCAAGACCGCTTCGCCACAGCGGACGCATCCAAGGGGTGGTCGCCTGATGAGGTTTTGGTTGCATGGGAGGCACAGTCCCTGGGCTGGGGCCGCACAGGCTGGGCAAACCGGGGGAAGGAGAAGGTCTACGGCGGCACGAAGGAATTCGCGCGCTGGTCGTCGCCAGGCACGCCAATGGGAAGTGGGATGCACAAGAGAAGTGGGATTGCCGCCCGCAACTTCCTGCAACTTCCTGTGAAAAACTCGTTGGCGGGAGGCCGCCGCTCCCGCAGACCGGCGCGCTCGCCGCTACCGCCCGGGCAGGGCGATCCGGCGGGCCCGTTCAGCTGGCGTTGACGCCTTGGGCTGGTTCTGGACGCCCAAGGCCTGCCGCACCTGGTGCACGTAGACCTCAACGGTCATGTCCTTGGCCAGCGGGACCCCCAACACCTCGCCGATTTCCTTGGTCAGTTCCATGTCATCTTGGAACGACCACTCCTCGGTCTGGAAGAACTCGCACAGCAGCCTGCGGAAGGCGCGCCGCGAGCTGTAGGCACCGACTGCGTACACAGCCGCCGCAAAGGCAATGATGCCAGCGCAAAGCAACAGCGTGGTCAACGCCATGTCCCACTTGGCCACGATCTGCAGCAGGAACCCGGTGGTCAGGAACAAGAAGCCCAACATCACCTGCATGTTGTTGAGGGCGGTATCGCGAACCTTGAGCAGGCTTCGGGCACTGACGCCGAGCGCGTCCGCGAGAGCGCGGCGCGGTTCGCGAAATCGAATCGAGTTGGCCAAGAAGAACACGCCCACCACGTTGCAGGTAAGGCCAACGACTGCAAGTTCGGGGTTTTCCATGCGCAAGGACGCGGTGTGCAGCACCGGCATCACACGTCGCGGGCTGACCGACCCTGACGTGCGGCACCGGGGGCCGACAGACGCGAAGGTGAGGATGGTAGCTGGACCTTGGCCGCCTGCCAACATCGCCCACAAAAGGGTCGGCGTCGCCCGGATGATCGCCCTACCATGGCTCCCCCATGCCGATCCAGGTGTCTCTCGACCGCGCCCTGATGCAACATCTGGCGGACCTTGCTCGTCTGCACGTTCCCACCGAACGGCAGGCTGTCCTGCGTCAGCGCCTTGAGTGCATCGTGGCCGCCTTCAGCACCTTACAGGATGCGGAAGATGGCCATGTGGACGCGGCAAAGGAGCGCCAACTCGAACTGCGCGACGACCTAGCTACCCCCCCATTGCCCCTCACGACCGTGCTGGCCAACGCCCCCCAACACGCGGGCGGGACCTTCGTGGTGCCACGAGTGATCGACGCATGACCGCCCTATGGCGATTGTCGGCAGCCACGATCGCGCGTGGAGTGGCGGCAGGCTCCTTCACCGCGAGCGAAGTCACCGCAGCCCACCTGGCGCGAGTCCATCTTCTCGACGCCAGCTACTCGGCATTCGTCGAGACCTGGGACGAACGCGCGCTCGCAACGGCGGCAGCGATTGACGAGGACCGCGCCATGGGTCGTCCACTCGGCCCCCTGGCCGGCGTGCCGGTCGCCTGCAAGGACAACTTGGTGCTGGCGGGAGAAAGGACCAGTGCGGGCAGCCGGTTGCTTGCCGAGTTCCGTTCCCCCTACACGGCCACGGCGTTGGCGCGCTTGCAAGCCGCAGGTGCGGTCTTGCTCGGCCGGACCAACATGGACGAATTCGGCATGGGGAACACGACGGAGACATCCGCCTTTGGCCCCACCCGGAATCCGTTTGACCCCTCCTTGGTCCCTGGAGGCAGCACCGGTGGCGGGGCGGCGGCGATCGCAGCTGACTTCTGCCCTCTTGCCATCGGCAGCGACACCGGCGGCTCCGTCCGCCAACCAGCCTCGCTGTGCGGCGTGATGGGGCTCAAACCAACCTACGGTCGCGTCAGCCGCTCGGGTTTGGTTGCCTATGCGAGCTCGCTCGATTGTGTCGGGGCCTTAGCTCGAACCGCTGAGGATCTGGCGTTGTGGCTCGACGTTACCGCCGGGCTCGACGCTGCCGATCCAACGTCCATCGCCGCCGAGCGACCGGCGACCCCGCAATTGACCGCTCGCAAAGATCTGCGCGGCCTGCGCATTGGCGTGCCGAGGGAGATGAATGGGCCAGGGCTCGACGAAGAGGTATTGGCAGTCACCCGAACGGCAGCCCAGCTCGCGCGGCAGCTTGGCGCCGAACTGGTCGACTGTTCGCTGCCTGCCGTCGCGCACGCAGTCGCCACCTACTACCTGATTGCAACTGCCGAAGCTGCCTCCAACCTCGCTCGCTACGACGGTGTGCGCTTCGGCCAGCGGCGCGAGGGACACGGTCGACTCGAAGCGATGATGACGCGAACACGTAGCTCTGGTTTTGGTGACGAAGTGCAACTGCGCATTCTGCTTGGGACCTTTGCATTGTCGTACGGCTACGCCGAGCAATTCCATGGTCGCGCCGCGCGCATGCGCGCACGCCTTTGTGCGGACTTTGCCACGGCCTTCGCCAACTGTGATGTACTGCTGTCCCCGACCTCACCCATGCCAGCTTTTCCACTGGGCAGCACCCATGATGATCCGCTCACACTCTATTTGTGTGATGCGTTGACAGTGCCTGCCAGCCTGGCTGGGTTGCCAGCCATGTCGCAGCCCTTTGGCAGCACGCACGACGGTCGCCCGATCGGAGTGCAATGGACCGCGTCGCATGGTCGCGAGACCTTGCTCCTGCAGATTACCCATGTGCTGCAACAACACAGCGAGCACCATTTGCGACGGGCTTTGCCTTGAACGCCTACACGACGGTCATCGGGCTTGAAGTGCACGTACAACTCGCGACGCAGAGCAAGCTGTTCTCGCCGGCTCCAGCCGCCGCGCTCGGGGAACCGAACACTCGCGTGCATGCGATCGATCTCGGATTGCCGGGTGTGCTGCCGCAACCAAACCGCGCCGCGATCACGCTGGCGATGAAGGCGGCTCTGGCCCTCGGCAGTGCGGTGCAGTCGACCTCGAGGTTTTCGCGAAAACACTATTTCTATCCCGACCTGCCCAAGGGCTATCAGATCAGCCAATTTGCCGAGCCACTCGCCCGTGGCGGTGCCGTGCGCATCGATGAGACACGCAGCTGTCGACTGCATCGACTGCACGTCGAAGAGGATGCCGGCAAACTGACGCACACCGACCTCGGCACTTTGGTTGATCTCAACCGCGCCGGCGTGCCCCTCGTCGAGATCGTCAGCGAACCCGACCTGCGCTCCCCGAGCGAGGCGCATGCGTTCCTCACCGAGTTGCGGCATGTGCTGCGTTTTTGCGGGATCAGCGAGTGCGACATGGAACTCGGCTCCATGCGCTGCGATGCCAACATCTCGCTGATGCCGCATGGCGCCACCGCGTTCGGAACGAAGGTCGAACTGAAGAACCTCAACTCCTTCAAGATGGTGCAACGCGCCCTCGAGTTCGAAGAACGACGGCAAACTGCTGTACTCGCCGCCGGCGGTCGCGTCGCCGCCGAAACGCGCGGATGGAACGACGAAAGCGGCGAATCGCGGCCGCAGCGCAGCAAGGAAGAGGCCCCTGATTATCGCTACTTCGACGACCCCGATCTACCGCCTCTGGTCATCGCGTTGGCCGATGTTGACGCGGTGCGGGCATCGCTCGGTGAACTGCCCAGAGAGCGCGCTGCACGCTACCGCGAGCGATTCCACCTGTCTGATGTCGACATTGCGCAACTCGTGCTCGACCGTACGACCGGAGACTGGTTTGAGCAGGTGATGGCGCACGGCCAGGACGCCAAGACCGTCTGCAACTGGCTGATTGCAGAAGTCCTACCGGTCCTCCACAACAGTGGCCTTTCGATCGTGACGTTCCCGATCACGCCAGGGCGCCTCGCCGAGCTGCTACAACTGGTCGCAACCGGGGCGCTGACGCTGGTCAGCGGCAAGCGTGTGTTTCACCACCTACTCACGCGCGACCAATCACCCGTGGATGCACTACGCGAACTCGGACTCGATCGCATCCTCGACGTGGAGACACTGCGGCCGCTTGCCCTCGCCGCCACGGCAGCCTTGCCGGAAGCCGCGGCTGCCGTTCACAGTGGCAAAGCCAAAGCACTCGACGCCCTGAAGGGGCACATGATGCGCGCCACCCGCGGCCGCGCCGACCCCACTGTGGTGGACAAGCTGCTGCGTGACACCATCGCCGCGCAGTTTGGCACCCCCTGACCGGCACGTTGTCCGCGTCAGAAGGTCAACGCGCCAGCAACACCGCCAAAGTCGTCTCTACGAGGTGGCCTTGCGCGTCAGGCTGGCGCCACACGACCGCGAGTGGTGCCGCGTGTGCCGCCACTGCCAGCGCATGCACAAGGGTGCTGGGACCCTGGCTAGGCACACGCGTTGGCGTCAACACCAACACATCCACGCCCTCCTCGGAATGCACCCCGTGATCGATGGGCGCCCCCACCATCTCACCCGCGATAACCACAACGAGCGCTCGCTCCACGGCGAAATCACACCAGTCCTCCGGCAGTGCCTCGCGCAACATGGGCAGGCGCGCACGCAGTTCCCGCCACTCTGACGCGGAATCCGCCATGGCGCAGCCGACCGGCAGTTTCGCGGCAACGACCGCTGTCGTGTGCCGCCGCACGAAGGGGCGCGACTCGACGAGGGCGCGGGGCGGCGAAGGCACACACGCCACCATCGACACCAACAACAAGAGCACGGTGCGCCACACAAGGCGGAGAGTACTCACGCCGCGTTGGTTCGCCTACGCCGGTAGCATGCGGCCATGCCGCGACTCACCCAGGCGCTCGTCACGTCTCTGTTGCCGCTGTGCACGGCGCAGGAACCAACCGCTCTGAGTCGCGACCTGGCGGAAGTGGCGGCGGCCTACGCCGCGAAGGTCACGGCCTCCGCCATCTTCGTCAGCGGCCGCACTCTCGACTCGGTGAGGGCCGAAGAACTGGCGCCAACGCGCCCACTGGAGGCCTTGATCCGCCCGTTTTTGCGGTTTGAGGTCGATCAGGAAGGGGCCTCGGTGACGTGTCGGCTCGCCAATGCATGTGCGGTGGCAACCGCGACCCGCAACCTCGGCTGCACGTTGGTGCGGCCAGATACGCCGATCGCGACTCTTCGCCAGCGCGGCGGTGCACGACTGGCCGACCTGCAACCAGATCCAAGCACGATCGACTGGCCCCTCGGCGATCGGGTCGCCAACGCCGAGCCACTTGGCATCGACCAGAAGGCGGTGCAGCGCGCCATCGATGCCGCCTTCCTTGAGTCGCCAACGGGAACCAAGATCCATACCCGCGCGATCGTCGTGCTGCACCGCGGCCTCTTGGTCGGCGAACACTACGCCGCGGGCTATCACGCGGCGATGCCGCTCGCTGGGTGGTCGATGACGAAGACCTTGACCCATGCCCTGCTTGGCGTGGCTGTGCAGCGTGGCAGGCTCACCGAAGCGATCGAGCTGCCCATCAAGGAGTGGGCGGTGGACGACGAACGTCGTCACATTGGCCTGCGTGATTTGCTGACGATGAGCGGGGGCTTGCAGTGGAACGAGGACTACGCCGATCCCAAGAGCGATGCGCTGCGCATGTTGTTCGGGTCGAGCGACCACGCCGGCGTGTATGCAGCCCAGCCGCGCCAACAGGCACCGGGGCAGAGCTTCGTCTACGCCAGCGGGGCAACCAATCTGCTGTGCCGAGTCATGCGCACGGCGTTCGCGAGCGACCTCGAGTACTGGGCGTTCCCGCACCATTCACTGTTTGCACCACTCGGCATGCGCAGAGCGGTGCTGGAAACCGATCCGAGCGGCACGTTCGTCGGTAGCTCATATGGCTTCGCGACCGCGCGCGATTGGGCGCGCCTTGGCCTGCTTTACCAAAACGACGGCGTCAACGGCTCGACCCGCGTGCTGCCACCAGGGTGGGTTGCCAGCGCGACCACTTCGCAACCAGCCAGCAACGGCCGCTACGGTCGCCACCTCTGGCTTGATCAGGACCCAGACGGTGATGGCCCAAAGACTCGCGAGTGGCCCGAACTACCCGTCGATCTCTTCTACATGAGCGGCCATGAAGGGCAGTACTGCGTCGTGATGCCGAGCGAACAGTTGGTCATCGTGCGACTTGGGTGCACCAAGAACGGCGGTTTCGACCTGCGTGGACTGCTAGGCGCGGTGCACGCTGCCGTGCGCAAGTAACACCGACGCTCGCAAGCCTGCAGAGTTCACCGCGGCGTCAGCATCGTGTTCCACAGCTCGTTTGGATCACGCAGGCCCGCCGCTCGCGGCTGCAAGTAATCAGCCCAACGGCGTGAGAACCGCAAGTCGCCGGCGACCAGCCCTTCCAACTTGGGATGCCTAGCCAAGATCTTGGTGAGAACCGCAGCTTTGGTGGCGGCGGGAATGCGTGCCAACGGGCTGTCGACCGGTCGGTCGTAGTTAAGGACGACGCCGGCGCCGTCGGACCGAAGCAGCTTGATGCGGACTTCTGGATAACTCGGTCCGCGCAGCCAGTGTTCACCAAGATTGGTCGTGTCGACCTCAAGCAGGGGTGGGCAGTCAGCTACGAGCGGGGCTACCGCGTCGCGCCATTCGACTGCGACGGCCACCGCTGCCAGCACGCGCAGCTCCACCGTCGCTTGGCCAAATACCACCGGCATGGTCGGCGCCCCGCCCTCTTGATGCAGCGGAACAACCGGCAACTCGGTGTCGACCCAAGGCAGCACGATGCCCTCACGATCCACCAGACACAGCGCACTGCCATCGGCCGCGCGTACGCCGAGCACGGGACGCCGAAGCTCCAGCCGCAGGCGCAGACGATCGGGGAACAACCGCTCGATGCCGACTTCGCGCACCCACGACACGCTGAGCAAGCCGTCGCGCAACCGCCGTTGGGTCACGTCATCGAGAATCGGCACCGCGTCGCTGAGCCATGGCGACAGCGCCGTGGCAACAGCCAGCAACAGCGGGCGATCCATCCACTCCGGCTGAGCCGCAAACCCGGCTCGATCCAGGACGACGAGCGGGCTGCTCAGCGCCGCACTGTCGACGCGAGCCGCGAGCACTTCGACTGCCCGCGGACCACAGAGCCACACCGTCAGCACGAACGTCGTGAGGACGACCAAGCGCACAACCCAGACTTGGGCTTGCGGAGGGTGGCGCAGTGGTACCGACATGCGTTCAGACACGAGGTCGAACGGAACGGGGAAGGGTTAGGGCGTCGTCGCGTCGACGACGCCACGTAACGAGCCAGACCAATCAGACCAATCAGTTGAGGCGAGCAACCACTGGCTTCTGCTCAACCTTGGCGCGATCGCGCGAGCTACCGCTGATCGACTCGCAGTCGTCCGTGAAGATCTCGAGGGTGTCGAGAATGTTCTCGATCAGGTGGCGATCGAGCGTCACTTCGCGCGCGCCCTTGCCGGCTTCGAGCTCGTGCTCAAGCAGACGCGACAGGACCTTCAACTGCGACAGGTGACGACCGACGAACTTGGGGACGTTGACTTCTTGCTTGGTTTCCATGGCTGACTCCTATTTGCGCAGCGCGCCGGTTGACCGCCAGCGCACCACGTTGCTGCGACCAAAGGGAGTGTCGCAGCGACCGGTTTTGCGAAACGCTCCGCCGGGCGGCGAAGCGCGCGGGAGCATAGCCAAGCCGATGTCACAAACTAGAGCACGCTGGCCAACTACCACGCCCCGGCCCGATGTGGAAAAGAACTCACAGGCGAACAGGCGCTGACTTCGCAACCACCGCGACGCCCCAAGCCATCTGCACATTTCCTATCTGTCGCTCCTTGTGCCATGCTGCGTCGGTGCCGACCCGCGCACCCGACGCCGACGCCATCCAGTTCAAGGGCTACACGCTCAATACGTTCCAGGTCGAAGCGGCACGCGCGCTCGAAGCTGGCAAGAATGTGCTGCTCGCCGCGCCCACCGGCTCTGGCAAGACCCTCGTCGCCGAATACGCCATCGACCAAGCGGTGAAGAGCGGCAAGCGGGCGATCTACACCAGCCCGATCAAGGCACTCAGCAATCAGAAGTTCCGGGACTTCAAGAACGACGGGCTGCGCGTCGGTTTGATGACCGGCGACCTGACCCTCGACCCGGACGCCCCGCTCGTCATCATGACGACGGAGATCTTTCGCAACGCGGTGTTCGAGGATCCGGAGCGCTTCAGGGATACGGACTTCGCCATCTTCGACGAAGTTCACTTTGTCGACGACGTCGACCGCGGCACCGTTTGGGAAGAGAGCCTGATCTTCGCGCCGCCGCACGTGCGCTTCGTCGGGCTGTCGGCGACCATCGCGAACCTGCACGAATTCGGCGAGTGGATTCGCCACGTTCGCCCTCAAGAACTCGCGGTCATCGAGCACACGCGACGCCCCGTGCCGCTGTCGCACCGGCTTTTCCACCCGGACGCGGGCGTTTTCCAACTCGAGCAACGTGCCAAAGCGATCACGTTCCACGAGCGCGCGGCGGCTCGCGACAAGCGCCACGGCGGTCGCACCGGGCTGCGCGAGCGCGAACGATCGCGCTGGGGCGACAAGCGCGAACGGTCACAGGGTCGGCGCGCGCCGTTCGGTCCGCGCCCGTACGTGTTGCTGCTCGACGAACTGCAGAACCGCCAACTGCTGCCGCTGTTGTATTTCTGCTTCTCGCGCAAGGAATGTGAGATCAAGGCCGAACGCAGCATGGGCCGCCGCCTGCTCGACCGCCGCGAACGCGAGCGCATCCAGGCACTGTTCGAAGAGATCTGTGTGCGCTTTGAACTCGACGCCGACGCCGACCCCGGCTTGCGCGGCATTCTTGGTCGCGCCATCAGTGGGGTCGGCTACCACCACGCGGGCATGTTGCCGATCCACAAGGAAGTGGTCGAACGCCTGTTCACGTCGGGCCTGCTGAAGATGTTGTTCACGACGGAGACGTTCGCGCTCGGCATCAACATGCCCGCGCGCACCGCCGTGTTCGA
This sequence comes from Planctomycetota bacterium, assembly GCA_947444055.1. Classification (GTDB taxonomy): domain Bacteria; phylum Planctomycetota; class UBA1135; order UBA1135; family UBA2386; genus UBA2386. The sequence continues at coordinate 10,791 of CANEYR010000094.1, forward strand.
CCTCCTGCGCAAGTTTGACGGCGTGCAGATGGACTACATGAAGGCTCGCGACTACCTGCAGATGGCAGGGCGCGCTGGTCGCCAGGGACTCGACGAGAGTGGCCTGGTCATCTCGATCCTCGAAGACGAAGACCTGATCTCAGCACCGCTGTCACGATTCCACTCGGGCAAGGTCGAGCCGATTACGTCGCGCTTCAACCTCTCCTACTCAACGATCCTCAACCTCTTCGACCGCCTCGGCAGCAAAGGCCTGCTCGCCGCTTACGACAAGAGTTTCGCGTCGTTCCAGGCAATGAAGGGCACGCCGGGCACCCGCTCCAAGAAGAAGGCCGCGGCGCACGCGGCCTTGGCGCTGCGCGTACAGGTGCTGCGGGATGCTGGCTTCCTCGACGACAAGGGCCTCTTGCCGCGTGGCAAGCTGGCGCAACGCATCAATGGCTACGAGATCCAAGTTGCCGAGCTGCTGTTCAGCGGTGTGCTTGAGACGATGGACATGCACCAGCTGGCAGCGACGTTCACAGCCCTGATCCACGAGGAACGTCGACGCGCCGAACCACACGGACATCGCCGCGAAGCGGGGCCTTTGATGCAGGCCGTCACCGACGCGGTGCGGCGCTTCATTGCGATCGAAACGCTGCAAGGTGTCGCGCACACGATCAAGGAACCCGACTGGGGTATCGCCGCTGCCGTCGATTGCTGGAGCCGCGGCGGCACCGTCGATGATCTGGAACGTCTGGCGCACAGCGATGCCGGCGATGTCGTACGCACGCTGCGCATGTCGATCCAAATGATGCGGCAAGTGCGCGTCACCGTCGGCGGCAAGAACCAGCTCGGCGCGCGCCTAGAAGAAGCGATCGTCGCGATCAACCGCGATGTCGTCGACGCCAAGCGCCAGTTCGAACTCGGCTAAGCCGCTGGCCGACTACGTTCGAGGTCGGGCGAGACCCGTGAAGCCGAACTTGGCGTGCAGCACTTGGAAGAAGTGCGACGGTCCGAGCCCCAGGTGCCGGAAGCGCACCGACGCCGGGCGCAACACCACGCGCCCTCCGACGGGAATCTGCAACTGCACCTGGCCGTCGATCTGCGCGTAGGCGTACTTCTTGCTGCCGGTCTCGACGACTTCGATCTCGATGCCTTCGCCAACCGGCAATACCAGCGGGCGCGCACTCAGTGTGTGGGAAGCCAACGGCGTCAACACCAGCGCATCGAGGTCGGGGGCCAACACCGGCCCACCGGCCGCCATCGAGTAGGCGGTCGAGCCCAGCGCCGTCGCCGTGATCAAGCCATCGCCGCGATACGCCGCCAACTCGTGCGAACCGCGAAACGCACGCAGCAGGATCATGCCGCCGACCGCCGCTCGACTGACGACCACGTCATTCAATCCCAACACCGGATCACTGGTCGAGCCGTCGAGCCCCTGCATCGAGCACCAATACATCAGCCTCGGCTCTTCGTGCAGTTCGCCGGCCAGCAGCATGTCGAGCGCTTGCTGTGTTTGTTCGTACTCGAACGAGGTCAGGAAGCCGAGGCGGCCACGATTGATGCCGAGGGTCGGCCGTTGGTTCTGGCCCATGCGACGCGCCGCGCCGAGCAAGGAGCCATCGCCGCCCCAAACCACGACACAGTCTGCATCGCGGTCTTCGAGCGGGGCGTCGCGATCCATGACGATCTCGACCGAGCAACCGCGACCCGTCAGCCACGTCGCGTGGTGCTGAATCAGTGCCTTACTGCCGCCCTTGCGTTCATCGCCGACCAGCAGCAGGCGTCTGGCACCACGGGTGGGCATGGCTTCAGTGCACCGCCGGGCTGTGCTTCCCGGCCGGGCTGTGCTTCTCGTTCAGGAAACGCTCGGCCACGTGCAGCGCCGTCAAACCGCAGTGGTCGACCACCTGGGCTCGACTCATGTGTTCGAAGATGTCATCCGGAACGGCCATCACCTGCACCTGCGCGCGCACTGGCCCGTGGGCAGCCACACACTCAAGCACGGCACTACCAAAGCCACCGACCTTGGAGTGGTCTTCCAGCGTGATGACCCGGTCGTGGCGGTCACACAACGCCAGCACGCCCTTCTCGTCGAGCGGCTTGCAGAAGCGAGCGTTGACGACCTCGATGTGGATGCCGCGCTTGTCCAGCAGTGCGGCGGCTTCGAGTGCTGTCTGCACCATGTGTCCGTAGGCAAGAACGGCGCCGTCATTGCCTTCCCGCAGAATCTCCATGCGGCCGAGTTGCACGGCTTGGTGCTTGCCGTGCCAACCGAGCAGTTCGTTGGCGCTGGGCGCGTTGCCGCGCGCATACCGAATGCCACTGGGCCCCGGCAACGTCAGCGCGAACGCCATCATCTCGTGCAGCTCGGGCCCGTCCTTCGGCGCCATCAACACAATGCCCGGCATGCAACGCAAGTAGGCGATGTCATAGAGCCCGTTGTGGGTCGCACCGTCTTCGCCGACGAGGCCCGCGCGATCCATCGCAAACACCACCGGCAGCCGCTGCAGGATCACTTCTTGGAAGACTTGGTCGTAGCCGCGCTGCAAGAACGTCGAGTAGATCGCCGCAATCGGTCGCATGCCGCTGGTCGCCAAGCCCGACGCCAAGGCGACGGCGTGCTGCTCGGCGATGCCGGCGTCGATGAAGCGCTCGGGGAACTTCTCGCGGAACTCCATCAACCCGGTGCCGTCCGGCATCGCCGCGGTGATCACCAGCACGCGCGGATCCTTCTCAGCGAGCAGGTGCATGCCTTCGCCGAACCACTCCGTCCAGGAACGGCCAGGCTTGGCTACCGGAACGACTGGCTGCACCACACACGGCTCGACCGGCACCTTCTCGGCCTTCTTCTTCGGCTGCGGCTTGGCCGCGTGCGCACGGTCATAGCGATCTTCGCTGCCGGGCACGCCTTTGCCCTTCTCGGTCAGCACGTGCAGCAACACCACGCCGTCCAGCTTCTTCACCGCTTCCATGGCCTCTAGCAAGGCCGCCGTGTCGTGGCCGTCGACCGGCCCGAAGTAGCGGAAGCCGAGGGCCTCGAAGATGTGGCCAGGCACCACCATGTTCTTCACCATGTCGACGGCATCGCCGAGCTTGGCATCCAGCGTGTTGCCGACCACCGGGATCGACTGGATCAGGTGGTGCACGGCCTCCTTCGCCTTGTTGTAGAAGGAGCCGGACCGCAGTTTGTTGAGGTGGCGGCTGAGCGCGCCGACCGTCTTCGCAATCGACCAGCGGTTGTCGTTGAGGATCACCAGCAAGCGATCCTTTTCGAGCGAACCGCCATGGTTGAGCGCTTCGAAAGCCACGCCACAACCCATCGCCGCATCGCCGACGACCGCGACCGCATGCCGATGCCGACCCTGCATGCGATCACCCATCGCAATGCCGAGTGCGGCCGATGCGGCCGTGCCAGCGTGCCCCATCAAGTAGGCGTCATACGGCGATTCCCACTTGTTGGAGAACCCGCTGAGCCCGCCCTTCTGTCGCAGCGTGTGAAAGCGCGCCTTGCGTTCTGTCAGCAGCTTGTGCGGGTAGCACTGGTGGCCGACGTCCCAGACCAAACGATCGTCGCGGAAGTCGAAGGTGTAGTGCAGGGCCACCGTCAGCTCGACGACGCCCATGCCGGAGCCCAAGTGCCCGCCGGTGATCGACACCGTATCGAGAATGACTTTGCGCATCTCGGCGCAGAGAGCAGGCAATTGCTCCCGTGGGATCTTCTTGAGATCGACAGGGTTGTCGACCTGATCGAAGAGAGGGGTAGGCGACGTTGGTTCCAAGTCCTGCTCCACGCGGGCGTAGAAAGTGCAGCGCCGCGTGCGCGCCGTCAGCGGCGCCGTTCCACGGCATACGTCGCGACATCTTGCAGGAGCGCAACGGCCCCGTCCAGCGTGGACCTTGCTGCCGGGCGGATGGCGGCCGCCGCCGCGACCACCACCGGGGCCAGGGCGGCGGCTTCGGCGGCCATCTGCCGCGCCGCAGCGAGACTGCGCTGCAGGCCCACCAGGGCGGGCCAAGTCAGCTTGCCAAGGGCGACATCCGCCAGCGGGTTCTTGCCAAGTTCCGCCGCGGTCCCAGTCAAATCGAGGCAGTCATCGGCAATCTGGAACGCCCGCCCGAGCAGGTCGCCATAGCGGACCAGCGGCTCCACCACACTGAACGGGGCGCCAGCGGGCCCTGCGGCGGCGTGGGCGCCAACCAGCAGCGACGCGGTGATCAGGGCTCCCGTCTTGTGGTCGTGGATCCACTGCACACGAGGCAGGGTGTGCTGGGTGGCATCGCCTTCCGCCGCCAAGTCTTCAACCTGACCCCCGACCATGCCAAGGCTGCCCGCACCTTTGGCGAGAGCGATGACGGCGGCGGCCCCAGCGGCGGCAACCCCTTCGAAGGCAACTGTCAACAGCGCATCGCCAGCCAGCAGCGCCAGCGCTTCGCCAAACACCTTGTGGCAGGTCGGTCGACCACGCCGCAAATCGTCGTCGTCCATGCACGGCAAGTCATCGTGCACGAGGCTGTAGGTGTGCAGGCACTCGATCGCCGCCGCCGCCCGCAAGGTGGGCCGCACTTCGCCACCGACCGCTTTGCACGCCAACAGCGCCAACATCGGCCGCAAGCGCTTGCCGCCAGGAAACAGCGCGTAGTGCATCGCTTCGTGCAAACGCGTAGGCGCCTCGTGCAGCGGCGGCAACAAGTCCCGCAAAGCCTCTTCAACCGGCAGCGCCCACTCGGCTACGAACGCGCCGAACGCGCCCGGCGACGCACGACCTGTCATTTCGAAACGACCATGCCGAACATGGCATCCGTCGCCTGCTTGGGAGTCACGGTGGGAAGCAACATGCGATAGCCCTCGCCGATGATGCTCGACTCAATGCCCCCTCGACGCAAGACACCATCGCGCAGCATGAGCGACGTGGTCGCGGTCGTCGCGTCCACTTCGACCGCCAGGCGAGCACAGTGCGCACCCGCGACGACGTGGTTGTGTTCATCGGTGCCGATCAGTTCCGCTTGCAAGAACCAGCCATCCTGCATGCCGCGGAACCGGCTGACGCGCCAGGTCGGTTGGCTGCCGGTAGTCGCCAACAAGTGATCGAACCGCTCGATCCACTGCCGCCGGGTGATCGGATCGACGTCGGTCTTGGCGCGCTGGTTCGCGGCTGGAGGTTCCTGGTAGGCGCCTTCGGCCCGCAGCAAGTACGGCAGGCTGGCCTCGATCGATGGTCCATTCACGCCGTGGAACGCCAACTCCCAACCATCCTTCGGCAGCGCCGTGCGCTGCGCGCCAACGGTCCGCACCCCATCGAAGAACCGCAACTCCAGCCGCTCGGTCGCACGGTCCAGAGTCGCCGTCATGTTGGCCGCCTGCACGAAGGCGACATCGATACCAGCCGTGTCCGCATCCAACATCTCGACCTGCTCAAGCCCGCTCGGACTGACGCGCTCCGCACGCAGGAAACGCGGCCCGAAAAAGCCCTCGGCGCGCAGGCAGTCATGCAATGCGATCAAGCACAGTCGCACGCCCTCGGGCATGGCGCGACTGACGCGCGCGGCTTCGGCGGCTGCAGCCTCGCCGCGGGCCGCTGCCTCTTGGTTCTTTTGCTCAAGAAGTGCGGTGACGGCCGCCAGTTTGGCCGTCGTGCTCGCCAGTTCGAGGGCCTGCCGGGAATAGGCCACGGGCTCGAGGTCAACCGCCGCGGGAACCGGCGCGGGCACCGCGGCGGGCGCGGCGTTGGTGGGCGGCTCGACTGGCGGCGCCAGTTTCTCCGCAGGCAGCGCCGAACCCGGCGCTTCCCGGGTCCGCGCCGCGATCTCGTGGCGACCCACCAGTTCAGCCAGCCGGCGCGTCTCGAACGTCAGGAAGGCAATCAGGCCGAGTGCCGACAGCCAAGCGAGCATGGTCCAAAGCCGCATGGGCACCTAGGACGGGCAGCTGCCGCGTGCCTTCCCGCCAGCCCGCCGAGAACTCACCAGGGCTGCCCTTTGTGCTTGTTGTGCCAAGCCTGCCACTCCCGGAACGTCGCGAAGTTCTGCCGCGTCAACTTCGCCAGCGTGCCGTTCCATTTGTCCTGCAGTGCGGCCAGACGATTCTGCGCGTTCTGGCTGTCGATGTTGGAGCCGATCTGCGATTCCTTCTCGGCCAGTTCGCCGTAGTGCTTCATCAAGTCCCCCACGATCTCTTTGCGCAGCACGTCCTTCGACTCCTCGAAGTTGCCGAGCGCTTCGCCGCCGGCCGCCGCCAAGGCGGACTGGTGGTTGCGGACCGCTTCATTGAGCAAGAACTTGACCATCGACTCGTCCTTCGTGCGGCCGAGGTTCTTCAGCACGTGCTCACGAAACGGCACCCATTCCGGCTTCTCTGGAAAGCGCGACTTGTTGAGGTAGGCCTCCTTCAACACCTTGGCGCCCTCGGCGCCGCAGTAGCCGAGCGCTTGCGCGGCACCCACGTAAATCTCAGTCTTGTTGCTCGGCCGCTGCTTGCCGCCAGTCAACACGCCGTCCAGCGCCTTCACGATGGCAGTTTGGTCCTTGGCCTCGACCCCCGCCTTAAACTTCATCAGCAGCTTGTCGATGGCCGCGACACCCTCGGCATCGCGCGCCATCTTCTTGTCCGCAACCACGTCTTTGAGCAGAACGATCTGCTCCGCGACTTCCTTGTCGGGACCCTTGGGAACCACCGGATCCTGCGTCGCCGCGAGCGTCGGCAGCAACACGAGCGAGCAGAACAAGAACAGGCGAGTGCGCAGTGTGGAAGCCATCGTCGAACCTCGTCGGATATCGGTGTGAGCGCCGCTCGAACAGAAACGACGTCTCAATTCGCCAAGTGGAACAAATACCGCGCGCCCGGCTCGTGTGCTCGGCCCAGGTCTAGATTGCGGTGAATCAGGGCAATTGCCCCAGCAACTGCCGCGCCGCCCTGCGCACGGCCGCCATCGGCAGTGTATGCCAGTGGCTTGGCACCGCCTGCGCTGCGTTGATCCCACTCGCTTGCAGACTCGCGGTCAGCTCGCGGGCGAGTTGCGCAAAGCCCTGGTGGTGAGGCGACTGCGCGGTGGGATCGCCCGCAAAGTCGGCAATGTGTGCCAACACCAATTCGGTGTGCGGTGACAACGCCAACGACGCCAACTCGGCGCGGCGCTCCATTTCCGCCTCGATGGCCGACGGCGAGAACCCAAACGTGAACAGCAGGCCGAGGCTGCGCCACAAATTCTGCTCAACCGGCAAGTAGTAGAACGAGTCCTTAAGGTGTTGCCGTTCGTGGTGGCGGATGGTGTCGAGCACCGCCGCATCGAGGTCGGTATCCGCAACGGGTGACAGCATCGCGAGCCGCCACGCCGCATCGAGCGGGTCGTCACCGGGTGCCTCCGGCAGCGCATCGTGCATCAGCGCCTGCGCATCTTCGGCGGCGATGCGGCGCCGTTCGGCAATGCTGTGCCCCCACTCACGCACCGCGTCGTAGTCGATCAGGAAATGATTCAGCAGGGCAACACCAGCCAAGTCGCCACCGAGCACACCGCCCAGCGACTTCACATCGCGATCGCAGCCGACGACCTCGTAGCAACGCGCTGGCAGCGCCAGGTCGGTGCAGTCGGGCAGCTCCTGCAGCGAGAAGCGCGTCAGCAACAGCCCTTCCGCGACGCCGCCGGATCGCCGTCCAAGCACGAGGTGGCGGTTGTAGCGATCCAGATGTTCGGCCAGCGGGCCTGTGAACGGGTCGACCATTTCCCCAACCAACGGTGCCTGAAAGCGCGGCGGTTCGCCGACGACGTCGCGGCCAAGCACCCGCACCGACAGCTCGCGCAAGCGGCCGAGCACCGTCGCCAGGTCGGCACTGTCGTGCGCTTGGTAGCCGACATAGAGCAGCCGCCGCAGGCCGCCTTCGAACGCGAGTTCGCGCCGGACTTCATCGCGCAGCTGCGCACACGCGGAGGCGGCTGGTGGCCAACGCCGCGAGGCGACTTCGGCGAGCAGTTCGACTTCTTGCAGCCAACCGACGTCGCGCAGCGCGGTCAACAGCTGGACCGCTTGGGCGGCCGTCGCTAGCGCCTCCCCTTGGTGCCAAGGTCCGCGCAACAGGGTCAGCCAACGCGCGCGCAGCCGATTGGGTTCGTGGTCGACGAGCGCCAGTGGCACATCCGCCCGCACCATCGCGAGGAACGCCTCGACCTCGCCGAGTTCCAGCGAGAGGCGTCGCTGCAACCGCCGCAAGGCTGGCTGCCGCGACGACACCCCCGAGCGCTCAAGCCACGTGCGCAGCGCTTGGCCTTGACCGCTCCTCTGCAGCAGCACCGACAGCACCACGAGCCCATCGCCTTTGCCAAAGGCCGCCAGGCGCTCAGGGTCTTCACGCAGCACATCCAACAACTGCCCAACTTGCTCGTGGGCCACGCCTGCCTCCAACCACCCGAGCACCAAGGCCTGCACCGTCGGGTCGAACGGCCGCCCACGCAACGCTTCGAGCAATGCACTCCATGCACTGGTGCGATCGTCGCGAGCCAGCGCAACCTGCGCCAAACCCGACTCCGCCACCGCGCGCAGGTTTGGCTGCCGTCGCATCGACGCGTAGACCGCACCCGCTTCGTCGTAGCGGCCTGCTTCGCGCAGCGCGGCAGCGAACGCGATGCCAACCAGGCCATGCCCATGACTGGCGTGGAAGAGCCCTTGATAGATCAACAGGGCCCGTTCCGGATCCGTGGCTCGCAGCGTGTGGGCCAGACCGAGCCACGGCCAAACCAGCTCCGGGGCCAAGGCACAGGCGCGCTGAAAGCTCACGAGTTTCTGCCCAGGATCCCGCGCCACGCGGCCATACAGGTAGTGCGCCAAGGCGTCGTCGGGATGCTGTGCCAACGCCTGCTGCGCTTCGTGCAACAACAAGCCGCGGCGACCGCGTTCTCGCAACACATCCTGGCGCAAGCGCCGCGCGTCGGTGTGAAACGGTTGCTGCGCCAACACTTCGTCGAGCAAGCGCAACGCCGCCCGCCCTTCGCCCCGCTCAATGCAAGCGCGCGCCTCGACGGCAACGCGGTCAGGCGGCGTGTCGTTCCAAG
>CANEYR010000095.1 GCA_947444055.1 Planctomycetota bacterium
CCTTCCAGTTGTGGGAACGCGGCCCCACCGGGCTCGTGCTGCTGCCGACGCCGCCGTGCGTGACCTATCGCGGCGCGGTGCAAGGGGAGGTCGGCAGTGAAGTCGCCGCCACCCTCGTCGGCGGGTCGCTGACGGCGTTCGTGCGGCGGGGCACTGGCGAATTGTGGCTGGTGCAGCCCGTGCGCGAGGTCGTGCCGACGGCTGGCATCACGGCCCACATCGTCTTCCGTGGCGTCGACAGTGCGAACATCAACGCCCACTGCGGCGTGCCCGGTGCCCTGCAAGGTGTGGTGCCGGTGGTCGGCAACGAAGACGCCGTCTACGTCTGCCAATTGGCGATTGAAGCGGACAACCCGCTCTACGTGCTCAACGGCAGCAACATCACGAACACGCAGAACGACGTCACCGGCATCGTCAACGCCATGGACGTCATCTATCGCCGCGACGTGCAAGTGGCGCTGACGGTCTCGCAGTTGATCGTCAACTCCGCAGCCGACCCCTACACGTCGAGTGTCGCCACCACCCTGCTGCCGCAGTTCGGCAACTACTGGAACGCCAACCACGCCGGTATCACGCGCGACACGGCGCACCTGTTCTCAGGTCGGCAGATCGGCGCCAACAGCGGCGGCACCATCGGCCTCGCCTACGTTGGCGTCGTTTGCCTCACCAACAACGCCTACGGACTCTCGCAGACCCGGTTCAGCGCCAACTACGGCTACCGCGTCGGCGTCACCGCGCACGAGCTCGGCCACAACTTCAACGCCAACCACTGCGACAGCTCGCCGCCGTGCAACATCATGTGCTCGGGGCTCGGCGGCTGCGCCAACAACCAATCGTTGTTCAGTGCCAACGAGGCCGCCCAGATCATCGCCTTCCGGCAATCGCTTGGCTGCCTCACCCTGCAACTGACCGTGCCGCAGATCACCTCGGCTTCGCCATTGCAGGTCGCAACCGTCAACCCACCGCTGGTGACGCTCGGCGGCACCGGCTTCATCGGCACGACCTCGCTGACAGTTGGCGGCACCCTGGTCAACACGGGCATCACGGTCGTCAGCGACACGCAATTGCGATTCACGCCGCCCGTGGGCCTGAATCTCGGCATCCAGTCGGTGAGTGCGACGAACACGGCCGGCACCAGCACCAACTACGTGCTGATCTACACGAACGCGAACCCGGCCCAACTCGTGGTGCCAGCGTTTGTCATCGGTGGCACCACCATGACGTGGCGCATGGGCGGCGTGCAGAACGACACCGGCTACCTCGGCATCGGCTTCGTCAACACGACCTCGCCCTTCCAAGGGCAGCCACTGCTCGACGGCTTCACGCTGCTGTGGGCTGGTCCGCTCGATGCGCGCGGCATGGCATCGCTGCCAGTGCCGGTGCCCGCCGGTCTATTCAATGGGTGGACCATCTACTCGCAGATGCTGGACGAGATCGCCGGCACTGGGCTGTTGCGCAGCCTGTCGCCCGTCAAGACGACGCAGTTCTTCTTCTGATCGCGCTAGCTAGCGCGGCGGCGACGCGGATTGCATCAGCGCACGCATCACCTGCGCATCGGTCGGAGCGTCGCGCTGCGCCAGCAACAGTTCGCGTTTCGCTTCGCGATGCCGACCGAGTTCGCGCAGCAGGGCCGCCCGATCGAGACGCACGCCAACCGGCGCTAGCCCGCTGGCGATGCTGGTGTCGAGATGCGCGAGCGCACCAGGCAGATCACCGAGGCCTCGACGAGCTTGCGCCGCGAGCCGATAGACGTAGCCCTTCGCCGTCGCAATCTGCAGGCACGACAGCGCCAACCGCTCGGCCGCTGCGAAGTGCTCGCGAAGACCGGAGACCCGCCCCGCTTGCAGATGCGCGTTCGCATGCAGCGTGCGGGCCCACGGATCGAACTTGGCGAGGTCGTTGAGCTCGGCTGCGACCTGCAGCGCGCGCTCGGGTTGCGCTGCCTCGTCGGGCAGCGACAGCAAGGCCTCGGTGTAGTTGCGCAGCGTGTCGAAGTGGCGCGTGTTCAACGTGTGCGCTTGTGCCAGCGGCCCCAGCGATCCTTGCACGTCGCCCATGCGCAGCATCGAAGTACCGAGCCCCCACCACGAACGGAACGACGTCGTGTTGTGCACGAGCTCGACGCGCCACAGTTCACTCTCGTCGCGATAAAGCAGCGAACGCTGCGTCGACAACGCGATGCCGGTGACCAGCAACGCCGCCGTGAGCCCTCGCAGCACCACTCGCGCGGTGCCCTGCTGCCAACGCCGAGTTCGCGGCATCGCCGCGACCACGATGGCGGCGAACCCCACCAACGGCCCGTACAACCGGTGTTCCGCGAGTGGCATGTTCAGTGGAATCACGATCCACGGCAGCGCCACGCACCAAGCAAACGCCACTCCAAGCCGCCGCAGCCGCGCCGTCGGTCCACGCCGCCACGCCCACAGCGTCAGCCCGAGCAACATGGCCGCGCCAGCCAGCACCATCGGGTCGGCGAACGAATCGCGATACTGCACGGCAGGATCCATCGACAACCGCAGCGGTGCCAACGCTTGCAGCAACACCTGCGGCAACAGGCTCGCCATCGTCGCCCAATGCATCAGCAACGTGCGGCCGTGACCACTGGTCGGATCTTCGCCCGTGCGGCCGAGCAACTGCACCGTCGCGTCGCCGAGCAACAGCTTGCGCACCACGAGGTAAGCGATCACGACCAGCACCATCGGGGCAATCGCCCAGAGCGCCCGGCCGCAGGCCCGTCGATCGAACGCACCGTGACGCAGCACGACGGCTTGCACGGCGCACAGCACCGGCACCATGACCCCGGTCTCCTTGCTGCCGCAGGCGAGCACGGTCGCCAGCACCATGGCGAACAGCAGCCCGACGCTGCCGCCACGGCGTTGCCACGACAACTGGGCGTGCAAGGCTAGCAGCAGGCCCAACGTCACCAGCAGTTCGCTGCGCGCCGACACCAGGTTGATCGCTTCCGAGGCCAGCGGGTGCACCGCGAAGCCCGCCGCGACGCAGGCCGACACCACGGCGCGGCGCGACAACCGCCACAACCACAAGAACATCGTCACCGCGACCGCTGCATGCAGCAGCACGTTGCCTGCCTTCAGCGACCACGCCGCCGGACAGATCGCCCAGTTGCAAGCAAACGTCGTCAACAAGGCCGGCCGGTACATGCGTCCCGCGCTGCTAAACGCCGACGGATCGACCCAGTAGCGGCCGAGGTTGCTGAGGTCGTGCAGCGCGTCGTTGCCGCGAATCGAATGCTGGTCGTCGAAGACGTAGTCGCCCGCGAGCGCGCTGCCGTAGGCCAACAAGGCGCAGGCAAACACACCCCACGCCAAGGCCCGCACCAGCCGCTGCACGCTCGCGCGCGATCGCATCAGGCGGCCCTCGCCCGCACCGTCGGCAGGCGCTGCAGGATCTCCCGCCAGCGAGCGGCCAGGCGCACCGTGCCGAAGTGCCGTTCGTAGGTCGCGCGCGCCACTGCCGCGGCGCGTTCGACCAGTTCGGGCCGCAACACCAGTTCATGCAAGCAAGTGGCCAGCGACGCCACGTCCGCCGCGTTAGCAAAGAACGCCGCCCCACTGCCGTCGAGCCATTGCAACGCTGCCGGCGTCGCCGCCGTCAGCACCGGCCGCCCAGCCGCGAGCGCATGCACCACTTTGAACGGCACCACACGCTGCACCTTGCCACTGTCGCCGAACACGCCGGCGACGAGCTGGCTCGCCGCGAGCAGTTCTTGCAAACGTTCGCGCCCAACAAAGGTCGGCTCGAGCATCACGCGATGGCCCAGACTGCTGGTCGCCAGCTGGCGATCGGCGGCGGTGCCACCAACCAACGTCAGGTGCACACCCTCCACCTGGGCAACCGCCTTGAGCAGGGTCGACAAGCCGTGCAGTGGCACGCCGGTGCCAAAGAACAGCAGTCGCAAATCGCCGCGCGCCCGCGGCCACGCCACCGGATTCGCAGCGTCTGGATCGTGCACTGGCAACCAAGCGAAGCGCTCAGCCGGCAAGCCCGTCAAGGCGGCCACGTAGGCCGCGTTCGCCGGTGTATCGAGCAGCACGAGATCGGCGGCCGCACACGCCTTGGTGTCGCACGCCTGCAGCCAATCCGCCAACAGCGAACCCGGATGCACGAGGCGCCGGTCCTCGACGACGGTGTCGTAGGCCGACAAGAACAGATCGAGCACGATCGGCACCTCGGTCGCTGCGCGCAGCGCGCGCACCACACCATGGCCAGGGTACGGAACGACGACACAGTGCGGTCGCTGCTGTGCGATCGCCCCGCGCATCTGCTGCACGAGTTGCTGTCGGGCCGCACGCTGCTGCCACCACGCCTTTGGCCACCGCCACGGCGAACGCAGCACGCGCTGCTTGTCGCGCCCAAGGCCTTCGACCCGGCACTCGCGCACCGGCACGCCAGCCGCCACCAACCCTTGCCGCAATGACGTCGTGCGCGGGTACCCGGGCCCTTCGTCCCAAGCACCGCAGAACAACACGCCGCCGTTCATCCGTTCTTCCCGTGGTCGCGCGACAGATTCTGAAAGCGCAGCGCCGCGATCTGCTCGGCGATCAGCCCCAGCGCGAACAGCAACCCCGCTTGGGTCAGCAGCAGTACCGCCATGTTGGTCAAGCGACCATCGTTCCACCACGTGTGCAGGTACCACGCGACGCCGAGTGCCGCGGTGCCGAGCGACGCCGGCAAGAACACGCGCAGCGGCGCGAACATGGTCGCAATGCGCAGGATGATCAGAAAGAACCGACTGCCGTCGGCGATCAGACGCACGTGGCTCTTGCCTTTGCGGGCGCGCACCGCAAACGGATGGAAGCCGACCGACCAGCCGCCGCGCAGCATCGACATCGTGATCGTCGTCGGATAGCTGAACGTGTTAGGCAGCAGCCACACTAGGTCCTTGACGACATCGGCGCGCACCAAGCGAAAGCCCGACGTCAGGTCAGGGATCTTGCGGCCCGAGACGTAGCTCGCGAGTCCGTTGTAGACCTGGTTGGCGAAGTTGCGATGCAGGCTGCCGCCGCGGCCGCCGCGCGAGCCAACGACCATGTCGTAGCGTTCGGCCATCGCCAGCATCGCTGGCAGTTCGTGCGGTGGATGTTGGCCGTCGCCATCGAGCAGCAGGATCCAATCGCCCTTCGCTTCACGGATGCCGCGCTTGACGGCGGCGCCATTGCCGAGGCTCTCGGCGTGGCGAACGACGCGCGCGCCGGTGGCCGCGGCGATCGTCGGCGTGTCATCCGTGGAACCATCGTCGACGACGATCACTTCGGAAAACGGCAGCGCCGCGGCACGCAGCACTGGCTCGATCTCGGCCAGCAGGTTCGGCAGGTTGAGCGACTCGTTGCGCGCGGGCACGACGATCGTCAAGCGCTGCACTCGCTTCTGGTGCGCGGGCACTGCAGGCGCGGCGGTCGGTCGCTGGATGACGATCTCGGCGCGCAGCGATGGGCGTTCACCCGCGGCCATCAACGCCGCCAGCGAATCGGTACGGATCTCGACGTCAGGGTGCTGCAGCTCTGCCGACATGCCGGTGCTATCGGCTGGTCGGGTGGGGCGACCGAAGGCAATGCCGAGTGTGGCCTGCTGGCCGGTGGCTTCTCACCTACCTCGGCGGCCCCCGCCTCGTTGTCCTCAATTCCGGGAAGCTACCTGCCGAAGTTGTCTCCCAATCCGAGACAGTTTGGCCAAGCGCCTTCGTCAGAACGACGGGCCGAGCACGCGCCCACTGACAGCCGCAGCCGACGCTCGGCATCCGCCGCCCGCCTGCCATCTCCATCCGCAGCTACTGCCGCACGACCTGTCGCACTGTCGAGGCGGGCAGCGGGAGAGGCTGGGCGCTGACGGGATCAAAGACCGCGGTCTGCACGTAGATGCCGGGCCACGGCAGCGGCGGGATCTGCCACCACGCGCTGCGCGAGGTCGGGTCGATCAGTTGGAAGTCGGTGACGAGCAGGTCGCTGAACTGGTTGCCGATGCCCAAGCTGACGACGCCTGGCGCCACGGACGGCAGGTTGCTGGTGCTGATCGTCAGCACGCCGAAGTTGGGGGTCGTGCCGCTGCCGCAGTAGACGCGGAATGACTGCAAGGGCGTCACCGTCGGCGGTGCGGCAACCGCGACGCTGCCGATGGTGTTCTGGATGGCGACGAGCACGCCGCTGCTGGTGCCGACCGGATTGCTGGCCGTGATCGCCGTGAACGACAACGGCGCCACTCCCTGCGGTGGATAGACCTCCATCTGCAAAGGGCTCAGCACGCGGAACCAACCGAGGTGCCAATTCGCCGACGTCGTGTTGAGGATCGTGTGTGGGCCGATGTGCACCGCGGTCACCGTGTCGAGGCGTTCGCCGGTGACCACGAACGGCGTGTTGGTGACGTTCGGCAGCACCTGGACATTGACGCTGGTCAGTGCGGGGCGCTGGGGGAAGGACGGCAAGCCATAGCCGGCGAACAGGTCGTCGTTCGGCCACGAAGTCATGGCATCGACGAGTTGGTTGAGGCTGGTGTCGTCGGCCCACGAGCTGCCCTTGTTGACGAACACTGCAATGGCGACGCCGTCGCTGCGCCACATCACACGCGTGCTGGCGTCCTCCAGCGTGCCGCTCTTGTTGTAGACGTGCACGCCGTTGGGCTGCGTCAACCAACTGAAGGCGCCCGGCGTCACCTGATCCAAGCCGTCGGGACCGGCCAAGGCCGTCACCGAGTGCCGCGCCAGCATGCTGCTCTGCTGAATGGGCGGATGCGTGATCCAATCGGAGCCGAGGCCGAACACGCCCGACAGCAGCCGCACACAATCGACCGTGCTGCCGGCGAGGCCGCCGGTGGCGTTCGTCAACTGCGGATTGCCGGCCCACTGCGGCGCCTTCCGGCGTTGGTCGGTGTAGTAGACGCTCGGTTTCAGGTAGAGGCTTGCCGCGTAGCCGCGCAGTTCGGTGGCGAACAGATTCTGCGGCAACCCGGCGGCCACGCGGAAGCGGCTGATGCCGAGCGGCGTGTAGATGTTGTTCTGCAGCCACGTCGGCTGCGATTGGCCGGTCAGGTGCTCGATCACGCGGCCCGCGAGCATGAAGCTGTTGTTCGTGTAGTTGCCATAGCTCCCGGGTGGGAACAGGGAAGAATGCGCCGCCATCCAATTAACGGCCTGGCCGAGGGTGACCGGCAACGTCGGCGACGTGGGGTTGGCGAGCACGGAGCACGCGACGTGGTCGAAGTCGCGCGGCAGGCCGCTCGTGTATTCGAGGCAGTGCTGCAGGGTAACGTTCCCCCAATTGGTGCCGGCGCCGGCGACCCCGAGCAGCGTGGCCGGTTTGCTCGACAAAGACACGACGCCGTTCGCGACCAGCTTCTGGATCGCCATCGCCGTTGGCACCTTGCTGACGCTCGCCATCCGGAAAAGGCTGGTCGGCTGCGTGATGGCCGTGCCGGACTCGCCCCAGGTGTAGCCGCGCGCATACACCAGCCGCCCGCTCTTGGCGATCGCGATCGACGCGTTGCGCGCGCCGGTCGATTGCACGAGGCCGGTCATGTAGGCGTCGAAACCGTTGAACTCAGCGCGGACCTGGCCGGTGGTCGTGAACGTGCGCGTGCGCGGCGTGCGGTACTGCGCGAAGGCGCCGGCGAAGCGCAGCAAGCTGCCGACACCGCCCGACGCAATCACCAGCGGGCTGTAGCCAGCTCCAGTCAAGGTGTTGAACTGCGTCTGCCAGCCACTCGTCGAATAGTTGGACCGGGCTGCCCACGCGCCGACGCGGTCGTCGTGCCACACCGACACGTAGCGTTGGTCTTCCGACATGCCGAGTGCGGCGAGGCGCGCGTCGACTTCGTAGAACGCCGCGAAGGTCGCCGCGAAGTCCGTCGGGTTGTCGTCGAGCACGTAGCCCCACACCGTGTCGCTGGTGTTGTTCTCGAACACGGCGGCGTAGAGCGGCGTCGTGGCCGAGCCATAGATGTCCGCACTGACGAGCCGGCGCCCGTTGTTTCGCTGCGTGTCGCAGTGGCTCTGGAACGTGCTCGCACTGATGCCGATGTAGTCGGCGAAGCCCACGCCGTCGGCGACGAACATGGTGGCGACGACCGCATTGGACCCCGATCCGGCGGTCGTCAGTAGCTTGGGGCGATAGCCCTGGCCGAGCCACGTCGCCCGCTGGGTCACGTACTGCGTTGGCGTGAGGCCGCTCATGCTGACCCAGGCAGGCCCCGCGGCCTGCTCCCAGATCGCCGAGTAGCGCGGCGCCGACAGGCCGCCCGCCACCGACAATTGGGTCAGGCGGTAGCCCTGCCCGGCGAGGGTCGTGAATTGCGTTTGGTGCGAAGTGGCGCTGACATCGTGGTAAGCAACCACTTGCGCCACGGTCGCGGCGCACAACATCGAGAGCACCAGAAGGCAGCGGAGCATATGCATGCACGGAGCAGCGATCCGGCCCGGCATTGCGTTCGCTCTTCGGCCAGGAATCGACGGCGCGGCGCGGGATCGGGCGGGCACTGGACCGTGGGGGCCATGGCAACGGCCACGGGCCACCGCCACCGGAACGGGACGAACGCGGCAGACGCAGCGGCCGTGACGTTCATGACCGCGAGGACAGATTGTCGGCGCGCCTTTACTCGGCGAAGCCGCGGTGCTACCGGTGACCTTCTGGACGCAGAGCGTGTTGCTGACGCCGACCGGACTCGTCACCGGCTCGACCTTCCTCAATCACGCAGATGCAACACGAACGCCGCGTGCGCTGGCGTCGCCAGGGCTGTGCGCAAGGTCGCGTGCATGGCCGCATCGTCCGACCGCAGCAAGGCCGCGGCATCGAGCCACAACCCAGGAAACACGCGGCTCTGCAGGATGCCTGCCGCATCGCCAACCATTCGTTCGTAGGCACCACCGCACCACACGAACCAATCCACCGCCGCGTCCTCGGTGCGCAGCACGAGGTACTCCTGCACACCCGCTCGGCGGTAGACGTTCAACTTCTGGTGCAGGTCGTAGCTGACCGAACTGGCGGCGACTTCGACCACCAACTCAGGCGCCCCATCGACGTAGTGCTCGTCATCAATGCGAGAACGACCGGTCGGCCCCACCACGCGCAGCATCAGGTCCGGCTGCACTTCGTTGTCGAAGTCAAGGCGCAGCGTCGCGTCGATGCCGTGCTCCACGCCCCGGGTAGCGGCGGCGTAGAGCCCAAGCCACGTCGACAGCAACGCGTGCGGACGGCCGTGCTGGGTGTAACGAACCGGGGAAGGCATGTAGACCACTCCTTCGAGCAGCTCCGCCTTCTTCAGTTCTGGCATCGCCTCGTAGCGCCGTTCGAACTCGGCGCGGGTGAGCCGATCACCCACATGCAACACTGGGATTCGAGGAAACGTCGTCATGAGCGGAGTCATGCCTAGTAGTGGCACACCGGGGGCAACTCTAGCTGGGATTTCGCAGCTGTGCAGTGGGCCTACTTCGACAAGTCGACGCCGATGGTGAGCGCCTGGCGTTGGCCGGGACGCAGTTCGATGGCTCGACGCGCCAGCACTTCGACACCGCGCAGCACCTTCACGACCGCTGGCCCGTGGGCGATGCCGACGAAGTGCGTGCGCCCGGTGGCGTCGACTCGTTGTTGTTGCCACAGACCGCACGGCTCGACATCGACGACCACCGCGCGCGCCGGACCACCGCGATGGCGCACGCTCACCGTCAACGGCACTTGCGGCTGCAGCACCACGCGTTGCGGCTCGTACGGTGGCTCGATCCACAGGAACCCAGTCTGGTTCGTGACCGCATCCATGGCGGCGAGACACGGACGACCACCCGGGACAATGCCTTTGAGATGGAAGTGATGGCCTTCGTTGTCGGCTGCGACCTGGCTCACGGTGAACGTGTCGCCAACGCGGCTCACCCACTGCAACCAGGGGAAGACCGCCGGTCGCAGGTCTTCGGTGTAGACCTCGAGTTCCACCTCCACGACGGCTTGGCGCGGCGACTCTGGGAACATCTCAGGCACGCCCTGATCCTGCTCGTCGAGAAGTACGAACCTTAGGTTCTGGTCCCCCGCTTGGCATGGCACCGGTTCGTTCCTGCCACACTCGAGACTCCACGCGGTGTCCTTCGGCAACCGCAACGCGAACGTGCCGTCTTCCGCGCACTCCGCAAACACCCGCCCCCAACCTGGCACCGTCGTTTCCGCGGCCACGAAGGCGGCAGCCACCGGCAAGCCGTTCGCATGCACCACCACGCCGCGCGTTGGCAGCCCGCGCACCATGACGATCGTGATGCGGGCCCGCGGCTGCTCGAGGCTGAGCATGACTTCGATCGTCGGCGTGCAATAGCCCTCGGCAGTGGCCGTCAGGAGGTATCGCCCCGGTTGTTCGACGGTCAGCGAGAACTGCGCCGCGGCAGCATCCTGGAAGTAGACAATCGACTGGCCAGGCGGCCACGGCTCAGCCTTCGACACGGTCGCAACCACCGACTGGCCTTGCTCGTCGACGGCGACGCCCTCGATGCCGAACGCACCGCTACAAGCCACCAGCACCTCGCTCGCGGCATTCACTTCCACATCCTGCGAAGCCTGCCCACGCGCCTCATCCACCACCAACCGCAGCGTGGTTCCCAACATCGCATCGAGAGCAAAGCGACCCGTCGCATCGGTGATGGTCTGCTGCATCGACACCATGTGCGTCAACGCCGTCGGCCATACGGTTTTGACTTCGATGCGGAGCACGGCGCCCGGCATCGGCTTGGCGTCCCGAGCGAGCACGAGCCCGCGCACCACCACTGGCCGCAACAACATCAACACGACGACCTCGTCGTCCGCCGCCAGCGGGCGCACTTCCCGCCGCACACTGCTGCCAACGTCGTCATGCGTAGCCCTCACAAACGCCACGTCCTCGAGCACCGGCAGCGCACACCGGCCGCTGGCGTCGGTTTCGAACGCCGCGAAGGGCTCGGCGGTGAGCGTCGCTTGCAGCTCGACCTGCGCCCCCGCCACTGGCTGATCGAACGCATCGACGACGCGCACCTGCACCACCCTCGCCGCTTCCCGCCGTTCGTCCGTCGGCGGCAAGCCTGACGGCGGTCCCGCCGCCGCCGGACCTTGGGCCGACGCGCCCGACGGCGCAGGCAGTGTCACCGCCATCGCGGCGCTCGGCGCGGCTTCGTTGCCCGGCAGGACGGGTGCGGTCGCGCTCGGCGCCCACGATTGCCAACCGGCAACCACGACCGCGACGACCACCAGCAGCCCAATCACGACGCGCATGCTTCGCCAATAGCGCGCCGACACGACCCAGTCACCAACCCACGACGAGGCGAGCCAGGGACCGAGATCCCCCGCCTATGGCCCATTGCCGTCAAACAGAGACAAGAGCAGGCCTAGGGCCGCGACCCTTATGTGCTATGTTGCTCGCCCTGCCATCGGCGTACCAGTCGTCGACGTCATGGGCTCGAATTGGACTGGTGAGACCCCTGGTGAGTGCGTGGGCGCCAATCGTCCCGTTCACCCAAAGTGCTTATGGCAAATCGCGTACGAGAAACTCAAGAGAAGCGTCGCCGCGAACAAACGAAACAGGCTCGGCAGGCCTCCAAAGAAGCCGAGCGCCGCGCGCGTGATGCCCAGAAGAAGGCCGACAAGCTCGCCGGCGTCGTGGCACCCCCGCCGGTCTACAAAACCGCCGCGGAAATCGCGGACGAATTCGACCAACAACAACTACTCGGGAAGAAGCCATGATCCGCGAACTGCTGACGAGCAAGGGCAAGCCCGCCATCACGTCGGACCAGTGGCACGTCGTGCATTCGCGAATGGTGCACGCCGGGACCAAGCGACCGTTCGTGCGCACGATCTACTGCGAACACGAAGAGCGGTCCGATTGCCAGAAGGCGGCCAAGGCACTGCGCGTCAAGTTGGCGGCGGACGGAGTTGGGGTGCCAGAAGCGGAGAGCGATGAAGTGTTCGTCCGCCACCCCAACTACAAGTCGTTGAAGACGGCGAAGTGCCGCCGCGCGGACGCCTGAGCAGGTAGGTCTTACGGCTGCACCACGATGGCGACCGCGTCCGAGGCGTTGAACGCCAGATTCGGGCACGCAGCGAGCCACACGAATTGCACCGCCAGCGCCGCCCCCGCGAGTCCAGCATTGGCCGGAATCGGAATCGGCAGTCGCGCCGAGCCGTAGCTGTCCACCGGGACCGTCAAGGTCGTGATCAGCCCCGCCACATCGACCCACACGTCGATGCCCAGAAGGCTCAGCGGTGAAGCCAACGTGGTGCCGGCAATCACGGCCAGGGCGGGGCTCGCCAGCGGCACGTCGCCAGCCGTGAGCGCAAAGCTGGCTTCCCCCACGAACGGGCCAGAGCGCGCATAGATGCGGGCGGCGGAGCCACACGCTCCAGACGGCGCGCCATGGCGCACCACGCCGTTGGGCAGTCCCGCCACGCGCACGACGTAGGCGTCGCCACCGCCAACGTTCGGCAACCCGCCAGCCGTCACCGGGAAGCTGCCGGAATAGGTCGTGCCGGTGGTCACCAAGTCACCGTTCGCGGTGCGCGCCACATCGATGCCAAAGTCGCTGAACTGCGCGCCGATCGCCGAGCCGTAGTCAATCGCGGTGCCATCGCTGCTGACGATGCCGAGCCAGCCATCGGTCTGGCCCTGTGCCAACGCGAACGCCGAACCGCGCGACAACGGCATGTTGGCGGACGCCGACAAGCCCGCGACCGCGGTGCGACCGCCACCCAGCGCGAGCGCGCGTTCCAATCGATCATCGGCGGCGCCGCCGACGTAGGTCGCCCACACCGACGTCGCGCCATTGCCCGCAAGCCGCCAGACAAAACCATCGCGGGCGCCAAACGGTGTTGGCCCAAAGACCGCCGGGGTCGTCGGCAAGCCCGGACCATCGATCGAACCGGTCACCGTCATCGAGCCATCCGCATGCATCGCCAAGCCGCGCGCGTACTCGTTCGACGGCGTGCCCAGGTAGGTGCACCAGCGCAGCACCGAGCAGGTCGGCGAGAAGCGCACCACGAACGCGTCGGCGAAGTGTTCACTGCCGCCGTTGAAGGTCGGGTCGTAGCTACCAACGGTGACCGGCAAGTTCGACGAGTCGGTTGCCCCGGCCGCGATCAGGTCGCCATCCGCAGCGAACGCCATCGCGTACGGATACTCCTCACCATCCGTACCGCCGCAGTAGGTCGAGCCGATCAGGCTCGCACCGTTCGCCGCCAAGTGGGTCACGAAGAAGTCGCTGAACGCCAAGCGGGTGCTTGAGAACGCGCCCGGTGTCGTCGGGAAGTTCAAGCTGTGCACGTGGCCACTGACCGCCACTTCGCCGTTGGCCGCAATCGCCATCGAGGTCGGGTACTCAAGCTGCGCGCCGCCAAGGAACGTGCTCCACACCAGCGTCTGGCCATTCGCCGCCAGCCGCGCGACGAAGACATCGCCGCCCAAGTAGGTGACGCCATCGCCGGTGCCGTTGTAGATCGGATCGAAGGCCAGCGCCGTGGTCGGAAACGTCGGCGACGAAGTCCAGCCGGTCACCACTGGTTCGTCACCAACGGCCCCCACCGCCTGGATGTGGTCGTTCTCGGGACCGCCGAGGAACGTGCACCACAGCAGAGCCCCGTTGCTGCCCGCCAAGCGCGCGAGGTAGCCATCGCCGACCACCTGCGGGATCGCGATCTCGCCATTGAAGGTCGGATCGAACGCGCCTGCCGTTCCTGGCAAGGTCGTTGAGCGCGTCGTGCCCGCCACGAACACGTCGCCGTTGGCGGCGACGGCAACCGCGTTGCCGTTGTCGACGAGGCTGCCGCCAAAGCACGTGGCCCAGCGCAGGTCGGGATCGAGGCAGAGCGCGAGGCTGGCGTCGACCGCAGCGGCGCGAAAGCCGTAGCGATCGGCACCGCGCAGGACAAAGTCGCATTCGATCGGCAGGCGTCGTTCGCCATCGCGCTGCCAAGCGATCGGCCGCGAGTGCCGCACTTCGTCATCACCCACCGTCATCACCAGTTCGCCGGTCGCGGCATCGACGTGCATCGTCGTCGCGCCAAGCACGACGAACTCGATGTCGTCAAGCTGCGCGTGCGGCGCCAACTGGATGTCGTAGGCAAACACCGCCGCCCGGCCTGGCGCCGCCCGCCGCAGCAGCAGATCGACACCGGGCGCGATCTCTGGTTGCTCGACCGCCGCGAAGATGCGGGCCCCGCGAACGTGCTGCTGGGTGTCGGCGCCGCGCAGGAAGTTGCAGACGCCACCGGTCGGCGAGTGCCCGCGCGGTGCCGTCGGCGCGGACCCGCTCGGGCGCACTTCGATGTGCAAGGCCCCGCGCCCAAACTGCACCCCTTGCGCGCCAGCTTGCACCCACTGCCCGCTCGCCGCCGCCGCGAACGCCACCGGCTGTGGCCATTGCCCCAGGTTCTCGACGAAGCCTGCTACCGGCCCAAGGTCGATGTCGGGTGACAACCGATCTCCCCGTGTCGGAGACGGCATCACGACCAGCACCGCGGTCAGGGCAACCGCCAACGTTGCAGCCCACAACAGCACTCGGCTCGGCAGGGTTCTCATTGGGTACCTCGGCACGGATCATAGGCAGCCCAGAACCATGCGATAGGCTCGCTCCCCTCATGAACCGCCTCGAAGTACTCGGTTGGTGGTTCCATGAAGAGGCCCCCGATGCCTACCCACGGCCGCAGCTTCTCGTGTCGCCGTGCAACGAGAAGGAACGCAACGACGCGGTGGCGTACCTGCGGGCCGGTCACACCGTGGTCGCCTACGAGGCATCTTCGCACTGCCGCTTTGCCTGCGGCGAACCCGACATGGGCCATCGCGACCTGACCGACGGCACCTTCGTGTGGCCCGATGGCCTCGCCCACTATGTCGAGCACCACGACGTTCGCCTGCCGAGCCACTTCGTAGCCCACGTGCACGCGCGCGGCGCCAAGGTCGCACCGTTCGAGTTGCCAGCACCACGACGTGGCCTGTTCGACAAGGCGCCCTGGTTGGCGTGGTCGCGCGCACAAGGCGCCTGCCTCGACCTCACGGGCTGGGAGATTCCAACCCCCGAAGACGCGCGAAGCATCGCTCGCGAACTGCCCGCCGTGGCCTACGAAGCGATCGTGCTGTGCCGAGGCGATACCCGCGAAGTCGTGCTGCGCCTCGCCGCGGGGTCGCTGGTGGTGCACCAACTCCGGCCTGACGGCCACGTGCCGCGACGGTTGGCTGGCTGGCACGATTGGCCAATCGCAACCTGACGCGACGGCGTGGCTCGCGGTAGAACCCGCGCCAGCGGCTCCGACTCAGGCCGCGTCCCATCGCCATGTCGCAAGCCATCCGCACACAAAAGATCACCACGTTCCTGTGGTTTGACCACGATGCCGAAGCGGCCGTCCGCTTCTACGTGACGCTGTTCCCCGATAGCAAAGTGCTCGACGAAACACGTTGGGGTCCAGGCGGTCTGGTGCCGGCGGGCACGCTGATGACCGCGCGCTTCCAACTTGCTGGGCAGCAGTTCATGGCCCTGAACGGCGGCCCGACCTACCGCTTCACCGAGGCGATCTCGCTGATGATCGACTGTGCAACGCAGGCGGAGATCGACGACCTCTGGGGCAAGCTCACGAAGGATGGCGGCGAACCGGGGCGCTGCGGTTGGTTGAAGGACCGCTTCGGCCTGTCGTGGCAAGTGGTGCCGTCGGTACTCGGCGCGCTGCTCGGCCACCGGGATCCGGCGAAGGCTGGCCGCGCCGCGGCGGCGATGATGCAGATGAGCAAGCTCGACCTGCGTCGCTTGCAAGATGCGCATGCCGGGCGTTGACGCGCCCCCCGTACCGAAGGCACTGCTGGGCCTGACTGTCGCCAGCGGTGTGTTGACGATCGCGATCCACTGGCAGTGCTTCCCGCCGCTGCTGCAAGAGCCCCTGCGCGCGTATGGACTGCACGTGTTCGCGGTGCTCGCGACCTCGATCGCGACCGGACTCGCACTTGGCTGCCACCAGGACCCGCAACACGCGGCGCGACGCCTCACCTTGGCGTGCCTCGTTCCGTATGGCTTGCTCGCCGCACACGAACTGATGCAGTGGCTCTACCCCGAAGGGCCACCAGAAGACGTCGACCTCGGCCGCGACCTCGCGATGAATGCCGTCGGCACGTTCGCCGCCTGGTGGGCGCTGGCCGTGCTACCGCGCCGAGCCAGCCGGAGAACGCCCCGTGTCGGGCAGCGCGGGACCTGAGACGCCAGGCCCGCGCCCATCGTTAGCAGGCGTCGGCGGTGTCGTCGGTGTGCGCCCCACACCAGGCTCCCACGCCGCACCCGTGATCAAGCGTGCCCCGCGCGAGAACGCGAAGTACTGGAACGCCCAGCCCATCATCACCACGATGCGGCTGCGGTAACCGATCAGGAAAGCGATGTGCACGCACCACCACATCCACCACGCCAGGAAGCCCGAGAACTTCCATCGCCCGATCTGACCGACTCCGGCGGCCCGGCCGATGGTCGCGAGCGAACCCTTGTCGAGATAGCGGAACGGCACCGTCGCGCGACCGGCAACGAGGCGCGCAATGTTCAACGCCGCCGCCTTGCCCGATTGCAGCGCCGCTGGCGCCACCCCCGGCACGAGCTTGTCGCCTTGCGGCAAGTTCATCAGGTCGCCAACGACGAAGACCTCTGGATGCCCGGGCACACTGAGATCCTGTTCGACCAGCACTCGCCCGGCGCGATCGGTCGGCACGCCGAGGCTCTTGCCGAGCGGTGAGCCAGCGACGCCAGCAGCCCACAGCACCGTGCGCGCCGCGATGTGCGTGTCACCAAACCACACCCCGGTCTGGTCGATCTGGGTCACCTTCGACGACAACAGCACTTCAACGCCGAGGTGTTCGAGTTGCGTCTTGGCCTTCGCCGACAAGATTGGATCGAACGGTGGCAGCACACGATCGGCACCCTCCACCAACACGACCCGCAGGGTGCGGGGATCGAACGAACGGAAGTCCTTGGCGACGGTCCAGCGGCCGATCTCAGCGAGGGCGCCCGCCAGTTCGACGCCCGTTGGCCCAGCCCCGACCACGACGAACGTCAGCATCGCGCGCAGCTTGGTCGCATCGGTCTCGCGTTCGGCCGCCTCAAAGGCGGACAGCACGCGGCGCCGGATTTCGAGCGCGTCCTCGATGGTCTTCAAGCCGGGCGCCCAGCGTTCCCAGGCGTCTTGGCCGAAGTAACTGTGCGTCGCGCCGGTCGCGACCAGCAAGTAGTCGTAGGTGAGTTGGCCGTCGGCGAGCTCGATGGTGCGGCTCTTCACATCGATGTGCTTGGCCTCGGCAAGCAGCGTGCGCACGTTCCGTTGGCCACTGAGCACCGAGCGAATGGGATAGGCGATGTCACCTGGGTTGAGGGCCGCGGTCGCCACCTGGTACAGCAGCGGCTGAAACAGGTGGTGGTTCTTCTTGTCGATCAGGGTGACGGCGACTTTGGCTTTGCGCAGCGCGCGCGCCGCGGACAGTCCAGCGAAACCGCCGCCGAGGATGACGACGTGCGGGACCTTCGGGGCGTTCGGAGCGGGGTTCTCGTTCATGGCACCTGGGGCGTGCCGGCGTCCGGCACGAGCCGTGCTATCGGCTGTAGGGAGGTATTGCAGCAAGGCCAACCCGCGAACGCCACCCGCCAAATGAACAACGCCCGCGACTCGGCATCGCTGCCGGGCGCGGGCGTTGTTGCCGCCGAGGTCGCGGTCAAACCGTGACGCTCAGGCGTGGGGCATCACTGCACGACGACCCACGTGTTGCCGTCGGAGCCAAGCGAGTTCGCGGCGACTGAGCCGTTGATCGACGTGCTCGACAAGAACGCCGCGGTGAACGCCGGCACGGTGGTCGAACCGTTGTAGGTAACGACGGCTGCGTTGGTCGCGAGCACGTCACCTGACTGGTTGATGAAGAACGTGCGCTTGCCGCTGTTGCCGTGCACTTGGGGCCACGCGTAGCAGCACCACAGCGTCTCGGACTTGCCGGAGTCGACACCGTTGTCGTTGCCCGTGTCACCACCGGTCGCATCTTCCGCGATGGCACCCGACGCGGCGTCCGGCAGCCACATCTGGAAGAGGAAGCCCGAACGCGACACGCGCGCGAGCGCCACGCCGCCGAACGCCGCCGACAGCACTGGCGGGCTGATCGTCTGGGTCGCACCACGCGTCACGGTCTTGCCGGACAGCTCACCGAAGAAGCCGTACTCGCCAGCGCCGTTGCTGTTGGTGTCGATGACGCCGGACGCTTGGCACTGCGCCTGCGCCGACGAGATGTTCTTCAGGGTCGCGATGCCCGCCGATTCATTGGCGTTCAGGCGCGCGCTGAGGAGGTTTGGAATCGCGATGGACGCGATGATGGCGATGATCGCAACAACGATCATCAGCTCGATAAGTGTGAAGCCCTGTTCCCGCTTGGACATTGGTATCTCCCGTAACAACTCTGATTGCCGACGACCGACGTGATCGCCGTCCCCTTCTGCGTTCGCAGCCGTGACTCAGCGCACTGGTGTGGCTGTCCCCGACTGCAAGATCTCTTGGAAGCGCGCGTCCGCGGCCACCACCGACCAGGCGACAGCTTCATCCTGAAGTCGTCGCCTCACCTCGGTCGGTAGCACCTTGGCAACACGTCCCAGCAGACCGAGGCAAGTATCGACATGACCTTGCTGCAACTTGAGTCGTGCAAGGTGGTAATCCGCGATCGGCACATGCTCGGCGGCGCTGGCGAAGGCGCTAGCGGCGCGCTCCA
>CANEYR010000096.1 GCA_947444055.1 Planctomycetota bacterium
ACCGCCTTCGCATCGGCGGTTTCGTTCCTGACATGGCCCAGAAGCGCGACTACTACGCAGTACTCGGTGTCGACAAGAAAGCCGACGACGACACGCTCAAGAAGGCCTACCGCAAGCTGGCGCTCGACAACCACCCCGATCGCAATCCGGGCAACGCCGAAGCCGAGCAGCGGTTCAAGGAAGCGGCCGAGGCCTACGCGGTGCTCAGCGACGCGCAAAAGCGTCAGCGCTATGACCAATTGGGCCACGCTGGCGTCGACGGCCCCCAAGGTGGCGGTCAGGGCTTCCAATCCGCCGAGGATGTGTTCGCGGCATTCGGCGACATGTTCGGCGGCAGCGGCGGTGGCTTCTTCGAACAGTTCTTCGGCGGGCAAGGGCGGCGCGGCCGCGGGCGACGTGGCGCCAGCCTCAAGGTCGATCTCGAACTGACGCTGGAAGAAGTCGCGACCGGCATCAAGAAGACGATCGAGCTGAAGCGACCCGAGGCCTGTGCGGCGTGCAGTGGTTCTGGCTGCCGAGCCGGCACCAAGAAGCGCCAATGCACGACCTGTGCAGGCCACGGCCAAGTCGTTCGCCAACAGGGATTCTTCCAGATGCGGCAGGTGTGCCCCACCTGCAACGGCCAAGGCTCGTCGATCGACGATCCGTGCGGCAAGTGCCAAGGCCGCGGCGCCATCCCGAAGGAATCGCCGGTCACGCTGACGATTCCGGCCGGCATCGAGTCTGGCCACACCGAGCGCATCGCCGGCCAAGGCGAACCCGGTGACAGCGGCGGCCAGCCCGGCGATCTGATCGTCGTGCTGCACGTCAAGGACCACGAGGTCTTCACGCGCTACGGCGAGGACTTGCTGATGCAGACCCGCATCACGTTCCGCCAAGCGGTGATGGGCGATGAGATCGACATCCCGACCATCACGGGCGAAAGCGTCGCCATGAAGATCCCCGCCGGCACGCAGCCCGGCGAAAAGTTGCGCGTGCGCAACCACGGCCTGCCGCGTCCGGACGGCTATGGCCGCGGCAGCTTGGTCGTGCAGGTGCAAGTCGACGTGCCCAAGAAGGTCACCGGCGAACAAGAAGAGCTGCTGCGCAAGTTCGACGAGCTGGACGGCAAGAAGGGCAAGAAAGGCAAGAAGACCATTTTCGAGAAAGTGAAGGACATCTTCTCGTGAACGACACCGGAACCAACGATCTGAACGCCAAGCATCCCGAAGCCGACAACGGCGAACAGAGGCACGAGCCGAGCATGGAGACTCCCACCCACGACCAAGAGCTAGCCCGGTTGCGCGACGAGCGCGACCAATTGGAGCAGCAGCTGCAACGCCAACTCGCCGACGCCGCCAACGTGCGTCGCCGACAGCGCCAGGAAATGGACGACAGCAAGCGCCGCACCGTCGAGAGCATCGCGCAGGAACTGCTGCCCGCCCTCGACAGCTTCGGCATGGCGCTCGCCGCGTTCGACACCGGCACCGACCCGAAGGCGTTGCTCGAAGGTGTGCGCATGACGCGCATGCTGCTCACGAGCGCGCTCGAGCGACACGGCTTGCAAGAGATCCAAGCGACCGGCCTTGCCTTCGATCCGTCGCGCCACGAAGCGGTTGCCGTCGAGCCGACCAAGGCCCTGCCCGAAGGCCACATCGTGCGTGTGCTGCAGACCGGCTACCAACTCGGTGACCGCGTCGTTCGCCACAGCCGCGTCGTCGTCGCCGGCCCAGTTCCCACTGCCTGAACGAGCACCAACATGCCCACCTACGACTACGCCTGCAGGGCCTGCGGCCATCGCTTTGAAGAGTTCCAGAGCATGTCGGCCGACGCGCTGAAGAAGTGCCCGGCCTGCAAGAAGGCGAAGCTCGAACGCCTGATCGGGGCCGGTGCTGGCGTGATCTTCAAAGGCTCGGGCTTCTACCAAACCGACTACCGCGGCGCCTCCTACCAGAGCGACGCCAAGAAGGACGAGAGCGGCGGTTGCTCACCGAAGTGCGGCACGCCCGAGGCGCCCACTGGCTGCAAGCTGCCGAAGAAGAAGCCTGAGCCGAAGGACTGAAGAGAAGGCATGAAGTGAAGGCCTGAGCAGCAGGCCAAAACGACCCCGCCACCGCCGTTCTCTCAGGGAGCAGGGCTGTCGCCGACGGCGCCCACGTCGATGCGCGCGCGGCCAAGGCCAACGAACCGGCGCACATCCTCGAACACGAGATAGAGCGCTGGCACCAAGAGCAGCGAGATGCCGGTTGCGAACACCGAGCCGAACGCGACCGACACGCCCATCGGGATCAAGAACTGCGCCTGCACCGACTTGTTGAGCACCAGCGGCATCAAGCCCACGAAGGTCGTGCCCGAGGTCAGCAAGATCGCACGAAAGCGCACGAGGCTCGCTTGCCGCACCGCCTCCAGCAGCGGCACACCGGCCCGGCGCGTCTGGTTGACGAACTCCACCAACACCAAGCTGTCGTTCACCGCCACGCCGGCCAGCGCCACGAGGCCGAACATCGACATGATCGTCAGATCGAGGCCGAGCAGCACATGGCCGAACACCGCGCCCACCGCGCCAAACGGGATCGCCGTCATCACGATCAGCGGCTGCCAATACGAACGCAGCGGAATCGCCATCAACGCGTAGATCAGGAACAGCACGATCACGAAGCCGACCGCGAGACCTTCGAGCGTCTCCGCTTGCTGCTTTTGTTCGCCCGCGAACTGCCAGATCAACCCTGGATGCGCCGCCGCCAACCGCGGCATCACGTCCTGCCGCAGTCCAGCGATGACCTCGTTGTTGTTGGCCTTGCTGTCGTCGACCGCCGCCGTCACTTCGACGGTGCGTCGGCGATCGGTGCGTGAGATGGTGTCGGGGCCACGGGTGTAGCTGCTGCGCGCCACCGCAGCGAACGGCACCTCGGCGCCATCGGCCGTGCGGATGCGCATCGCCTCGAGGTCACCGACTGAGCGGCGATGGCTCTCCGGGTAGCGCACCATCACCTTGACGTCGTCGCGGCCGCGCTGCACGCGCTGCACTTCCTCGCCGTAAAACCCTTGCCGCACCTGCCGCGCCAGATCCTGACGCGTCAACGACAGCGCTTCCGCCGCCGGCAGAATGTCGAGTTCGAGTTCCTGCTTGCCGGCGCGGAAGTTGTCGGCGACGTCGCTGACGCCCGCGATGCCCGCCAAGTACGCCTTCAGCTCGTCCGCAGCCAACCGCAGCGTGCCGAGACTGCCCGCCGACAACTGCACATCGATGTCGTCACCGGCCGAGAAGATCGACGACGTGAACGACAACTCGACGGCGCCCGGGATTGCCCCCGTTCGTTCGCGCCACGCCTTCAACACCGTCGCCGTCGACACCGTGCGCTCTTCGCTCGGCACCAGTTCGATGTTGACCTCCCCCAAGTGCGCCCCGAGGAAGGTAGCGCCGGGCTGACCACCGTTGCGACTCTGTTGTTGGCGGTAGGGCTGCTCACCGACCGACGCCAGCACGTGCTGCACGACGCCACGCCCATACTGCTTGCTGACGGCGAGTGCGGCCGCCTCCAGCCGAGCAATCGCCGCGCGCGTCACGTCCGCCGGGGTGCCCTGCGGCATCACCAAGGTCGCCACCGCATTGTCCGCTTCGACCTGCGGGAAGAACTGGAACTTCAGCAACCCGCCGCCGATGGCGCCGACCGTCAGCGTGAGCACCGCTACGAACGTCGCGATCGTCAGGTAGCGCCACCTCGTCGCCGCCGCCAACAGCGGCGCATGCACATGCTCGACCCACAGCGAGAGACCGCCGTTGCACAGCGCCTGCACCCGACTCCACAGCCAAGCGATGCCGCGCGGGTTCGGGTTCTCTGGGCCCATGCGCGCGAGGTGCGTTGGCAGCACGAGCTTGCTGTCGATCAGCGAGAACAGCAGCGTCGGGATCACGATGAGTGGGATCACTCGCCAGATCTTCTGTTGCGGCCCCGGCACCGCCGTCATCGGCAAGAAGGCGGCCATGGTCACCATCACGCCGAACGTCACCGACACCGCCACTTCGCGCGAGCCGCGGATCGTCGCCAGCACCCGATCCTTCGTCAGCAGCGAATGGCGGTGCACGTTCTCGCCCACCACGATCGCGTCGTCGACCACGATGCCGAGCACGACGATGAACGCGAACAACGAGATCATGTTGATCGACACGTCGAGCAACGGCATCAAGGCCAGCGCCCCGAGGAACGACACCGGAATGTCAAGGCAGACCCAGAAGGCGAGCCGGAAGCGCAAGAACAGCGCCACCATCAAGAACACCAACAGGAAGCCCTGGCCGGTGTCTTCGAGCAGCAGATCCAGGCGCCCGCGCAGGAACTTCGCGTGGTCGAACCAAGTCGTCAGCGTGACCCCCGCCGGCATCGACGGCTGCGTCGTGCGCACGTACTCGTGCACCTGATCGGCGATTGTCAGCGCGTTCTGGTCGCCCGTGCGAAACACCTGCACCAGCGCGCACGACTGCCCATCGAACGTGGACGACTGATCGAAGTCGGCGAACCCATCGACGATCGTGGCGACGTCGCCGAGCAACACGCGGCTGCCGTCGGGGCGCGTCAACACCGGCAGCGCTTCGAACTCGGGCCGGCGATAGGCCTGGCCTTTGGTGCGCAGCAGGATTTCGCCGGCCGACGTCTTGATCGACCCAGCCGGCAAGTCGAGCGAACTGCGCCGCACCGCGTGGGCGACTTGCTCGAACGTGAGCCCGTGGCGACGCAGTTGGGGTTCTGCCAATTCGATCGCAATCTCGTACGGGCGCACGTTCGCCAGTTCGATCTGCGTGATGCCAGGCAGCGCCGACAGTTCATCGCGCACGCGTTCGGCCAACTGCTTGCGGGTGCTCTCCGGCACGTCGCCGTGCACGGCGATCGAGATCACCTGATTCTTCAGGATCACTTCCTGGATCACCGGGCGCTCGGCATCAACCGGGAAGGTGTCGATGGCATCGATGCGGTTCTTGATGTCGTCCAGGGCGGCGCGCAAATCAGCGTTCGCTTCGACTTCGACCGCCACGGCGCCGCCGCCTTCACCAGCCGTCGAACGCACTTCGCGCACACCGCTCAGTCCCTGCACCGCCTCTTCGATGCGGATGCAAATCGACTCCTCCACTTCGTGCGGCGTTGCCCCTGGGTAGGCAACGCTGACGGTGACGATGTTGGGCTCGAAGTCGGGGAAGACCTCCGTCTTCAACTTGCCGGAGAACACGGTGGCGAGGCCGGCGACGATGATGCCGACCATGAGCAGGTTGCTGGCGACGGGGTTCTGCGTGAACCAACCGATGATGCCGCCGCGCTCGTTCATCGCCCGCCCTCGGCCGCCGCCACGCGCACACGCATGCCGTCGGTCGGCGCTTCCAGGTTCTGGGTGCAGATGAGCTCGCCCGCGGCGACGCCGCTGCGCAGCACGATGCGATCCCGTTCAGCTCGCAGCACGTCGACCTCACGCAACCGCATCACCCCGCTCGCGTCGACGACAAACACCCGGTGCCCGTCGCGCATCGCCGTGCGCGGCAGCACGATCACGTTCTGGTGCACGTGCCCTTCAATCTCCGCTTGCACGAACATGCCAGGCATCAACGGCGTGGCGCCAGTGAACGGCGACTCGACTTCGGCGATGCCCTGCACCATGCGCGTCTTCGCATCGATCTCCCCGGCGGTGCGCACGATGCGGCCATGCCATTCACTGGCCTTGCCGCCAAACTCCGCGAAGAAGCGCACCGCCGGGCCAGGACCCGCCCCCGGCGTCTGCGGCAGCGCGACGTGACGCAGCTCGGCATCGGGCAACGGCAACGCGATCTCAACGGCGTCGAGCGCGTGCACGCGAGCCAAGACGGTGCCGCGCGTCACAAAGTCCCCGGTGTCGACCCGCGCCAGCAGCACGCGCCCAGCGTACGGCGCCCGCACCGTGGTGCGGTCGATGTCGTGTTTCGCCTGCGCGACCGCCGCCAGCGCACTGCGCTGCACGGCTTCGGCTTCCGCCAACTGCGGTCCGCGCGCCACCAACACCGGCGGCTCGTTGCTGTTGAGTAGGCGCCACTCCGCGACGGCGGCTTCGGCTTCCGCGCGTTCCCAAGTCAACACCCGGGCGGCACGCGCCGCCTCCGCTTCGGCTCGCCGCAGCGCCGTCTCGTGTTCGATCGGCTCGATGCGCACGAGTTCGTCGTTGGCCGCGAAGAACCCGCCGTTGCGCAGCGACGAGGCGACGTAGACGACCCGGCCGGCGACTTCCGCGCTCAACGTCGTCGCCGTGCGCGGTGCCGCGGTGCCCTGGCTGGTGACGAGCAGCCGCAGTTCGCTCATGGTGGCCACGACCACCGTGACCAAAGGCGGCTCGGGCGTCGGCGGCGCGGCGACCACGACGGTGCGGTGCTTCACCAGCCACCACGCCAACCCGCCGGCACCCACCAGCAACACGATCGGCAGAAGCACGTGCAACAAGAAGCTCTTCATCGTGGGGTCGACTCCGGTGGCGTGGGCTCGGCTTGAAAGCCACCGCCCAGCGCCGCGAACAAACTGATGCGCGCGGCCAGGCGCGCGTGGCGAGCCGCCAGCAACTGGCTGTCGCTCTCTTGGGTTCGACGTTGCGCCTCCAGCATCGTCACGATGCCTTCAAGGCCCTGGCGGTAACGGCTCGTCGCCGCCAAGGCCGCGGCGGCCGCCGCCAGCACCGCCCGTTCGACTTGTTGTTCGCGCAACGCGAGCGTGGCCTCGACGACCAAGGCCGTCTCCACTTCGGCGAATGCGCGCTGGGCAGCGGCCGCGTACTCGGCGCTCACGGCGCGCAATCTGGCCTCCTGCAACGTCACCTCGCCACGCAGGGCGCCGCCACGAAACAGCGGTGCCGTCAAGTTGCCGAGCAGCGACCACACCAAGAAGTCCGGGTCGAGCACGTTGGCCAGATCTTGGCTCTGCGTGCCACCGCTCGCCGTCAACACCAGCCGCGGGTAGAGCGCCGCGACGGCGGCGGCGACGCGATGGTCCTGCGCCTCGGCCCGTTGTTCGGCGGCGACGAGGTCGGGGCGACGACGCAGCAACTGCGCCGGCAGCCCCGCAGGCGGTGGCCCACCCACACTCGGCAGCGCCGCACTCGCCACCAGGGAACCGTCGGGGTAGCGACCGAGCAGCAGTTCCAACTGGCGAACGGCTCGTTGCTGTTGTTCCTGCCGGGCTGAGCGTTGGGCCGCGGCCGCATGCAAGTTGGTGTCGACCAGATGCACATCGAGGGCCGGTCGCACACCGGCGGCGAAGCGGGCCCGCACGACGTCAGCGGTCGCGGTCCAACTCGCCACCGCCCGCTGTGCCAGGTCTTGCTGCAGCTGGGCCTCGACCAACGCAAACCACGCGCGCGCGATCTGAGCCGCCAGCGACACGCGGGCGCCTTGCACGTCGATCGCGGTCGCCTGCAACTCGGCGTCCGCCGCCGAACGGCTCGCCCGCACCCGGCCCCAGAGGTCCAGCTCCCAGCGGGCCGTCAGGTTGACGCCAAAGCTGTTGTAGGTCGTGTGCAGCGTGTCATCGGCGCCCACGAACGGCAAGCCGGGGAAGTTCTGGCGGCGCCGATTCGCATCGAAGCCGGCATCGAGGCTAGGCATCGTGCTTGCAGAGGCGAGCTCGGCTTGCACGGCAGCGGCGTCCAGCCGAGCGACGGCCACGCGCAAGTCTTGGTTGTGCAGCAGACCCGCGGCAACCAGATCATTCAGCGTCGCATCGTGAAACGAAGCCCACCAGTCGACCGCCACCGCACCCACAGGCACCGCCGTGCCAAACGCCGCGGGAACGGGCACGCCGATGGCACCCGGTGTTAGCGACGGCGCGGCGCCGCAAGCGGCCAACAGCCACGCCGAGGTCGCTGCCGCCCACACCCTGCCACGCTGCCGCACTTCGCCAAGGTCATGCATTCGCAAGCCAGCAGCGTGCCGCTTCCGGTCGGTTGACGCCACCCTTCGCTGCGCACCGAAGGCCAAGACTGGCGGGGCCGCACATGCGGGCGCAGTGCAACGAGTTGGCTACGGCTTGCGGCGCAATCGGACCTCGACCTTCGTCCACGTCCTCGGCGACACCGTCACGGCTCGAGGTGGGATCGGTTCGAAGCCCGGCACGTCGGCGATCGTGAGCGTGAACTCGCCGGGGACCTTCGCCGCGGTGCGGTTGCCCGACCGGTACGCGTTCCGCTGGCCGCCCGTGGCGTCCTGCAACGTCGCCTTCCCTTCGTTAGGCCAAGGCACCGTGGCGGGCCCGTCCCAGAGCTCGATCTCGACGCCGCACACCGGCGCGACTTGCACGACGAACTCGTTCGTGCCCGGCACGACTTCGTGACGCGTGGACGACCGTGCGTAGCGATCGGTGATGACGTCGATCCTCATGGGGCCGGGCGGCGTCTGCGCGAGGTAGGAACCATCGGGCTGCCGCGCCATGTCCTGGTCCCACGAGCCAGCGTCCCACCACGGGTGCAGAGGCTGCCATTCCGGCTCTCGGGCCGCCATCTCGATCGGCTTGCCGGTTTCGGCGTCTAGCACGCGCAAACGCACCTCGGACGGTTCGGGCACGACGATGCGGATGTTCTGGTCTCCTAGCGGCGGCACCTCGAACCGGGTGACGAACCCGCAGCCACGCACGCACACCTGGTAAGTGCCGCCACGGATTCGCCCCGCTGTCCAACGGTACTCGTCGCTCGTCGCCGGCACGATTCGCTCCACGTCGAGCCACTGCCGGTTGCCCCACGGCCTGGTCTCCCCGGTCGGGTCGATCTCCAGCCGCACCCGCTGTCGCCGCCACGCACTTGGAATGACGACGGTGCCTGCCGCCGACGCGAACGGTGGACTTCGCTGGTCGGTACGCAGGGCGATGGTGGCGGCTGCGACCGTGTGGGGGACGACCTGCGCCGTGGTCCGGCCGAGCACGAGGGGATCCTGGAACCACAGGCCCTTCTCCACCTGGATGTTCCAGGTGCCGGCCGGCACGCCGTCGATGCGGGTCACCCCCTCATCGCTTGGCCGCCAGTCTGCGAGCGGGCGACCGCGTACGTACTTGCGGAGGCGCACGACGGTGTCGTAGGGCAACGATCCAACGAGTGTGAGGTCGATGCCACCGCCAGGTTCCAGCCGCAGCAGTCGTTCCGCGGACTCAGCTGGATCCAGGTCGATCGAACCCCAGGCGTAGCCCGGGGCACCCACCAGGAACGTCCGTGTACGACCTGGCGTTGGCGAGAACCGCACGGGAGAAGGAGTGTGATCGACGACGACGGTCGTGCCGCCTTCGTGGCCAGGGTGTTGCCCACCATGCCAGCCATAGCCGTCGCCGAGCAGGACGCGCACGTTCGCGAGGTCGCTCCCCGTGTCGCTGCCGAGCACGCGCAGCGTGACCGGAGCGAGCCACCGACCTCGGAACTGCAACAGCGGGATCGACGGGTCGATCTCCATCTCTGCATCGCAGATCACGGGACGTGCGCCGAGCATCACGTCGTCAACGCTGACCCGCTCCGGGAGCATCATGGTGGAAAGCTCCCAGGCGCCGGCCTGCAGGGTGAGCTCTCTCCCCCAGACGATCTTGCCAGCACCTCCGAGCCAGATGCGGAACGTGCCATCCTCGCGCGCGTGCTCGACGCCACGCTCGTCGACCACGACGAACGTACCCCGCAGCACGAATGGCTCGTCTGCCGCGCGCGGCGAGATCTCGCCCCCACCAAAGGCCGTCGCATCGGTGCGCACGGAGGAGCCGGTCGGGGAACCGCTGGCTTCGTACAATGGCTGCGGCATCGCGTTCGCCTGGACGACGGAGCGGCTGCCAGCGTCGGCGACGAGAATCGGTGCGTTCGCGCTACTTGGCGTGCAGATCCACATCCCGAACGCCGACACAACGACGACGAGGAGGACGGCGGCAACGGCGCGGTGCTTCACGACGACATTCTAGGCGAGGGGCGATCGAGCCGTTGCGGCCCGCCGGCGGGTGCCACTGCACAACCCCTTGGCATGTGATCAGCCCCCACCCAGTGTTTTGCCGAGACCGCGCATACGCAACTTCACCAGCAGCCGCGCCTGCGCATCGTGAAACGCCTGCCGAGCCGTCTCGTCGGACGCATAACCGAGCGCTTCGCGAATCTGCGGGAAGGTCGCGTCCTCGAGCAATCGCAGTTCGAGCAACCGCCGTGGCCGTTCGGCCAACTCGGCGAGGGCGTCGCGCACGAGCCCGGCGCGTTCCCCCAAAGACGCCGCCAGCGTCGGGGTCGCTTCGCGGTTGTCGCCCACCACCGCCAACCCCTGCGTCGGTTCGGCCTGAAGCTTGCGGCCATCGCGGCGCGCCGCTTCGTGGAAGCGCACCGCATCCAGCAACCGGTGGCGCACCAGCGTGCCGAGGTAGGCGAAGAACTTGCCAGAACCTTCGAACTGCGTGTCCGCCAGATCGCGCACCACTGCGATCAGCACTTCGTGCACGACATCGTGCGTACTGAACAACGGCATGATCCATCGATGGCGCTGGCGGAAGTCGCCTTGCAGATCGCGATGCACGATTTGCTTGACGTCGTCGTAGCAGAGCGCGACGACGCGCTCTTGCGCCGGCGCATCCCCGGCTGCCGCCGCGACGATGGCCGCCTGCAGCTCCGGCCACTCGACGTTCACAGAATGACCTTCACGGGCCACGCCTCGGCGAGCTCGGTGAACCCAACATCGATCGCGACCCAGCGGAAGGTCAGCGTGAACCCACTGAGGGCATAGCCAAACGGGATCGGCAGCGGTTGGGTGATCGGATCGCCCGGAAGCGTCGGCGTCGTGTCGCGCAGGAAGATCGGCCCCACCGGGAACAACGTCAGGTCGTTGCCGATGGTGACGAACAAGGCCGCGATGCCCGGCGTGATGCCCGTGACCGGTGGCCAACCGACGATCGTGGCATCGAAGAAGCGACCGCCGCCAAACCGCCGATACGCCGACGCGTGCACGCTCGGCACGCCGAGCAAGCCGTTCTCCGGTGTGCCACACGAGCTGCCAAAGTCGTCGTCGGGATACGGCGGCGGCAGGGTGCCGGTTTGCGGATCGAGGGTGCAGATCGCATCGACGTCATCGTTGCTGGCGGCGCCGACGGCCGTGCTCACGGGCGTGGCGTCAGGCTTCTTCGCGACCTGTGGCGTCGGTGGCCCCCCATCGGTGCCGTAGTCGAGCACCATGAATTGGTTGGGCTGGCTGTTGCCGGTGCACGAGAACAACACCCGCTCGCGCGCGATGTCGACCGCCAGGCCATCGATGTCCTCGCTCTGCAGCAGGCCGAGCTCGAACCAGTGCTTCCAGACCGACGGGGCGGTCCACGGCGCACTCGGTGTCGCCTTGGTCACCTGCAAAATCGTCGCGCCGCTCGGCAGGGTCGCGGCAAGGCCGCCCCACCAAGCCGATGGCACGAGGTTGCGCGTCGCGTGCGAAACCGTGAAGTAGATCGCGTGCGGATACGGGTTGAGCAGGTCGAACCCAGGCTCCTCCCCCGTCATCGTCTGTTGGTCGCGCCCCAACATCAGTGGGAAGTCGATCGCGTCGACCTCTGCCGTCAGCGCCGCCAGGCCCAGTTCGCGTCGCGAGTGAGAACGTTCCGTGCGGTCGACCAGCGAGGCTGGCAACGCACTGCCAAAGTACGTCCACGAGAACAGCGCCGCCCCAATGCTGCCTTGCGTGAATTCCTGGCGGATGCGCGAACCAGCCAACCCTGAGAGCAAGGCGGCAGGTGGGGTGCGCAACGAGAACGACAACACGCCCCAGGAACTCGGCGCCACATCCGTGGTGCCGGACGCATCAAACAGCACGTCATCGCGACCGAGGCTGAAGTCGTCGAGGTCGAGACCTGGCGGCGCGATCGCGAGCAGAATCTGCCCAAGACTCGGCGTGCCCACGGGCAGATCCACTAATGGCCCCGACTGCAAGCCATTGCGGTGCATGCGCGCTAGCGCGTCGGTGGCGAAGGTCGCACCATCGATCGCCACCGCGGTGCTCGCACCAGACAGCGGACCACGCGATTCGTTCAGCCCGATCTGCGCCGCCAAAGGCGACGCGGCCATAGCCAGAAAGGGAACGCACCAACGCACGAGGAGAACCATGGTGATCGAGCCAGCGTAGCGCCCCATGCCGTCCCTAGGTCGATTCTGCGCAATCGCTCTCAACGCGGAGAGTCCGCAACCGAAGGGCGAGGTGCGGAGCACCGAACCCAAGGTTGTGGACGCGCGTCGGGCTGCGGGTGGGAGCGAAGGTCGCGAAGCGACCACCGCGAGCAGCCGTCGGCCCAACGCGGCGAGTCCGCAACCGAAGGGCGAGGTGCGGAGCACCGAACCCGAAGTCGCAGACGCGCGTCGAGCTGGAGGGTCGAGAACTGTCGCGGCAGCGACGGTGCTCGGCGCTCTCGGCTCAACGTCGCCGCGCCAGCCCTTGCTTGATCTCCGCATCCATCTTGGCACCGAAAGTCTCGTCGCCATCGGCAAGTTCCCGCGCCAGCTTGCGCAGGAAGGCTTGCAGTCGCGCCGCTTGCTTGGCGTCGAGACCTTGGTCAGGCATCAGGAAGGCGAGGTTGGCAATCTGGTAGGCGTTGACCGGGTCGCCCATCATCGCGGTGGCGAACGGCACCAACGCGGCGGCGTGATCGTCGGAGTACAACGCCACGGCCATCTCGCGGCGCAACTGCGCATCGGGTGTCACCCGATGCAGCAAAGCCTCGTCATAGGCAGCCACCGCGCAGCCAGCCGCCGCCTTCGCAGCGACCGGGTCCGTCGCCAACAACCACACCGACTCAGCGATCGCGATGGTGCCGACCAGATCCGGTTGCCGCGCTGCCTCAAAACGTTCGCCCGTCTTTGGCATCGAGGCCGCGATCGCATACGCACCCACGAAGTTGCCGCGCGTCATCGCCAATTGCGCCATGGTGAACTTCGTGTTCCACGAGAACGGTCGCAACGCGAGCGCTTGCTGCAAGTGACGGTCGGCCTCATCGAGCCGATGCAACCGCCGCAGCGCGACGCCGAGATTGTGGTGTGGCCCATGCCGCTGCGCGCGCAAAGCGAGCGACTGCTCGAACTCGGGAACACACTCGCGATACCGCTTCTGCAGCAACAGCGCGACGCCACGCATCGCGGTCGTGCGCGCCGTGGCCCGGCCAAACTCCGCCTCCAGCGCCACCGTTTCGTCGTAGAGGGTCTTGCTTAGCACTGCCTTCGCCGGCTGGGCCGCCCGTTCGGCAAGGGCCGCCAACGAGAACAACCGCTGCGCGCGCGCTGGTGGGTACGTCGGGGTCGCCCGCAACAGCAACGCATCGGCCCGGGCCGCGAAGCCGTCCACGTGGCTGTTGCGCAATTCGTGGAAGCCCGCGACGAAGCACTCCTTGGCTGTCACCGGCTCCGGCAGGTCCGTGAGTGCCACCGTTCGCACGCCCTTGCTGTCCGGTTGCACCTGCGAATAGCGCTTCGCCAATTCCCGCAAGTACGGACTCGCATCGGTGCGCGCCAAACGATCTAGATCACTCGCCGCCCGCGTGACGTCGCCAACGTCGAGCCACAGGCAACCGCGCATCAAGCGCGCCGCCAGATCGCCGGGGTCCAGTTCGAGAATGTGATCCAGTTGGGCAATGCCAGCCCGGTGTTCGTCGCCCAACTCCGCCAACACTCGTTCTTCGGGCCAGCCTTCGATCGCGAGCAGCGACGGCAGCGCCACCTCCAACGCCAACTTCGCTTGCGCCCGCGCCGCCGCTTGCTGCTGCCACACGAACGGCAAGGCGATCGCAGCCACCAACACCGCGGTCACGGTAGCGGCGATGGCGAGCGGCCAAGCTGGCGCCCGCCGCCAAGCGCGCAGGCGGCGACCCAACGCGGAGATCGGACGGGCCTGCACTGGCAAATGCTGCAAGAACGCATCGAGGTCGTCGCCGAGCCTTGCCGCTGTGCGATAGCGACGCGACGGCTCGCGTTCGAGGCAACATTCGACGATGGCAACTAGATCGCGCGGCAGCCCCGAGCGCACGGTCGCGAGCGGCGTCGGATCGTGCGTCGGCAAGGCCGCCAGCACCGTCGCCGCGTCCCCCACATACGGCGCGCGACCCGCCAGCATGTGGTAGAGCAACGCCCCCAAGCCGTAGATGTCGAGCGTGGGTTCCGCCGTCGTCAAGCCACCGCTGCGCACTTGTTCGGGCGCCATGTACCACGGCGTGCCGAGCGTCGTCTGCGTCGCCGTCAACCGCTGATCGGTGGCGCGCGACGCAATGCCGAAGTCCAGCAGCACGGCGCGACCAGGTTGGGCGAGGAACACATTCGACGGCTTGACGTCGCGATGCACCAACTGCCGTGTGTGCGCCACTTGCAAGCCGAGCGCCAGATCGCGGGCCCAGCGCGCACACTGCCGCGGCCACAGCGCCTCGGCTGGCGCTGCCTGCAGCAACTCGGCACACACGGCCACCGGTTCCCCACCCGCAGCAATGGCTTCGAGCAGTTGCGCCACCGTGACCCCATGCAACCGCTCCATCACCAGGAAGTGAATGCCCTCCGGCGTGAGCCCACGGTCGAACACGGCCACGACGTGCGGGTGTTGCAACAGGGCGAGGGCCTCGGCTTCGCGCTGGAACCGCCGCTCGGCTTCGGGATCCCGAAACAGCCGTACGTCGAGAATCTTGACGGCCACTTCGCGCCCCAGTTCTTGGTCTAGGCCGGCATAGACCACGCCCATCGCGCCCCGCCCCAAGCAGGTGGTCAAGCGGTAGCGGCCCGACAGTACGGCACCAGTCAACGGGTCTTCGCGCAGCGCCATCTGCTGCAGCAGCGGCAACTGCTTGGACAACCCCAGCACTTCCGCCAACGGCAGCGCCAATTGCGGATGCTCATGACACAAGGCCGCCGCGTCGACCTCTTCACCAGCATCCAGCTTGCCGAGCGCCACCCGCACGTAGTCGATCAGTCGTTCTTGATCGTCAGGGTTGCGGGCAATGCTCACGACAGGCTCCGGCGCTCACTCGCGCAAGGCGTCAGGGTTCCAACTGCCAATGCGCACGCCGTTGTGGAACGCATCGAGCACAGCAAGACCACCGTGCGGCAGATTCAACGACATGCAGCGCGACAGCCGCATGCCGAGCATCGCCGCCGCAAACCCACCCAACAGCGAGCCGGGCAACACCACGGCGACGGACTTGCCGGCGACCTTCGGCATCAGCTCCGTCCACCAGTTGAGCATGCGCTCCACGCCCTCGCCCAGGCTCTCGCCGCCCGGCGCGTTCGCTTCGCCAAGCTCCGCGAAGAACGTGCGCACGGCGCCATCTTCGTCGCGCATGACATCGCTCCAGGCCCGGCCCTGCCACCGCCCCATGCCCTGGTCGCGCAAGCGGGCATCGGCCACCACTTCCTTTTGGTGGGCTTCCGCCAACGCCCGCGCCGGCCCCTGGCATTGCGGCTGCGGGCTCGACCAAACCCCTTCGACCTCGATCGGCTTCATCAGCTCGAGCCAACGCAGAACCTGCGCGCGGCCACGACGACTGAGGTCCGCCGGGCCATCGCCGATGGCACGCTGCGCATGCTCGGCATCAAGTTCCGGATGGCGAAACAACCACAGACGGCAGAAGTCGATCGGTTCGGGCAGCACGGGCGACATCTTGACCGCAGGCACGCTCCGCTTCCATCGTGGCCTCGACCAGTAAGCACCAGTAGCCTCTGCGCGTGAGCTTTGCTTCGCTGAAGACTGGGATTGACGGCCTCGATGGCATTCTCGCCGGCGGCATCCGCTACCCCGACGACGCCGCCGTGTTCTTGTGCCTCGCCGGCGGTCCCGGCACCGGCAAAACCTTGCTGGCCTTGGAGATGGTCGTGCGCGCTTGGCTCAATGACAGCGAAGGGGCGACCTTCCTCTACTACTCGGTCGAGCACTCCCCCGACAGCATCCACAAGAAGCTCGCCTTCGACTTCGATTGGTTTCGCACCAAGTCACAGATCGAAGCGCTGCCGCGTGAAGTGCCCAACAAACTGGTGCTGCGCGCCAAAGACGCCAAGCCCGGCAGCCAACTGGTGCTGACGCAAGCGCGACCCGCGGCGCTGCAGCAGAAGAGCGCGCGCGGCACCACTGTCGACATCGAGTGGATCCTGGCCGAGATCGAAAACCATCGGCACGCCGCCCCCGTGCGCATGGTCGTCATCGACAACGTCGGCTTGCTGCTGACCGACCTCGAGTACTTCGAGAAGCGCGCCGCCCTGCTAGAGACGCGACGGCGTCTGCTCGAGAACCGCATCCACGGCATCTTCGTGATGGAGGAAGCGCACCCGCGAGATCTGCGGCTGCCGTCGGCGGAAGAGTTTTCGACCGACCTGATGCTGCATCTGTCGTTCCGCGAAGAAGCGACCGACTTCAAGGCGCGCGCGCTTGAGATCAGCAAGGCGCGGCATCAGTACTACTACCGCGGCGTGCACCACTTCTCGATCGCCGGCCGCGGCATCAAACGCGACGTCTACCTCGGTGCTCGCAACGAACGCGGCCCCGGCATTCACGTGTATCCATCGGTGGCGGCGCAATTGTCGATGGCCCGCGACCAAGCCGAGTTCTCGGTGCCAACGCGTGGCGACCTCGCCATCGACCTCGGCCACCCCGATTTGAACGGCGCCTTCCAGCGCGGCACCGGGCCGGCGATGCGATCCTCGACCGTGCTGCTGGCGGAGCCGGGT
Source organism: Planctomycetota bacterium (assembly GCA_947444055.1). Taxonomy (GTDB): domain Bacteria; phylum Planctomycetota; class UBA1135; order UBA1135; family UBA2386; genus UBA2386. The sequence goes on from CANEYR010000096.1 coordinate 16,648, forward strand.
ACGCGCGCCACGTTCCTCGCTCTACGGTTTCTGGCGGCGGGCCTGCGCGCTGGCGAACGCGTGTTGTTTGTGTCGACGCGCGAAGATCGCGACGCCATCCGCCGCATCTGCCAGCGCGAACCGGCCCTCGCCGTGTGCCTTAGCCCCGATGGCAAGTTTGCGCCAGACTTCCGCGTCGTCTACTTGCACCCCGAGTTCATCGCGCCGGGCAAGTTCAACTGGGACCTGATCCGACTGTGCCAAGGTGGCCACGCCGATGGCGAACCGCGACCGGTGGCGCGACTGGCGTTCGACAACATCTTCCGCCTGCAGGATCGCTTCCCGCTGATCACCGAGCAGCGTTTCTTGATCGCCGCCATGCTCGACATGCTCCGCTACGAAGGCGTCACGCCGCTCTTCGTCGACATGATTCCGCCCGGCGCCAGCCACGGCCGCGCCGATTTTGATCCGTCGTCGTATCTGGTTGGCTTCGACAACGTTCTGCACCTTTGGTTTGCCGCCGACGAACACGGCAACCAGCCGTACTTCCGTGTGCTCAAGTCGGTGGGCAACGACTACGTGCAGGAGCCGGTCGCGATCGAGTGGCGCAAGGCCTGAGGCCGGGCCGCGGCCCTGCGTTCTCGCCTTGGTGGCTCAAGGGATGAGCCGGAACTGCCGATGGGATGGGGGTATCCCCCGAGCCGAAAGGCTCTCCACAAGGATCCTCCGATGCGATTCCCCCTCGTGCTCGTGTTCTCTTCGTGCCTCGCGTTCGCCCAAGAACCTGCCGCCGCGCCGGCTCCTGACAAGGTCGTCAGCGGCGCCTACGGCATCGACTTCACCACCCACTACTTCTTCCGCGGCATCCTGCAAGAGAACCAAGGCATCATCGGCCAGCCTTGGATCGAACTCGGCTACGGCGTCTACGACGGCGACGCCGACGCGCTGCACGACGTCAGTTTCACGTTTGGCCTGTGGAACAGCCTGCATGACAACGGGCCTACCGGTGGAACTGGCGGCATCTGGTACGAGAACGACTTCTACGCCGGCTTTTCGGGAATGCTCGGTGAGCGGCTTTCGATCGGCACGACCTACACGTCGTACTACAGCCCCAACGCGACCTTCACGCCGGTCGAGGAGATCGCGTTCTCGTTCGGTCTCGACGACAAGGGCTTGATGGGTGAGAGCATCACGAGTGGTCTGCAACCGTCGGTTGTGGTCGCCATCGAACTCGACGGCCAAGCCGATGGCGGTGCCGCCGGCAACCTTGGCGTCTATGCGCAACTCGGCATCGAACCATCGTTCGGCATCGGCCAATTGGGCAAGCTCGACATCACGCTGGCGCTGCCAGTGACGATCGGCCTCAGCTTGCGCGATTACTACGAAGTCGCCGGCGACGATGACTTCTTGGGCTTCCTCGACATCGGTGTCGTCGCCTCCTCGGCGCTGCCGATGCCCAAGGGCATGGGACCATGGAGCGCCGACCTGGGCTTGCACTTCCTCTCGCTGGGCGACAACAACGAGACGCGCAACAGCGGCGACGCCGTCGAATTCGTGCTGTCGTTCGGACTGAGCACGAGCTTCTGATCGCGCTGCGCGAGGCCATGCCGCACGCCGCCTGAGCGTTCGCGGATCAGCCGCGGAAGTGCACCGGCAACCGACGCACGGCGAACCGCGTCGCCTTCTTGGCGCTCGCTTCAACCGCTCCCGCCGTGCGCAAAGCCCGCGGCTGCGTGCGCGCGCCAACGTGCTTCATTGACGCCGTCGGCCGCGCCACCACCGCGCCCGACCGCTTCATCACCGCTTCTTCCTGCGCCACGGCGCTGCTGAACACGGTGGCGACGGCAAACGCGAGACAACGAACCAAGATGGCGAGTTTCATACCGACGATGCTAGCACACGAGCAACGCCTCGATTGACGCCGCGACCGACCGCCGTCCTCAGCTCGCGCGGGATCCGACAACGGTCGATGCCATCAGCCCGTCGGCCACTTTGCAGCCTGGTGTCCCTGCACGATTTGTTCGACGACCGCGGGCTCCGCGAGCGTCGTGATGTCGCCCAGCTCGCCGTAGTTGCCTTCGG
>CANEYR010000097.1 GCA_947444055.1 Planctomycetota bacterium
CTCCGGACCAAACACCACCTGCTCGCTGCGTTGGCCTTGCGCATGGCACTTCAGGCAGTTGCTGCCGCCATCCTCGGTGCCGTGCCACGCGACGTTCCACTGGCTGTCCGTGGCGCGCCACTGTTCTTGTTGCGCCGCCGTCATGCCGCTCGCCGCTGCACCGGCAACGTGGCAGGACTTGCAGGTTTCGTACGGAGCTTCCGCGAAGTCTTGCTGGGCCGGATCGTCGGGGAAGCCGCTCTGCTTCTTGGTCTTCACGGTGGCGTCGCCGACGTGGCAAATCGCGCAGTCGATCTGCTTCTGCACATGCACATCGTGCGGGAAGCGGATCGACGTGAACGAGCGATCGCGCGTCGGCGGCGGCACCGGCGGCACCCGCCGTTCGAGGTCTTGCCGTTGTTGGCCAGCGCCGTGACAGCTCTCGCATTGGCCGACCAAGGTGTCGGAGATCGGCTTCAACCAGTCGCTGCCTTCGTGGTCGCGATGGCACAGCACGCAGAAGCTCTGGTCGACCACCATGCCCGTCAGCTGGCCGAGCTTGCCATCGCCGACATAGGGATGGCGGCTGGCGTTCTCGGCGATGAAGTCAGTGTGGCACTGCAGGCACTTGGTGTCCGGGGTGCCCGCTCCCGTCGTGTGGCAAACGTTGCAGCCCTGCGCGTCCGCCAACGCCCGGCACTTGCTCAGCGCCGCGTGCGTGGCGTCGATCGGTGTGCTGCCGGTGATCAACGCGTGCGATGGCACCAGTGGGCCCGCATCGGCAAGCGGCTCGATGATCGAGGCGAGGAAGGTGCCGCCAACCAGCAACACGGCGGCGACCAACATCGCGAGGCGATTGCCAAAGCGCAGCATCGGGAATTGGCCGAAGGCGACTTCCGAGCGCACCAGCGCGTCGGGGTCGTTGTCGAACACCTTCTTGCCGGCCTTGGTCCACCAGAAGCCATTGCGCTGCAGTTGCAACACCAGCACTGAGGTGCCCTCGCGATCCTCGATCTTCGCGAGCACGCGCGAGGCGCCGAACACCACCTGGCTGCCGTCGCGCACGTCGACGGTGCCGCGCACAGGCGCGCCATCGAGCCAAGTGCCGGTGACCGAACCGAGGTCGCGCACGCGGAAGGTGCCGTCGTGCGAGAACTCGCAATGCCGCGCGGCGGCGATCGGATCTTTCAACACGATGTTGTTGCCGGTGCGCGTGCCGAACGTCACCGGGCCTTCGCTGTTGACCAGTTCGCCGGTGGCGTCTTCGACAAGGATGCGTGGCGCCGCCATCTCACAGCCCTCGCCGGTTGTCGAACAGGCTCTGCGGCTGCCGGCGCGTGATCGCGGTGGTTGGGCAGTTGTAGACGCAGGCTTCGAAGGGCAAGCCCGCGCACAGGTCGCACTTCACGGTCTTGCCGGTCACTTGCGTGATCTTGGCGCCGACGCCCGCGGAGGCCGTCTTGGTGGCGCCCGCGGCCGCGGGCGCTGTTCCTGGTGGGCTCGCCGCCACGGCGGGTTCTTCTTGGCGACGAAACCAGTGGCCGATCAGTGGCAGGCTCGCGAACACCGATTGCACCGGCTCTGGTGTTGGCTGGTTCTCGACCAGACGAATGACGCCATAGGGGCAACCGTCGATGCAACTCGCACAGCCGACGCAGTTGTCGTACTCGAAGCGAACGCGCCCTTGCGGGTCCCGCCGGATCGCCGCGTACTCACACGACAGCATGCATTGCGGCAGTTCGCAGTGGTAACACGCGGTGACCAGCACCTCGTCAGTCATGACCGGCGTGCCGACCTTGGACAGCCGCGGCACATGGTCGTCGTGCACGGCGACGCACGACTCCACGCACATGTTGCAGCGCACGCACTTGCCGCGATCGATGACGAGCGCGCGGCCGCCCTTCACCGACTCGCGTTCGACCATCACGTGCAGTTCTTCGAGCGCTGCTGACGCCAGTGCACTCGTGCTGCCGGTCGTCACCGCATCGACGTCGGCGCGGCCGATCAAGCGATTGGCGGCGCGCGCGACATCAGCTTGGGCGGTGTCGCCTAGGCGAGCGAAGGCCGCGCGCGGCAGCGCCACCAAGGCGCTGCGCATCAGCGTCTTGTAGGTCGCGGGCCAAGTGCTGCCAGGCGTCGTGATCACGTGTTCGCCAAAGGTCGAGTTGCCTTTGTAAAACGCCAGCACGCGCTTTTGGCCGTCGACCATCGTCGAGCAGGCGACGCCGCCAGCGCGCACCAGGTACACCCGGTCGGCCGGCTGCCCGGCTTCGGCAACCGTCGCCCCGTCGTCGAACGTCATCAGCTCCGCGGCGAGCTGCAGCGTCTTGATGGCGGCATCGTCGAGATCGCGGCACAGCGACGACGCCCGCAGATGCAGTCCGAGGTTGTCGCGGTAGCTGTCGTCGATGCGCTGGCGGAACGCTTCGTCTTCGCCGTAGAGCCGCGTGAACAGGCGCGCTTCCAGCGCCGCGACCACAGCCGTGCCCATCGCGCGCCACGTCGCCAGGGCCGGATGGTGCGAGTGCGCGCTGACTTCGCCAAACCAAGTGCCCTTCACGTACATGCGGTGGCGATGCACTTCTTGCCCGCGCCGCGATTGCACGCCTTCCATCTGCCCCGACAGCACCACGATCAGTTCGGTCGACAAGTCGCCTTGCCGCATGATCTCTTCGCCGTCTTGCAGCGTTTGGAAGCGCACGAAACCGGGGCGAACGGCAGCCGTCGCCGGCCACGCGTAGGTGCCAGCCGCGATCGCCGCCTCCGTGCGCACGGCTGCCAACAACTCGTCACCGACGTTCTCGAACAGCGGTGTCGCCAACAAGGCGTCGATGGATTCGACGACAGCAGTCATGACGGCCCGGGGGTCAGTAGTAGTAGATGCTCAGCACGTGCACGGCGACCAGCGCCAACAGCACGACCGAACAAGGAACGTGGAGCAGTCGCCAGCCGCGCAGCAGCGTGCGGTAGCGACCAAGGCGCGCCGCCTCGCGGCGCACGGCGGCTTGCTGGCCTTCTAGGGTTGCGATCTCGGGGCGCAGCCGCTCGGTCTCGCTGTCGATGGCGGCCGCGGCGCTGGCCGCTTTGTCCTGCGCCTTCTTGAGTTCGTCGCCGGTCTTCTTGGCGACCTTCTTGGCGGCTTCGAGTTCCTTGCCGGCCAACGCCGTGTTCTCGGCGGCGCCCGCTGCCTCGTCGGCGGCGACCTTGGCGGCGGCGGCGACTTCGGCGGCGTCCTTCGCCTTGGTCGCGGGCGACGTGCGGGCTTGTTCGATCTTGCGAGCGTAGTAGTCGCGCAGGGCAAACGCCTTCTCGACCGACAGCTCTCGTTCGGCCCGCGTCAGCCACGTTGGCGCGAACGTCCACAGGATCGCGCCGACGAGTCCGCTGCCGATCACGAAGTAACTGAGTGCATTCAGCAACAGTCCCATCGTGGTGGCACTGCGGAAGCCACCGTGGAACCACACCACGAGCGCGGCGGCAAAGCCGTAGTAGATGTGCGCGTGCAGCCACGCGGCCAAGCGTCCGAGTGGTTCGCGTGGCGACACCTGCACGGTGAAGAGTCCGATGCCGCGCGCATCCGGTGCGATCTCGACGCGCAGCACGCGGGCGACGCCGTGCTTCTTCAGGATCGTCATCGCCTCGCGGCGGACCGTCGCTTGGCCAGCGACTTCGCGGCGCAGGATGCGTTGCTGCAAACCGGTCAATTCACTCTGGGCGCGTTCGAGGGCTGGCAGCTGCGCTTTCCACGCGAACTCCGGACTCAAGCGCAAGCGGTGCGCGGCGCGGCGAACGGCGTACAGCGCGAGCACGATGTAGCAAACGACCGCGACCCAGCCCGTCGTCAGTAGGAAGAGCACGTTGCCGTCTTCGCGGCTGCCAAACGACAACGGCGTCAGTCCCAATCGATGCCACAGGAAGAACGCTGCGACGACGATGACGGCGACGATGGCGTGCCAGGAGCGATACAGGCCGAGGTTCATCGGGCTTTGGGTGGCTTCGCCCTAGAGAACAGTCGGCGCAGGCGATCGAACAGGGTCACGCGCTGGCGTACGGTGACGATCGCGTTGGCCCAGTCGGTCGGTTCGATCGGCGTGTCGCTGAGCAGGATCTCGGCGATGGATTGGTTGCTGTCGCTGCGCGCGAGTGCCAACACTTGGTTGCCGACCGCTTTGTCCAAGCGGCCGGCCGCGACCAGCAGCCGCAGCGCGCGTTCTTCGTGGCGACGGTCGGTTGCCAACGTCGCCGGGTCGTTGCACAAGAACAGCCCGCGCAAGTTGCCAAAGCCGAGCAGCGAGTTGCGCGTGATGGGCTGGGAACGGCTGCGCAGCACGGTGCCGTCGACCAGCGTGCCGTTGGTGCTACCGCAGTCGCGCAGCGACCACGTGGTGCCGTCGAACTCGATCTCCGCGTGCAATTCGGAGACCGATTCATTGGGCAGCAGCACGTCGGCGGTCTCGGCGCGGCCGACTTTGGTGCGCACCTTCATCAAGCGAACGCGGCGACGAATGGTCTCGCCCTTCACGAACAGGCGCGGCACAGCTTGATGCAAGCGCTGTTCGAGGTTGGCGGCTTCGACGGGCGTGATGGTGCTCGGCACCGGCGCCGTTGGCTCGGCGACCATGTCCTGCGGATTGACGACGACTGTCTTTGCGCGCTGCTTGCCTGGTGGTGGCGTGGGCGTGCGTTCGGCCGGCGGTTCGGCGGCAGACGGCACCGCGGCGGCAGGCACCTGACGCGGGGCCATCGGCGGCGGTGCGGAAGGCGTTGGCGGGGGCGGCTCGGCAGTGCGGCCAGGACGAAAACCGCCTTTCACGTTGATGGTGACTTCGGGCTCCGCCGCCTTGGGACGGGGCGGCGGCGCACTCGGAGGCGTCTGGCCAGGTTGGCCGGGCCGGAACGCGCCTTTGACTTGGATGGTCTGGCCGTTGTTGTCGTCGACGGGTGGTGGTGCCGACGTCTTGGCGGCGGGCGTCTGGCCAGGTTGGCCGGGTCGGAACGCGCCTTTGACTTGGATGGTCTGGCCGTTGTTGTCGTCGACGGGTGGTGGTGCCGGCGTTATGGCGGCGGGCGTCGGGCCAGGTTGGCCTGGCCGGAACGCGCCTTTGACGTTCATGGTCTGACCAAAGTTCTCGTCGACTGGCGGCGGCGTCTTGTTGGGGGCGCCCGGTCGCGGACCCGCCGTTGGACCCGCCGTCGGACCTGCCGCCGGACCGCCCGGCCCACGGAAACCACCGGTCTGCTCTTCGTCCTTCAATTCCATCGTCACGTCTGGATTGCCCGGCGAACCAAGCGCGGGCCCCGCCGCAACCATGGTTGCATCGAAAGCGCCGGGACGTGGGGGGGCGGATTCGGTGGCGTCGGCAGCTTGCACCTGCACGACCGTTCGCCCGACCTTGATGCTGGCGCCGGCGGTCACGGTGACGCGCTGGCCCGGATCGAGGCAGGTGCCGTCGACCGTGGTCTTGTTGGTCTGGCCGATGCCTTCGATCATCACGGTCGAACCGGTGACGCCGATGCGGAACTGTTCGCGTCCGACTTCCTCATCGTCGAGCACAAGATCGGCGCGGCGCGAGCGCCCGACGACGAGCGTCTTCGTGAGCGGGACCAACCTCGGGCTCTTGCCGAGTTCACGGATGAGCAACTGGAAGCGAGGCATGCGACGGCGGATCGATGCTAGATCGCCGCCGTTTTGGAAGCGACAGCGCGCTGACGAAACCTCGGTGACAGCGGTCGACAAAACACTTCCCTGCACTGGGCGTGCTCGCTCCAATGCGCCGCTCTCGGTCGGAACGCTTTGATGAGGATCGCATGACGCGCTGGGTCTGTCCGCTGATTGTCGGCGTAGGCGTTTGCTTGCTCTCGCCAAGCCGTGCACAGGATCCGGCCAAGCCGGCGGTGCCGGCTGCTCCTGCTGGTCCGGCGACCATTCGCGACTTCGAACCATTCCGGTCGCGCTGGTTTGCGCCCGGTCGCCCGGTCGAAGGCGTGGCTCCGCCTGACTACGTGGTCAACGAGAAGGCCGACCCGTGGAACCCGTACCGGCAGAACGTGCTGAAGGGCGACTTCCCGATTCGCGGCACCGAGGATCTGTTCTTCTCCGTCACGGCGACCAACCGCCTGTTCATGGAGAAGCGCAACGTGCCGACGGGGTCGGGCATCACGGGCCCAGGGCCGGTGGCACAGGGCTTCTTCGGTGATGGCAACCAGACGTTCCTGCAGGACGACTTGTCGTTGTCGTTCGATTTGTTTCGCGGCCAGCAAGCGTTCAAGCCGGTCGATTGGCGACTGCGCGTGACGCCGGTCTTCAACTACACGCGGCTCGACGTCAACGAAGTCGGCGCCGTCGTCATCGATCCGGCGCAAGGCACGACGCGTGAGCGCGGCGACATCACGCTGCAAGAAGCCTTCATCGAATACCACCTGTTCGACCTCAGCGATCGCTACGACTTCATGAGCGTGGAGGCGGGTGTGCTGCCGTTCCGCAGTGACTTCCGCGGCTTCCTGTTCGAAGACACCAACCTCGGCATCCGCCTCTTCGGCAACGCCGATCAGAACAAGTGGCAATACAACCTCGCCCTGTTCGACCAGCTCGATAAGGACACCAACTCGGGCCTCGTTCGCTACGAAGACCGCGAGCAGAACGTCTTCATCGCCAACGTCTATCGCCAGGACTGGCCGGTGGTCGGCTACACGACCTCGGCGTCGTTCCACTTCAACCGCGACCGCCGCGCCGTCGAGTTTGATGACAACGCGTTCCTGATCGCGCCCGCACCGATCGGCAACTTCACGCCGAGCAAGCTCGACGCCTACTACGTTGGTTGGACGGGCGAAGGGCACTTCGGCCGCTGGAACATCACGCACGCTCTGTATCGCGCGTTCGGCACGGAGTCGCAGAATGCGATCGCGGCGCGCTCGACCAAGATCGAGGCGCGGCTGGCGGCCGTGGAACTGTCGCTCGATATCGATTGGTGGCGGCCGCGCGTGTTTGCGCTGTATGCCTCGGGCGACAGTGATCCGCGCGATGGCGAAGCCAAGGGCTTTGACGCGATCGTCGATGCGCCTGCGTTCGGCGGCGGCGGCTTCTCGTTCTGGAATACGCAGGGACTCAAGTTCGTCGGGACCAGCCTGACCAATCCCGGCAGTCCGCTCGCCGACTTGCAGACGTCGAAGACGCAGGGGCAGGCCAACTTCGTCAACCCTGGCGTGTTGTTGCTCGGCGCGGCGGTCGATGCCGAACTGACGCCGAAGTGGCGCGGTCAGGTGGGCTTCACCTACCTGCGCTTCGACAAGACTGAGACGCTCGAGTTCTTGCTGCAGGCGGCAGACATCGACAAGACCATCGGTCTCGAGCTGTTCACCGGCACCCAGTACCGGCCGTTCTTGACCAACAACATCATCTTGCAGTTCGGCGGGTCGGTGCTGTTCCCAGACGAAGGGTTCGCGCGCATCTACGACTCGGATGAACTGCGTTACACCGTCTTCGCCAACGTCCTTACGACCTGGTAGTGATCATGTCCGCCAAGTCCCGCAGCCTTTGTGTTCTCGTTCTGGTCGGTGCCGTCGCTTCGGTGGGCCTGACTCTCGGTTCGTGCAGTGGAGGCGTGAGTGGCACGTCGGTGCCGGTGCTGCCGGTGTTCGGCGATGTACTGCCGCTGACGCCAGCCGATGTGCAACTCATTCTCGATCGCGCGGTGGCGTCGCTCGACAGTCCGTTCTTGCACGTCGCCGTCGTCGATCGGACCGGGGAGATCCTTGGTCTCGCCAGCACCATCAGCCTTTCCGTGTCCGACGAAGACAACATCGCGATCAGTCTCGCGCGCACCACGGCGTACTTTTCCAACAGCCAGGCACCGCTGTCATCGCGAACGGTGGAAACGTTGGGCACGTTCCACTTTCCGCCGACCTTCTCTGCGCCGTTCATCGCGTCGGTGGTGCCGACGAGTTCCGGGCTCGGTGGTCAGACCGGGGCTTCGGTGATCGCACCGCAGCGCACCACCACCGGCATCGCTGGCACCCCGCAAGGGCCGCTGTGGCAGATCAACTCGACCAACCGCGGCGCCAACATCGCGTCGGCGGACACGACGCCCGCGACCGCTTTCAATCCCGGCTTTGCGTTTCGTCCGTCGCGCAACGGCAACCTCAACACGATCTTCCCGGCTGCCCCTGGCCCGTCGTTTCCAAGCCCTGGCATCACCTTGCTGCCCGGCGCCGTGCCGCTCTTCAAGGCAGGCCGGCTGGTTGGCGGCGTGGGCGTCTTCATTCGGGAGAACGCGAACTCCGATCCGAACGTCGACGCCGCGGAGTTCGCGGCGATTCAGGGGGCGACGGGCAGTGGCGCCTTCGGCGACGAGAACTTTTTCTTCGCGATCCCGCCTGAAGGTGCCATCACGATCGTTGGCATCTTGCTGCCGTACGTGAAGCAGACCACTCGTCCGGTGGGCTTTGGCCCGGGGACCCCAACGCCCTTCCAAACCGTGGTGTCCGGCGGTCGCGTCGACCCGTTCGGTTTCTTGATTGGGCCGCGCGCCGCTCGCACGGGCGCGCGTGGCGTCGATGTGGTCGCCGTGCCATCCACCGTGGCGCTGACGCAGGCCGATGTGCAACTCATCATCAATCAGGTCATCGTCAGTTCGGACATCACCCGCGCGCAAGTGCGACTGCCGCTCGGCAGTGCTGCCAAAGTGATCGCCACGGTCGTCGATACCCGCGGCCTGATCCTGGCGCACTTCCGCATGGAAGACACGTTGTGCGACGCCGTCGACGTCGTGCCAGCGAAGGCGCGCAGCACGGTCTACTACTGCCGCGCCGGCGGCCCGGTTGGCAACGACCTCTGGCCGGGGTTTCCAACGGGTGATCCACGCGGTGTCGCCTTGACGACGCGCACGCTGGGGTTCTTGTCGCAGCCGTTCTACCCACCGGGAATCGAAGGCACTGCACCGGGGCCGCTCTTCACCCAGGCCCGCTTCAACCAGCAACTGACCCAGGTGGATCGCTGGGGTGATGCGCCTGCTGACCCCGGCTACCAAAACGGCCTCACCTACTTCCCGGGCTCGGTGCCGCTCTACAAGGGCGGTGAACTGGTCGGCGCCCTGGGTGTCTCCGGTGACGGCGTCGAGCAAAACGACCTGATCGCGTTCGAAGGTGGCGCCGGTTTCGAACCGCCGCCCGAACTGCGCATCGACAACTTCACGTTCAACGGCGTGCGGTTGCCGTACCTGAAGTTCCCCGAGACGCCTCGCTAGCTCCGCTGGCTGGAGGCGCGCCTTCGCCGCATAGGATCGGCGAGTCGGCCCGCCCCGGGCGGCCGACCGTATGCCCGGGCGTTGCTGTGCAGCCCGCTAAGCAGTGCATGCATGCGACATGGCGTCGCTTGGAAGAACGGCAGAGCGTGGTACGGTTCCGCACCGCCAAGCGCCCGCCAATGGGCGGCTCTTCCCTGACTGAGATTCCTCGATCCTCCCATGCTGAAACTCGCACTTCCCCTCGCGTTTGCATTGCTCGCGCCCGCTGCGGCCGCGCAGTGCTTTGAGTCCGCTTTTGGTACCGCTCTGGGTACTCCCGCCATCTTGATTGGCGACATCCAATTGCCGATCCAGCCGATCGGCTTCGCGTTCCCGTTGGCGGGCGCGACGTACACCGATGTCCACATCACGGACAAGGGCTACGTGTGGCTGTCGAACGCCGGACTGCCGGCCCCAGGTGGCGTGGACTTCTCCGCGACGGCTGGCGAGCTCGCGAGCCAAGGCCCGCGCATTGCCGCGCTGTGGTCGGACCTGCAGTCGCTGGCCGCGAACAACGGCCAGATCTACATCAACAGCACGCCGAGTCGCTGCGTCATCACGTGGGAGAACACGACCTGCTACCTGAACAACTGCGGGCCGTTCACCATGCAGCTGCAGATGATGGCCACCGGGGAAGTGTCCTTCTTCTGGGGCCCGGGTGCGACCAACAACTCGACGACGGTCCCAGTGTGGCAAGTCGGTGTCTGCGGCATCTCTCCGGGTGCTGTCCCGCTGCCTGCAGCCTCCAACCTGTCGACGAACGGCGTCACGATCGACAACACGTTGGTCGAAGAATGGCTGGCCCCCAATACCTTCGACATGGCCAGCCGCGGCCTGCACTTGGTCCCGACCAGCCCAGGCTGGGTGTTTCAGCTGCCCGCGAACTGCGCCGGCACCCAGGCCTACGGCATTGGTTGCATTCAGGCCAACGATTCGATCTATGAAGAATGGGTCGCCGGCTTCGACCTCAACAACTCCACGGTGACGTGGCTGCGCGCGGGCAATGGCTACGCCTTGCTGACCTCGATCCCAGGGACCTTCGTGACGCCGAGCCTCAGCGCGATCAACATCGCCACGGGCCAGTTGGACGGTGAGCAGGTCGTCACGCTGTCGGGGGCGATGCCTACGGCAAGCGGCCCGACCACGACGCTCAACATCACGACCAAGGGCCAAATCGAAGTCGCCAGCACTACCAACGGCGGCGTTGACTTCACGCCGAGTGTCCCCGAGTTGCTGAACGGCGCGCGCACGACCTTTGCCCTGTGGCACGACTATGACCAGACGGACCTCGGCAGCGGCCTCATCCTGTTCGAGCAAATCGCCGGCATCGCCTACATCACGTGGAACGGCGTGCACAGCTTCTCCTCGTCGGTGCCAAGCACCTTCCAATTCCAGTTCGATGTCGCCACCGGCAACGTCGCGCTCGTCATCGGCACCATGGGTGGCTTTGCGTCACCGGACAACGGCATCCTCGGCTACTCGGTCGGCGGCCCGTCACCGAACCCTGGCAGCACGGACTTCTCGGCACTGGCGGGCGTGATCAACCTCGGCGACGTCGGCCTGGCGGGCTTGGCCTTGGCCGCCACTGGCCAGCCGCAAGTTGGCAACGCGTCGTTCGCGCTGGCGACTTCGAACGTCCCGAACCTGGTGCCGATCGGCATCCTGTTCTTCGGCTCAGCCGTCGTCAATCCAGGCCTCGACCTCTCGTTCCTCGGCATGCCAGGCTGCTTCGCCTACACCAACGGCAACCTCGCCTCGGGTTCGTTCCCCGTCGCGCTGCCGGCCGGCACCGGTTCGTTCACGCTCGCGATCCCGAACAACCCTGGCCTCGTGGGTGTCTCGCTGTCGGCGCAGTCGCTCTGCTTCACGCTCGCGACGCCATTCAACCTGGCTTCGTCGAACGGCCTGCAGATCAACATCGGTCTGTGATCGTCGCGAACGCGACGACCGACCCTCGTTCCTAGGCGGCGACTCCCGAGTGGGGGTCGCCGTTGTTCGTTTGGGTGCCAACGGTTGGCCAAGGCTGCACCGCCGACCAGACCCACACGGCGCCGCACCATTGCAACAGCATGCGTGGCAGAGCCGATCGCAAGTGGCCTTCGACGTCATCGATGGGTGACAGCAAGAACGGCGCGAACGACACCGGCACCGCCAACAGCAGCCAGATGCCGAGTCCGCGCGTGGCCGCGTTCCCGGTGGTTCGCGGCGCCTTGGCCATTAGGAACAGCACCGGCAGCACGAAGGCGAGTCCGAACCTGCCGCTGAACCACGCCCATTCGACGATCGCCAAGGCGACGCGCGGCAGGTGATGCAGTCGTTGCCAGAAGCGTTCGCCGTCCGCGAAGTGCGAGCCGAGGCTGCCGGTGCGTGGTAGCCAGGCGAGCAAGAGGCTCAGCGGCACGATGGCGAGAGCCAACAGCAGCCACCGCGCCCGTTGGCCGCCGCCGCGCGCGCGCAGACGGGCATCGGCAAGCACGAGCGCGGCTGTGGCCACAAGGGCGCCAGATGCCGCCGGCCAGACCATGGATGAGCGACCGCCGTGAACGAGGTCCTGTTGCAAGGCCAACGCGAGGGCGCCGCCGATCGCGGCGCCGACACCGACCGCGACCACGCTCGCGCGCGAACCGTGCAGCCACACGGCCACGACCAGGGTCGCCGCGTACGCAGTGCCCTCGGGTTTTGCCATCGCGATGACGATCGCGCCCGCGACCAGCAAAGCCGACGAACGTTGCACGAAGCCGAGGGCCGTGATCGCGATCGCCGCCGCCATCAAACCGTCCGCATACCCAGAGTCGAAGCCGCCGCTGGTCGGCGCCAAGAACATCGGAGTCAGCGTGGCCGCGATCACAAACCATGACGAGCGCACAGCGCCATGCACGGAGCGCGCCGCCACCTGCACTGCCAGCAGCAACATGGTGAACACGAGCGGAAACAGGCATCGCCCAGCGACTCCGAGCCCTTCCAGCAGCGCTAGCAGCAGCGGTTGCAAGAGTGGGTAGTCGCGGCTGTGCGAGTAGACGGCGTCGTCGCGAAAGAATGGCTGTTCGAGGTGCGCGTGGGCGGCGAGCACGGCGGCCTTCAGGTCCCACGCGACGGCTCCGTCCCAATGCCGCGACGGGGTTGCTAGCGCGCCAAATGCCACGATGCCGATGGCCACCGCCATGACCGCGATCGTCAGCAGCGAAAGCCAGCGCGGTGCGTGATCGACGGCGACGCTTTGGCCGCCGCGTCGTCGCCATGCCGCGACCAGCCCGCACAGTGCACCGACGCCCAGCAACCAAACGGGTGCTGGCTGGTGCAGCAGCAAGCAGGTGGTGCCGGCCACGCCGATCGTCGCGAGGGCGACGGCGAAAGCGATCACGCCGCGTTCGGCGAGGTGCAACGCCATCAGCGGACCTCGACGCGCAACGAAGCCCCGGTGGCGACCAACACCATCCGGCCGCGGCGTCCATCCCGCGTGGTCTCGGCGATGCGGCGTCCTGCGTATTGCGCGCTCTTGCCTAGAGCATGCTCGGCCACCAACAACCGCGGCCACAGCAACGCTGGCGCAAATTCCATCGCGCCCTTCACGTCGCCAGTCCACGCGATCACGGTGTTTGGCGGGGTGTTGGCGCGCACCCAGTCGATGGCTTCGGCGCCGGTCAGACGGTTGGCGGCGAACAGGAACGCGGCGGCGCCTTGGTCTCGATGTTCGCCAATCTGCTCGAGCCGTCGGGCAATCACCTTGCCTGGCAGTCGCGACACTCCCCAAGCGGCGTGCGCCAAGAGCGCACAAGTAAGGACCAGGCACCAGCGGGACGAAGCCACTGGCGGCAGCTTAGCCAGCGACCGGCTGGCGGCCATCGAGAGGATGTGCGGTGCGTACTCACGAACGGCCCTCGGCATGGTCGATGCATGGGCATGCCTTCGACCTGGCAACAGGGCCTGTCTTGGTTGCGTGCGCCGACCAACGAGTTGGCGTTCGCCATGCGCAATGCACTGCGGTGGAGTCGCGGCGCACCGATCCTGCCAGACGAAGGCAAGCAAGACCTGTTCGCGGCGCTGTCGCCGGCGGCGCGGGCACAAGCGGAACGAGTCGCGAACGAACTCACGCAGCGCTACGACTTGCACCGCTTGCTGGCGCGCTCGACGCGGGCCAGTTGGGCAGGCTCCTTGCAGCACCTGCTAGGACTGGAACGCTTGGTCGGCACGTTGCCGTTGCCGATGGGAGCTGACGGTGTGGTGCGTGCCCTCGATGTCGGCTGCGGCGACTTTCACTACGCGACCGCCCTGCAACGATGGTTGGCCCGGCAGGCGAGCACGAGCACGACCGCGGCGAACAGCAACTCGCCGGCGACCGCCAGCTCGGTGGTCTTGCGCGGCATCGAACTCGACGGCCACGGTCTCTATGCCGATTGGCGGTCGCGCGCCGACCATGCCCGTGCGCACGCTGACTTGGCTGCGGTGGCGGGCAGCACGGTGCTGTTTCAGGTTGGCGACTTCACCCGCCTGGCACTGCCTACGCAGGACGTCGTCACCGCGTTCTTTCCGTTCTTGACGAGCTACGCCTGCCTGCGCTGGGGGGCGCCGGTCTCCCGCTGCTCGCCCCGCCGCCTGCTGGCTAGGGCCGTTGCCACCGTGCGTCCGGGCGGTTGGTTGCTCGTCGTCAACCAGACGAACGACGAATGCGGCCGCCTGCGCCGTCTGCTCGCCCAGCACCCGGTGGAACTGGTTGCTAGCTGCGAATGGCAGTGCGACCTGGTGCCTTGGCGCGAATCGACCTGCGGGCAGATTGGCTCGCTCTGGCGACGAAGCCTCGGCTGAGGCGCTCGGCGCGGGCGCGGGGGCGACAGCAACTTGCCAGTGGGTGATGCCGCAAGACGCCGCGACTCGCTAGGATTTCGCCACCTTGGACCCGTCGCCCCCTCGCGGGAGTCCATTTCGGATCGCATGTTTACGCTGCAGATTCTCGACCGCGGCCAGACGTTCCTCCATCCCATCGAAAACGCCCCAGTCCTGCTCGGTAGCGGACCGGCAGCGCACGTGGTGTTGCAGGAACCGGGCGTTGCGCCAGTGCATGCTCGCATCGATCCGGGTGCCAATGGCGCGCGGTTGGTTGCGCTGGCTGCAACCAAGGTAAACGGCCGCCTCGTCAACACCGTGGACTTGGCGCTCGGCGATCGCATTGAGTTGGGGCGCGTGGTGCTGGTCGTCGGTCGCACGGTGCCGCGGGCGCTATCACCGGACGATGTGTTGGCCGACAGCTTGCCGCGCACCCGCCGTCGTCGTGGCGGCGTGCGCGGCAGGTGGGTGGTGCTGGTGGCCGCGGTCATGGTGGCGGGACTCGTGGCTTGGCTCGGAACCTTCGATGGCGAGGCCAAGCGGGTGCGTGAGGAGATCGCGGGACTTCGCCTTCTTCGCCTCGAAGGCCAGCTGGATCAGGCGACTGAGGTCGCGACTCGCCTGGAACACGACTGGGCGGGGGCCAAAGACGACCGCTTGCAGCGTTTGGCTGGTGAACGTGAGGCCCTGGCCGCGGTCGAGGCCGCCGTGGTGCGACTCAAGAACGACGTGCTCAATCCGTACCGGGATCGCGGCTACGCGGAGTGGAGCCAGAAGCTGACGAGCCTGGAGCACGAGGGATACTCCGCGGAGCAGATCGCCGCGCGGCACGTGCGCGGTTGCTTGCAGGCGTTGCTGCTCGAACGACTGAATCGGCAACGTCCGTCGGCAGTTGCCATGGGCGGCCAGGGTGCGGAGACCTCGCCGTCCGCGAGCGTTGTGCCGCCGACGGCCACTGTGCAACCGCAGCCCACACCACCCTCGACGCCGACGTCCATGACGCCGGCCGTGACGCCGGCCGTGGTCGACGTTCCCGAGCCGGTGGCAGCGCCAATCGCCCAGCCGCCAGCCGCCGTTTCCCCGACCGCCAAGATCGATCTCGCCGAGGTGGATCGACTGGCTGCCGAAGGCTTGTTTGCGCAGGCGATTGCGTTGCTGCAAGCGAGCTTGGCCGAAGAGGAGAACGAGGCGGCGGTGGCGCGGCTGGCGCAGCGTTCGGCGGCGGTGCGCGAACAGGCAAAGGCCGCCATGCATACGTTGATCGCACAGGCGCGCGAAGCGGTTGCCGCTGGCGATGCGAGTGCGGCGGCCAAGTTGTTGACGACCGGGCGCCATCGGTTCCCGCCGAGCCCCGACTTCGCTGCACTGCCCACCGAGATCCGTGCCTGTGAGACCTTGGCGGCGCAGCAGCCCAAGGCCCTGCCGATTGGCGCCAAGCCCGTGGACGAGTCGGTGCGCATCGCGACCTTGGCTTCGTTGCGCGGGCATATGGATGCCGTTCGCGCGGCCGAAGAGAGTGGCGCCTTCAGCACCGCCGCGCAAACGCTGCGCGTCGCGGCGGCGGCAGTGCGTTCGCGCGATGCGGAGTTCGCGGCCCGTCTCGAAGTGCGCGCTGACGAAGCGGAGTTGTTGGCCGCTTGGCACGAAGTGGTGACGGCGGCCTTGCAAGGCGGGCGCACCTTGCCCTGCAGCGACGTGGAAGGGCGAGCGATCACGCTGACCAACGTCGAAGGTGCGGCCCTGATCGCCGCCGGTGGCATGCGACCGCGGCTGTCGTGGCACGACATTGCTCCGGTCGGTGTGCGGACGATTGCCGACCAGTTGAAGGTCACCGGTCGCGCCGCGCTGGGAGCGGCAGCCTTGCTCTACAAGCAGGGACAGAGTGGCGACGCAGAATCGCTGCTCAGCGCCGTCGTGCGAGTAGATGCATCGCAGCAGGGCGCCGTGGATCGAGTCATCGCGCGCGGCCGCGGGGAAGTGTTCGACGGCCGCGGCTACGCGCTGACCAAGGCAGGCTTCGTCTCGGTGCGTTCGATCGAGGTGCAGAAGCAAGCCCAGCTCTTCGCCATCCGTCTCGACGCTGCTTTGCGCGACAAGCATGCGATCGCGCGGCAAACGCTTTGGACCGAGACGTTGGCGGCCGGTCCCGATGTGGTGCCGGTGCTCGTGGTCGCCCTGCGCACCGAACTGCAGAAGCAGGTGGCGAAGTTGGATGCCGGGCCGCTGAAGAAGCAGTTCGATCGCCTGGCCGCGCAGCGGCTGCAACTCGACGTCGCTCGCCAGCATGCCAAAGACCTGATCTTCGACGAGACGAAGTACTTCTATCCCTACAAGCCACCGGCCGTTTCCAGTGATCGCTACGCCGAGTACGTGCGGGTGCAGGCGGAAGTCAATCAGCGGGTCGACGCGGTGCGGGTGTTGTGGGGCGACGAGAAGGCTCGGGTGCGCGTTCCTGCCAGCTTGCGGGCCGATCTCGACCGCCTGGACTGGGTCGCCCAAGGGCTCTCGGACCTTGGTGAGTTGGACCACGAGCTGCTGGCTCAGGTCGAGTGGGTGCGCGCCTTGCCGCCCGGCGACAGCATCGGCGTGCGCGAGTTCTGCAACTCGTTGGCCGAACGCGTCGAGCTCGAAGAGTGGCGCCGCACGGAGGCCTACAACACGATCGTGGGTCGCACGCTCGCTTCGGCGCAGCGCGAGCAACTGCAAATCACCAACGAGTACCGCGGCCTGTTCCGGCATCGCCCGCTGGCCGTAGTCCCGGCCATCTGCGAGGCCTCGCAGGGACACGCGAGCGAGATGTCGCGCCTTGGCTACTTCGCGCACATGTCGCCGACGCCCGGTCGCAAGACGCCGTACGACCGGATGCGACTTGCGGGCTACACGTTCGGCGTCAGCGAGAACATCGCGCTGACGGATGGGGCAATGGGCGCCCACCTGGCGTGGTGCCAATCGTCAGGCCACCATCGCAATCTGCTCGACGCCAATCACTCCGAAATGGGCATCGGCGCCGATGGCCGCTACTGGGTGCAGAACTTCGGTTCTGGTCAGGTCCATCGCGACGACCCGGCGTGGGCGCAAGCGGGCGCGACCAGCCGCTGAACATGAAGGGGTGGATGCGCGGTCGGCGCGGCGCGGCTACGCGCGTTGCGTGGCGAGGAACGCGGCTCTGGGCGTCAGCAACTCGCTCGGGGTGTGATCGCTTGCCTGCAGCCCGAGATGCCAGAAGCCGAGGTCGTGCCAGCGGTCGAACTTGCGCCCGGCGCGCGGGATCGTGCCCGTGGCGACAAAACCAAGTCGTTCATGCAAACGCACGGACGCCGGGTTCGGCAGCGCGATGCCACCGATCGCGGCATGGAAGCCCTGGGCAGTCAGCGCGGCGAGCAGTCGCCGATAGAGCGAGCCGGGTCTGTCGTGACGAGCCACGGATAGACGTCCTGGTGTTCTAGCCACCCCGCACGCAGCTCGTCCGCGCCCACATCCTCGTAGCCAAAGTGGATCGCCGTGGTCTGGATGTAGTGGTTGGTGATGTCCGCGATCCCTTCGAAGTCGCGGTGTTCTGCCAGTCGGATCATGGCTGCGAACGTAGGGCGAGCAGAGTTCGCGCGGCGGCGGCGGGAAGAGTCAGGCCGCGTACCACTTCGTCTTTGGCCTGCCGCATGGCGCTCTTCACCTTGGGATCGGCGAGGAACTCGCTGAGCAGCTGTTCGCGCACGGCATGTTCGAACCAATCACCAGCCTGTTGGGTTCGGCGCGAAGTGAAGGTGCCGCGACTGCGTGCGGTGACGAGTTGTTGCTCGATCAGGCGCCAGAGTTCGGTGAGGCCATGGCCGGTCACGGACGAACCGATCACGACCGGTGGCGGCGTGGCCTCGCCGCTGTGCAGCACGCGCATCGCCAGCAAACACTGCTGGGCGGCGCGATCGGCGGCGGCGGCGAGGTCGCCGTCGGCCTTGTGCACGAGCACGCCGTCAGCCAACTCCATCACGCCGCGTTTGATGCCTTGCAGTTCGTCCCCAGCCGCCGGCGACAACAGCACCAAGAAGAAGTCCACCATGCCGTGCACAGCCACTTCGGATTGGCCGGTGCCGATGGTCTCGATCAACACGGTGTCGAAACCGGCCGCCTCACACAGCAGCATCGCTTCCCGCGTGTGCGCGGCGACGCCACCGAGCGTGTCACCACCAGGCGACGGCCGAATGAACGCATTGGCGTGGCGGCTCAGTTCCGTCATGCGCGTCTTGTCGCCGAGGATGCTGCCGCCGGTGCGTACCGAGCTGGGGTCGACGGCGAGCACGGCGACGCGCCGATTGGCAGCGCACAAACGCAGGCCGAGAGCCTCGATGAGGGTGCTCTTGCCCACGCCAGGTGCGCCGGTGATGCCGACTCGCACGGAATTGCCGGTGTGGGGCAGCAGGTCGCAGAGCAACGCTTCCGCCGAGATGGAGTCGGCAAGGCGACGGCTCTCGACCAAGGTGATGCCGCGCGCGAGTGCGGCGCGATCACCGCTGCGGATCTGGCCAGCAAGGTCTGCGATCGAAGTCACGCGGGAACCCTACAGGATGCTCAGGGGC
>CANEYR010000098.1 GCA_947444055.1 Planctomycetota bacterium
CATGAAACCGCCATCGCCCCTGGACCGCCGTTCGTTCCTGCGCCACGCCGGCGGCGGGGCCGCGGCGTGCTGTCTGTGGCCGCTCGCTGGCGAACCACGACGCGTGCCGCACTTTGCGCCGCGCGCCAAACGGGTGCTCTATCTGCACATGTCTGGTGGCCCGTCGCAGCACGAGTTGTTTGACCACAAGCCAGCCCTCGCGCGCTGGCACGGCACGGACTTGCCGGACTCAGTCCGTCTGGGGCAACGCATCACCACGATGACGTCGACCCAACAGCGGCTGCGCATCACGAAGAACCATCACGCGTTCGCGCCGCGTGGCCAGTGCGGCGCCTGGATCAGCGACTTGCTGCCGTTCACCGCCCAGGTCGCCGACGAGTTGGCGATCGTGCGGTCGATGCAGACCGACGCGATCAATCACGAGCCGGCGATCAATCTGTTGCAGACGGGCAGTGAACTGCCTGGGCGGCCGAGTTTTGGCGCGTGGCTGGCGTGGGCGCTGGGTGCCGAGTCGCGCGACTTGCCGGCGTTCGTCGTGTTGCACTCGTCGTGGACCGGGCCGAAGGTCGACCAGCCGCTCTACCATCGTCTGTGGGGAGCGGGGTTCTTGCCGGCCGAGCATCAAGGGGTGCTGCTGCGCAGTCAGGGCGATCCGGTGTTGTTCTTGCAGGATGCCAAGGGTGTGTCACGCGCGGCTCGGGCGCAGCAAGTGGCAGCGATGGCGAAGTTGAACGCGGCGGCGACGGCGCGGTTTGGCGATGTCGGCATCGCGGCGCGGCAGCAGCAAGCGGAGTTGGCGTTCCGCATGCAGGCGGCCGTGCCGGAGTTGGTCGATCTGGCGGCGGAGTCGGCGTCGTGCAAGGCGCTCTACGGGCCAGAGGTCGAGCAACGCGGCACCTTCGCCAACAACGCGTTGATGGCGCGACGGCTGCTCGAACGCGGCGTGCGCTGTGTGCAGATCTACCATCGTGGCTGGGACCAGCACAAAGACCTCGAGCGCGACTTGCCGCGGCAATGCCACGACGTCGACCAGCCGACGGCGGCGCTGCTGATCGATCTGCGCGCGCGAGGGCTGCTCGACGACACCTTGGTGGTGTGGACGAGCGAGTTCGGGCGAACGGTCTATGCGCAAGGTGAGGTCGATGACGCGAGCTACGGGCGCGACCATCATCCGCGGTGTTTCGTGACCTGGCTCGCCGGCGGTGGCGTGAAGGCGGGGCTGCAGCACGGCGAGACCGATGAGCTTGGCTACAACCCGGTGCGTGATGCGGTGCACGTGCACGATCTCAATGCGACGCTGCTGCATCTGCTCGGCTTCGACCACGAACGGCTGACGTTCCGCCACGAAGGTCGCGAGTTCCGTCTCACCGACGTGCATGGCAAGGTGGTGCGGCAGCTGCTGGCGTGAGCGGGTTCACTTCGGCAGTGTGATCGCAGCCGCGCTGCAACCCGTGATGTGGGCGCTGGGCACCGGACTGTTCGTCCTTCGTCGCAGCGACAGCAGGATCGCGCCGCCGATCACGACGACGATCACCGCGAGCGATACCAACGACGGCACCTTGATGACGCCGTGTAGTAGCAGCTTGGTGCCGACGAAACCGAGGACGATGCCGAGGCCCGGCTTCAGGTAGACGAAGCGATCGGCCATGCCGGCGAGCACGAAGTACAGCGAGCGCAGGCCGAGGATCGCGAAGACATTGGACGTGAACACCAGGAAGGGGTTGGTGGTCACCGCGAACACCGCCGGTATCGAATCGACCGCGAACACGACGTCGGTGATCTCGACCAGCAACAGGGCCAGGAACAGTGGCGTCGCGAACAGGCGACCGTTCACTCGGGTGAAGAAGCGCTGGCCGTCGAAACCGGCCGTCGGGATACGGCGCCGCAGCCACTGCAGCGCGCGCGACTCCTTCTGCGTCGGCCCCTGCGCCTTGCTGGCCACCAGCTTGATGCCCGTCAGCACCAGGCAGGCGCCGAAGACGTAGAGGATCCACTGGAAGCGTTCGATCAGCAGCACGCCACCGAAGATCATGATCGCGCGCAGGACTACTGCCGACAGAACGCCCCAAAACAGCACGCGGTGCTGCAGGATCGGCGGGATCTTCAGGGCCGCGAAGATGATCACGAACACGAAGATGTTGTCGATCGACAGCGACTGTTCGATCAGCCACGCCGTGTAGTAGTCGACCGCTGCCGCGGTCCCAAAGCGCCAGCCGACCACACCGCCGAACAAGACCGCTAGCGTGCTCCAGACAGCCGTCCAACTAAGCGCTTCCTTGAACGATGGCGTGTGGGCCTTCTTGTGGAAGACGCCAAGGTCGAGCGCCAGCATCAAGACGACGAAGGCTAGGAAGCCGAGATAGAAGTAGGGGGAGACCGAGTCAGGCATCGATAGGAGCTTCGCGAAAGAAGGAGATGATCGGTGCGTCGGCGGTGGGGAACAGTTCCATTGCCTTCACCATTGCTGTCAAAAAATGGAGGGCTCAACCGCACCCGCCCTGTCCTCGCGACCCTGCCGCTGCCCTTGCTGCATTCGCGGCACACACCCGCAGTATGTAGTTTTGCGCCTGCTAGCAGCTGTTCAGGCGATCCGCAGGCCCATGGTCTCGGCGATCTCGCGCAGGCGCTGCACGCGCTGTTCGATCGGCGGGTGGGTCGAGAACAAGCGGAACATGCCGCCACCGGCCAGCGGGTTGACGATCGACAGGCTCGCGGTGATCGGCTGGGGTGCCGGTGCCCCCTGGCCAACCATCTGCTCGCCGTAGCTCTGCAGCTTCAGCAGGGCGCTCGCCAGAGCTTCGGGGTCGCCGGTCAGTTTCGCCGCGAACTCGTCAGCCATGTACTCGCGCGAGCGGCTGATGCCCATCTGCAGCATCATCGCCGCGACCGGGGCGAGCAATGCCATCAGCAAGCCGCTGCCAGCGCCGTTGCCTTCGCCTTCTTCGTTCTGCCTCTGCCCGCCGCCGAGCAGGGCACCCCATTGCAGCATGCTGGCAATGTGGGTGATCGCTGTGGCGCCGGCGGCGGCGACCGTCGCGACCAGCGTGTCGCGGTTGGCGACGTGCGCCAGCTCGTGCGCGATCACGCCGCGCAGTTCGCGCGGGTTCGTCAGGCGCAGCAGACCCTCAGTCACCGCGATGACCGCGCGTGACGGATTGCGGCCGGTGGCGAACGCGTTGGGCGCCGGGTCGGCCATGATCGCGACCTTCGGCATCGGCAGGCCGGCGCGGTCGGCGAGCTCGCGGACCATGCCGAACAGGGCCGGTGCCTCCTGCTCGTCGATCACGCGCGCGCGGCTCATGCGCAATACGATCGAGTCGGAGAAGAAGTAGGAGCCGAGGTTCATCAACAGGGCGACTGCCAGGAAGAGGTAGGTCCAGAAGCCGCCGATGGCGCCGCCGATCGCGACGAGCAACACGGAGATGGCGCCGAGGAAGAGGATGGTCTTGAGTTGGTTCATCGAAGTAGTTCGTTTGCCAGCGCGATCGGGTATCGCGGGGGGAGTGGTTTGCCGAATTTCCCGGCAAGAGCCGGGACCATGAGCGCAGCCTGCTCCTGGTCAGGCGCCGCGCTTCCTGGCGCGGGCGAAGGTCTCCCGCACGATGCGCGCCGCGCGGCCGGCGAGCCGATGCAGGGCGCTCTCGGCCGAGCTGTCGGTGTCGTGTAGGTGGATCTGCTTGCCCGAGGTGGTGTTGACCGCCAGCGAGCAGTGCTGGTCGACCCCGCCCTTCTGGCCGTTCTCGTCGCGGATCTTCACCGTGATGGCTTTGATTCGGGAAGCGAACCGGTCCAGTGCATTGGTCACGGCGCGTCGGGCGAAGTAAGCCACTTGTTCATTCGCGGGACGATCGTGGAAGCTGATGACGATGTTCATGGGTTCCTTTCTCACGGGGTTTGCTGCACTTCACGACCACAGGATCGGTCGCTCCAACGCATTCGTCCAAGCGATTATTTGGCCGGGAGACATAGAAAAACTGGATGTGATGAGGACGGTGTCACTACCCTCGAGGCCATGGAATGGTTGAACTTCCACCACCTGCGCTACTTCTTCGTCGTCGCCCGCGAAGGCAGCATCACCAAGGCGAGTGCCTTGCTGCATACGAGCCAACCGGCGATCAGCACGCAGCTGCGTCAGCTCGAACGATCGTTCGGTGAGAAGTTGTTTCACAAGCAAGGGCGCGGCCTGGCGCTTACCGACACCGGGGGATTGGTGTTTGGTTTCGCCGAGCAGATATTCGGGCTGGGCCGCGAGCTGCTCGACACGGTGCGCGATCGGCCGAGCGGGGCCGTGCCGCGTGTGCAGATCGGCATCGCCGACGTGGTTCCGAAGGATCTCGCGTTCCGGCTGCTGGAACCCCTCTTGGCCGGACCAGTGCGCGCGCGCGTCGTCGTGCACGAAGATCGACACGAACGGCTCTTGACCGAGTTGGCGTTGTTCCACCTCGATCTGGTGATCGCCGACACGCCGATTGGCGCGGGCACCCGCGTCAAGGCGTTCCACCACGCGCTCGGTACATCGGCGATCGGCGTCTTTGGCCGCGAGGATCGGGTGCGCGGGCTGCGGGCGAACTTCCCGGCGTCGCTGAAGGGGCAGCCGTTTGTGTTGCCATTGGAGGAGAGTGAGTTGCGCCGCGAGTTCGATGCCTGGGCGCGTGTCCGGGGGATCGCCCTAGACGTGGCTGCGGAGGTTCAGGACGACGCGCTGGCGCGGCGGCTGGCGGCGGCAGGCCATGGCCTGATGTTGGCGCCGACGGTCCTGGTCGACGACCTGAGGCGCAACTTCGGCCTGCGCAAGGTCGCCGACGTGCCGGGCGTCGAAGCGCGCTACTTCGCAGTGACCGTGGCACGGCGCGTCAGCAACCCCGCGGTTGCGCACCTGTTGGCGACCGCGCGCCGCGAGTTGTTGCGCGACAAGGCTACGGGCGGCGTTCCGGCCCCCCGGCAACCATCCCGTCGCCGTCCCGGCCGGGTGGTGCGGCAACCGCTGGCCTGAACGCATTCACTTCGGCAGCGTGATGGTGACCGTGTCGCCGGCGATCGCGATGGCAGCCGAGGTCACTGCACCGATCTGTGCCGTTGCGGTGAACTCTCCCTTCGGCAGCCAGACGAGCATTGGCCGTGGTCGCAGTTCGGCGGCGACGTGCGTCAGCAGCAGTTGCGGGAACGCCAAGGAACCGGCGCGCGGCGAGATGCCAACGGTGGCAAGGTAGGTCGCGTCATCGACGAACGGATCGCGGGCGACGTAATGCGATGCATGGCGGCGATCGACGATCCACACCGTGGCGTTTGCACTGGGTTGCCCGGTTGCGCCGTCCAGAACGACGATGCGCGACGGTTCTTGCGCGCCTTGTCCTGCGAGCAGCACCGGGATCAGGAGCGTGAGCATCAGAGTCGTTCGCATGGCGTCCCCATTCGAGACGCTGGTTCGTAGTTTTCGCGCGTGATGGTGTAACGCAGTCGGCAATCCCTGCTATGGACGCCATGACGTGCGTCTGGATTTTGCCGACGCAGGTTTCTCCCGCGGTCACTTGCTTGAAAACGAACGGGCCCGCCACGGCATAGGACTTTCGAGGTAGCATGCTCGCGCGGTTGTGCACGATGAACTAAGGCCTGATGCGCGAATTGTCTTTGCGGGAGGCGTTGCCACGACGACGTGGCCGAGACTGGCTGCCATGGCTGGCGCTGTTGGCCGTCGCGTGTAGTCGCAGCGGCACCACCGCACCGCCGCCACCACCGCCGAGTGTCGTGGTCAGCGCCGACATCGGGCCAGCCGGTGGCATCCTCACCATTGCGGAGGGTCCCAATGCCGGCGTCACGCTCGTCATTCCCGCTGGTGCCGTCAGCCAATCGACGCGCTTCTCGATCACACCCGAGGTCGGCAATCCCGATGTGCTGAGCTTCTTCCCGGTGTATCGCTTCGAGCCGCGCGACCTCGACCTGAGTGCGGTGCCGGCCACGGTGATCGTGCGCGCGGGCGAGGCGCTGTTTGACACCGGCGGCAGCGACGCGGTGTGCTTCACGCAGTCGTCTCCTGGTGCGCCTTGGCACGCCTTGCTCGCCAGCACCCTCGACCCCGTGGCGCGCACGATGACGACACCAGCCAGTCGTCTTGGCGACTTCGTCGCGTGGAACGGCGGTTTGCATCGCCTCTTCACGCAGGACCTGAAGCTGCTCGACCCCGCCGTGCCTGAGCCCGTAGACAACCTGGCGGGTGTGGCCGTGACGATCGCCAACGGCACCTTCTCGCTGCAGGTTGGCCGCGGCAGCTTGGCGGCGTTCTGGAACGCGACCGGCAGCGAGAATGTGCTGATCGTGCATGGCCTGATCGGTTCGCCGCTCGACTTCCTCGGTGCCGAGGACTTGATCGCGAGCCTGCCGCCGTCGGTGCAAAACATCGTGCTCGTCGCCTACCCATCGGGCCCCGGCGTCGCTCTGACTGCGAATGGGCTCTACAACGAGATCGTGCGCGACCGCGGGCCTGGCTTTCGCTGTTCGATCATTGGGCACAGCCTGGGTGGCTTGGTGGCGCGCTACTTGATCGAACGGTCGGCGGACGATCCGTTGCGCAGCGGCTACCGCCCCGAAGACACGCCGTTGGACACTTCGATTGCGCAGCTGATCTTGTTGGGTGTGCCCAACGCGGGCTCCGAACTCGGCAACAGCCTCGTCTCGACGTTGCTGCCCAACATCCCTGCGGACGAAGTGTACTTGCTGCAAGCAGCGATCGATCTGAGCTATCGCCCCGACGCCATCACGATGCAGTTGAACGCGAACTACGTCGACAATGCGACGCGCTACCACGTGGTCTACGGCGACATCGGCGGCGGCACGGACGGCGTGGCGAACGTGACGAGTGCACTCGCGCTGCCGCTGTTTGGCGCCGAGACGTCGAGGCTGTTTGCAGTGAGCCACGTCGAGCTGCACGGTCGCGCGTTGTCGAGTGGCATCACGGCCTACATCCACTCGTTGCTGCAAGCGCCGTGATCTTCGCCGTGACCTGCGTGCGGGGCTGATCGGCATGAAGGCGGTTGTCATTGCGCACGAAGAGCACGAAGGAGCTGGCTGGTTGGCGCCGGCGCTGGCGCAAGCAGGCTTCGAGCTCACGCATCGCTTTCGTGCCGTGCAGCCCGCGGATGTCGGGGCCGATCTCGTGGTGGTGCTTGGCGGCACGATGAGTGCCTTCGACACCGTGGCGCATCCGTTCCTTGCCCAAGAACTGTCGCTGCTGGCCGCCCGGCTGCGGTGCGATGCGCCGTGCCTTGGCGTGTGCCTTGGTGCACAACTGCTGGCGCGCGCTGGCGGGGCCGAAGTGTTTCGTGGCCGCAACGGACTTGAGGTTGGCGCTGGCGCCGTGCATTGGACCGAGGCCGGACGTGCCGATGCCGTCACCGGCGAGGCAAGGCCCAGCATGATGGCGGCGCATTGGCATCACGACACGTTCTCGGCGGTGCCGGCGGCGACCCGGCTGGCGTCCTCGGACCGTTACCACGAGCAGGCCTTTCGCGTTGGGCGTTCGTATGGCTTTCAGTTTCACATCGAGCTGAGCACGCAGGCATTCGAGCAGTGGCTGCAAGATGGGCGCGCGGAGTTGCTGGCGGCTGGTTGTGACGTGTCCGCGTTGTCAGCTGGGGTTGCCGCGCTGCAGGCGAGCGAACGGCAGCGGGCCGCCCTCGTAACCCGCCTAGCGGCGCACTTTGGCAGGGTCTGTCGCCGCCTGGACTGAGTTCAACCGCAAGAAGCGGAGTGTTCGCCGCGGCAAGCGCGGTAGGGTGGGGGCTATGACGAGCGAGCCGCTACCGGAAGCCACCATCGACGACGTCCGCTGGCAGGCTGTGCTCGATCGCGATGCGAAGGCCGATGGCACCTTCGTCTTCGCGGTGCGCACCACCGGGATCTACTGTCGGCCATCGTGTGGTGCGCGGCATGCGAGGCGCGAGAACATCGCGTTCTTCGCCAGCGGGCCCTCGGCGCTCGCGGCGGGTTTTCGCGCGTGCAAGCGCTGTCGGCCCGAAGGTGTGGTGCCGGACGCGGCGATGCGCACGCGCATCGTGCATCAGGTCTGCCAGTGGATCGATGCCTCGGTAGGGCCGCCGCGACTCGTCGAGTTGGCGGCGCGCGCTGGCTACAGCTCGTTCCATTTGCAGCGCATGTTTCGCACCGTGGTCGGTGTGACGCCGCGTGCCTACGCCGAAGCTCGTCGGGCGCAGCGGCTGCGCGACGCCTTGTCCGGACGCGCCTCGGTGACGGCGGCGATGAACCAGGCAGGCTTGAGTTCGACCAGTCGGTTGCATGCGGCGGCGTCGCGAACGCTGGGCATGACGCCAAAGAAGGCGCGCGCCGGCGGCGTCGAGGAACGCATTGAGTTCGCCGTGCTGGGTTGTTCCCTTGGCACAGCGCTGGTGGCGGCGACCACGCGCGGCCTCTGTGCGGTGCTGCTTGGCGATGACGCGGATGCGCTGCGCGCCGATCTGGAGCGCCGCCTGCCACGCGCCAAGTTGCAGGCCGGCACTCGCGAGTTCGTGCAGCGTATGGCGACCGTCATCGCGTTCGTCGATGGCGAACAAGCGGATCCAGGGTTGCCACTGGACGTGCGCGGTACGGCGTTTCAGCAACGTGTGTGGCAAGCGCTGCGATCGATTCCCGCCGGCAGCACTTCGAACTACAGCGAGATTGCGCAGCGGCTCGGATCGCCACGCGGCGCGCGCGCGGTCGCCAAGGCGTGTGCCGACAACCCGCTCGCGATCGTGGTGCCATGCCACCGCGTGGTGCGCAGCGATGGCGATCTGGCCGGCTATCGCTGGGGCAGCGATCGCAAGCGCGCGTTGCTAGCGCGCGAACGCCCCACCGCGGAGTGAGTGGTGCAGCAAGGCAGCTTCGACTTCGCGACGCCGCCGTCGCAGCAGTCGTTCGCGCCGGGCGCCTGGTTCTTGCGCGGCTTTGCTTGCGACCAGACCGAAGCGGTGTCGATGGCGCTCGCGGCGGTGGTGGCAGCGGCGCCGTTCCGCCACATGCACACGCCCGGCGGTCTGCGCATGTCGGTCGCGATGAGCAACTGCGGCACGGTTGGGTGGGTGACCGATGAGCGTGGCTATCGCTACTTGCGCCATGACCCGGTGAGCGGTGCGGCGTGGCCAGCGATGCCGTTTGCGTTCGCGCAGTTGGCTGAACGCGCCGCCGCGGCCGCTGGCTACCCGCAGTTTGTTGCCGATGCGTGCCTGATCAATCGCTACGAACCCGGTGCGCGCATGACGCTGCATCAGGATCGCAACGAACGTGACATGACGTCGCCGATCGTCTCGGTATCGCTCGGGTTGCCGGCGACGTTCTTGTTCGGCGGACTCGCACGCACTGACCCAACGCAGCGGCTGTCGCTCGCGCACGGCGATGTGCTGGTGTGGGGCGGACCGTCGCGACTGTGCTTTCACGGCGTGTTGCCGGTGCGCGATGGCACGCATGCGCGCCTCGGTCGTTGCCGGCTGAACCTGACGTTTCGCAAGGCTGGGTAGCGAGGCGGTGCAGGCGCCGATCGCCGTCGATTGCGCACTATGCGCTTGGTGTGTAGGGTCCGATCGATGCGCGAGATCGACTACACCGATCGGCCTGCGCCGAAGAGCTACCTCGCTGACGAGTTGCGTTCCCCGGCGCGCCGAGAGTATGTGGGTGGCCTCGCCTACTCGATGGCCGGTGCGAGCAACGCACACAACCAGATCGCGACCAACATTCTGGTGGCGCTTGGCGGCCAGCTGCGCGGGCGACCGTGCCGTGCGTTCAACTACGACACCAAGGTGCGTGTGCGGTTGCCGTTCGAGCAGCGCTTCTACTACCCGGATGCGTTGGTGACCTGTCGGCCCAACCCGCCCACCGATGCGCACCAGGACGAGCCGGTGGTGTTGGTCGAGGTCGTGTCGCCGCAGACCCGCCGTATCGACGAAGGCGAGAAGATGCTCGCGTAGACGACTCTGCCGTCCCTAGCGGTCTATCTGCTGGTCGAACAGGAGTCGGCGCAGATCGTTCTGGTCAGGCGTTCGGCGTCCGGGTTCGCCCGCGAAGTGCACCAAGCACTCGCCGCGGTGATCGCACTGCCCGAGACTAGTTGCGAGTTGTCGCTCGCCGATGTTTACGACGGCGTGCAGTTCGCGGTCTTGGGGTAGGGACCTCGGCAACTCGTCTTGCCGCATTGACCGACCGGAGGGAAGAACACCATCGAGCAAAAGCTGGCCCTCGCCGCGCGAGTGCGCATATTCAGCAGCATGGCAGAACGTGAATACGTGCTCGGCACCGGTAACGACGAGCTCATGCGCTTGGCGCAACAGCACCGATTGTGGAGCGACGCCGCGGTGCAAGCGTGGCAGCGCGCGGGTTTGGCGCCGGGGCAACGAGTGTTGGACGTTGGCGCGGGACCAGGCTTCGCGTCCTTCGATTTGGCGCAGATGGTGACGAGCACCGGAGCCGTGATCGCGGTCGATGAATCCACCAGTTTCGTCGGCTATGCGAACGAGCAAGCGCAGCTGCGCGGCCAGCCACAGCTGCGCGCGCGCGTCGGCGCAGCCACGACTTGGCGGTGGCGGCGACGATGCGCAGTTGGCGCGACAAGGGCGGTGACCCGGACGTGATGGGCCGCGTGCCCGCGATGCTGGTGGAGAACGGCTTCCGGATCGAACACATGCAGGCGCACCAACGCATCGCTCGCGGCAGCGACGCGATGTTCGCGTGGCCAGATACGTGGTGGCGCACGTTCGCACCGAAACTGGTCGCGATGGGGCAGTTGGCGGCGGCTGATTGTGAGCAGCTGCTCGCTGATTTGACGAC
The DNA here is from genome assembly GCA_947444055.1 of Planctomycetota bacterium. Taxonomy (GTDB): domain Bacteria; phylum Planctomycetota; class UBA1135; order UBA1135; family UBA2386; genus UBA2386. Next base: position 10,810 of record CANEYR010000098.1, read on the forward strand.
GATCAAGAACAGCGTCAGCGACTTCGTGACCTGCCCGACGGTGTACGAAGTGATCGCCAAGAAGATCTGAAAGCGGCCATGGCGAAGAGGCGGCAGGCGGTCTATCGGCGCCGCGGACGCATTCTCGTCGCGTCGCATCGGAGATGGTGATCGAGGAGTTTCATGCAAGGACCCTGTAGGCGTCGTCTCGTGGCTGGTGTCGCGTTCGCGTGGCTGACCGTGGCTGCCGCTCACGCCCAAGCGACCAACGAATTTGACTTCGAGCCAACCACGCTCGCGATCAACACCATCACTCCCAACGGCGCCACCCACCAGATCACGACGTCCGTGACCTACACGGGTCAGCACCTGGAACTGAATGCGCCGCTGACCGTGCGCGCCGGCGGCGAACTGCGCCTCGTGCGTTCGGTGTTGAAGGTGCGCGGCAACATTCTCCTCGAAGAACGAGGGCGCATCACGGTGATCGATTCGGCCCTCTTGCTGCCAAACACATTCCACCAACAGTACGTATGGCGAATCGAAGGCGGACTTCTGCACACCGAGCGTTCGACGGTCGGTGGTGGATACGTCGGGAGCAGTCTGTCGCAGACTCGCCTGCTGCACTTGCGCGGCACTTGGCTGGCGCGGCAGACCGTGGTGCAGGGGATGGTCACCCTGCTCAGTGATGGCCGCAATGGCTGGTTTGGCAACCCAGCCTGGAAAGGCGGTTCGGTGTTCGCAATGGGCCTCTACGAGGGGGATCGCGCCGATGCGATCCACATGAGTGGCATGGGCGACGCCAGCTTGATCAACGGCACGATGAACGTTGGTCTCTACTACGACGCCGCGGCCACCCAACCTGGCAGCGCCACTATCGATCTCAGTTCGCGCGTGCCACTGGCCCTCGTCTATGGCGACCCAGCCGTGCACAGCGGTGTCACGGCGGCGATCGCCCGACTACCGTATCGCCTCGAGTTTCAGAACCACCGCTCGCCCACGTGGCAGTTCTTTGCGGTCAACGCGAGCCAAGGCGCGCCGCTGCAGACACTGACTCTGCGCAATGCCGAAGGAGTTACGTGCAACTTCCGCGGCAGCAACTTGGTTGGCTCGCCGGTGCTCGGCGGCCCTTGGGCTAGTTACTACAGTGTGCTACCGGGGTTGCCCTCGACCACCCGACCAGGGCACCATGCGTTGCCGCCAGGCTGCTCGGTGCGCCTTGGCAATGTGCAGTTTCAATCCGGAAGCGGCCCCAATGACTGGAACCGTATTGGTTCATGGGGACTTTACGCGAGCGGGCTTGCGACCAACCTGACCGTCACTGGGCCAACCTTGTTCGCCGAGCTGCAGTTGACAGATGGCCAGATGCAATTCAACGGAGTCGGCAGCTTTGACATGGGTGTGTTTGCCAACACGGTGAGTCTCTATCAGACCGCCTCGCTGTCGATCACCAATGCCTCGCTCGGCGACCTGTCGATCGGCTTGAGCACCACGGGTCTGATCGAAGCCCACAACTCGAGCCTCTGCACCTTGAACCAAGTGCGTAGCGGCCCGCTGCGGCTGCGTACGACGAACGGCGCTGCCACCATCACGGCGCAGAACGTGTTCGGCGGGCAAAACCTGATCGTCGACACGGCTGGCGGCGGCTCGGTGCAAGTGATCCAGGCGAGTCCGGCGCAGTCTTTTGATCTGCAGAACCTCGGTTTCGAGTCCGCTCTCTTGGCCGGCGGGGTGCCAGCGAACTGGGCAAGCACCTCCTCGAACGGAAGTCTGGTCGCGGACGTTGCCTCGGGTGCGCCCGGTGCCAATTCGTATGCGTTCACGGCGAACGCCAACTCGGCGGCTATCAGCAAGCAACTGCTGTTGCCGCCTGAGACCACGGTGAGCCTGATCGGCGCTGCCAAGGTCACCCAAGCCCCAGCCAGCGGGCAATTGCTCATGCGAGTCAGCCAAGGTGTCAATACGGCCAGCAAGGCCTTCGGCAATGCAACGATTGGATGGCAGCGTGGGCAAGTGCCCACGTTCACCACCGGGTTCACGGTGGCGCCTGTGATCACACAGTTCTTGGCCACTGGTTCGCCAGCCACCGTCCGTCTCGACGACTTCCAGATCCAGCTAGGAAGTTGGTGGGACCCCGACAACCTCGGCAACCTCGCTTTCGAGGGCGCCTATCGCCACCAGGGTAAGGCTCCGACCTATTCGGCGGCCCCCGATTGCTGGCGCAGTTTCCGTGTGGCTTGCTTGCCGGACACCGGTGTGTTGAGGCCAGGCACCAGCGGCGCACAATCCCTGAAGGTCACCCTGCAGGGCACCTCCGGGAACGTCTACAAAATGCTCACATTCCTGCGCGGTGGCGAGACCGTGGATATCAGTGGCTGGGCCCGCGGCACCGGCGGCGCCGGTGCCAACCAACAGATTGTCGTCGGCAACGGTGACAACTTCGCTGTCGTGGCGCCACCCAACCAGTTCTCGGGCCCGCTGCCATGCGACGGCACCTGGCGGTCGTTCACCGTGACTTATGTGGTGCCACCGAATCCTTCGTACACCCGCCTCGACCTTGGCACCTTCGGAGCCGTCGGTAACGAAGCCTGGTTTGACGATCTCACCGTGAGCATCCGCCTCCAATGAACTGCCGCTCCACGCTACTCGTCGTCGCCAGCGTCGGCCTCGTCGCTCCTTCGGCCCTCGCGCAACTTGTCTGGCCTGCTGCCTACGCGACGGCCCCCGGCAACGCCGTGATGAACGCACCATTCAGCGCCTACACGGGCCAACCCACTGGGGCAACGCGCTGCATGGTGATCATCGACCCATCGTCGTTGCCCTTCCCCGTCGGGACGGTGCTGACCAGGTTGTCGTTGCGCCGAGATCGCACCTATGCCTCCCAGGGCTACGGCGCCTTCACGGGCAGCCTCTCCGTGCGCCTCGGCCGTGCGATCGTGGCTCCCGATGGCGTGCAGGACGTGCGCTTCGGCCGCTTGTGGGACGGCAATGCAACGCAGGTCTTCAACGCCGCCGGCTCATCGTTCGTGTTGCCCGTGGCTCCTGCACCGGGCGCCGGATTGCCGCCGTTCAACGTCGTCATTCCGTTCACGACGAACTTCACGTGGCAGGGCGGACCGCTCGCCGTCGATTTGCTGTGGACGCCATCGAGCGGTTCCTCGGTGTGGCGCCTCGATGCCTTCGCGACGCCGCGCGGCAACGGCACGTTTCGCACGCTCGGCCCCGGTTGTGCGGGCAGCAATGGCTTCACGCCGTTCCACTATGCGTTGCCGGAGACGACTCTGCCGGGGTCGATGCTGACGCTGCAGATGGAAGGTGCTGTGCGGCCGCCCACGCCAGGCACGTTGCAGGATGTGTCGCTGCACCTGATCGGACTCTCTGGAACCACCTATATGGGTCTGCCACTGCCGCTCAACTTGGCGACAGTCCTCGGCATGCCGGCCGGCTGCTTCCTGCGCACCGATGTGTTGCTCTCGACGTTGGTGCCGGTCACCAACTCGTCGGCCCTATTCGGCCGATCGCAGGTGCAGATTGCGTTGCCTTCGACACCTGCCTTCGCTGGCGCCCAGCTCTACAGCCAGTGGTTACTGTTTGATCTCGGCGTCAACGCACCGTTCCAAGCGACGGTTTCGGACGGAATCGAGATCACGCTCGGACAAGTGCCGCCGCCGGCTGCACCGCGCCGCGCCCGCACGCTATGGAAGTACGGCGCCACTGGTTTTGACATCGACAGCGGTCGAATGGCGGCGGACGAATACGCGCCGGTGATGCGGTTCAACTGATGCGCCTTGGCAACCCTGCGAGACGTTTGCCACGTCGAACTTCACATAGGATGGCGACCGTCTCATGCGCCCCTTGCTCTCGCTTCTGTCGCTCTCACTTTGCGTTCCCGTAGTTGCCCAGACGCAGTTCACCGCGCGCACCCCAGCTGCCGTCGCGGCGACGATTCTGAGTGAAGCGGCGGCGGCCGACCTGGACGGCGATGGCGACCTCGATATCTGCGGCGGCGCGTCGATCTTTGGGTTCACCCCGCGCCAGCGCTTGCTGCGCAACGACGGCGGGGAACGGTTCACCGATCTGAGTGTGAGCAATCTGCCGACGCTGCCCTCGGGCTACCCGAGCACGCTGAAGACGCTGCCCATCGACATCGAAGGCGATGGAGACATCGACATCGCCGCCGTCGGCTCGGCGATCAGTGGTGGCAGCAACCAGATGTTCGTCAACCCGGGGCGACCTCGATGGGGATGGCCGTATCGACGTCGTGCTCGGTTGCCAGAACGCCGGTGCCGACGTCGTGCTGCGCAACACGGGGTCGGCGTTCGTCGTCACCAGCACATTGACGACGCCGTTCTCGGGCACCAAATCGTTGTTCGTTGCGGATGTGGATGAGGACGGTGATCTCGATCTGTTCCGCGGCGCCATTTCGGGCGCGATCACCTTGGCGATCAACGATGGACTGGGCGCGTTCACGCTGGCGCCGACTCGCTTGCCGACCTCGACTGCGTTTTCGCCCGTGCTGATTCCTGGGGACTTTGACCGCGACGGCGATGTGGATGTGCTGATCGGCGAGTTCTTCACGCCCACCGCTTTGCTGGTAAACCGCCATCGCGACCTGCGCCCGGGGCAGCCGGTCATCGGCCAGACGTGGAACGTCGAAGTCTGGAGCGAGCCCGGCTACGCCACCCTGCATCACACGGCCAGGCTCGCGATCGCGCTGGCGCCGCACCCACAGCCGGTGAACGTGCCGGGGCTGGGCGAACTGTGGCTCGACCTAGGGTCTGGGTACGTGTTCTTCGAAGGCGTCGTGCTTGCGGGCCTAGGGCGCCACACGTTCTCGTTGCCGCTGCCGCCCTTGCCGACTCTGATCGGTCTGCCGCTGCATCTGCAAGCGCTCAGCGAACAGGCGCGGGCCCCGGCTCGCTTCACGGCGCATTTCGCGGTCATCGTGCAGTGACGCGGGCGCGCTTGCTGTGACCGGGGGCCGCACGAGTGGCTGGCTGTCCGCTGCCCGCGACGGCAAGATCCTCGCCTCAATGAGCGATGCCCCTCGAGTTCTTACTGAGCGCCACGGCGATGCCGTGCTGGTGACCTTGAACGCGCCCGAACGGCGCAACGCGATCGACCAGCAGATGGTCGATGGTCTGCACCGTGTGCTCGATGACCTGTGGCACCACGAGTCGATCGCAGCGCTCGTCATCACCGGTGCTGGCGACAAGGCGTTCGCCGCGGGTGCGGACATCGCGCAACTGCGGGAACGCACATCGCGCGATGCGCTGAAGGCGATCAACAGCGGCATCTTCAACCGCATCGAAGAGTTCCCAGCACCGGTGATCGCGGCGATCAAAGGCTTCGCGCTTGGCGGTGGTTGTGAGCTGGCGATCGCGTGCGACCTGCGCGTGCTCGGGGAGTCGGCGAAACTCGGCCAGCCTGAAGTGAAGCTCGGCATCATCCCGGCGGCGGGCGGCACCTATCGCTTGCCGCGTCTGATCGGTCTCGGCCGCGCGCGCGAGCTGGTCTACACGGGGCGCCTGGTCGATGCCGCGGAAGCGCTGCGCATCGGCCTCGCCAACGCGGTCGTTCCTGACAGCGAAGTCGTGAGCAAGGCGCTCGCGATCGCGCATGAGATTGCGCAGAACGGGCGGCTCGCGGTGCGCGGCGCCAAGCGTTCGCTGAATGCGTTGTCGCGGCCTGGCCACGAGAGCGCGATGGCGTTCGAGAGTTCGGTGCAGGCCGTGTTGTTTGACAGTGACGACAAGAAGGCGCGCATGGATGCGTTCCTGCAAAAGCAGAAGAAGGGCTAAGACGATGACGGACACGATCTATGCGACGGTGGCGGTGTTGGGCGCCGGCACGATGGGAGCTGGCATCGCGCAGGTGTGCGCGCAGGCGGGCGCCAGCGTGGTGCTGCAGGACATCACCGAAGAGTTCGTCAGCAAGGGGCTCGTGCGCGTGCGCGACTTTTTGCAGAAGGGCGTCGACAAGGGCAAGGTCACCGCGGAGCAGCGCGATCTCGTGCTCGGCCGCATCACCACCACGACCGATCGCAAAGGCGCCTGCCGCGGGGCGGATTTGGTGATCGAGGCGGTGCCCGAGAAGCTCGAACTCAAGAACGGGCTGTTCCGCGAGCTGTCGACGGTGGTGACGCCGACGTGTGTGTTGGCGAGCAACACGTCGTCGCTGTCGCTGGCCAAAGTGTTCGCCGGCGTCAGCGGGCAAGCGCGGTGCATCGGCATGCACTTCTTCAATCCGGTGCCGCTGATGGCCCTGCTCGAACTGGTGCGCACCGACGCGACGAGCCAGGCGACGATCGACGCGGTGACGACGTTCGCCAAGCAACTCGGCAAGGAAGCGATCGTGGTGAAGGACAGTCCGGGGTTCGCGAGTTCGCGCCTGGGTGTGTGCCTTGGCCTCGAGGCGATCCGCATGCTGGACAGTGGCGTGGCGTCGGCGGAAGACATCGACAAGGCGATGGTGCTCGGCTACGGCCACCCGATGGGGCCGCTAAAGCTCACCGACCTCGTTGGGCTCGATGTGCGGCTGGCGATCGCGGACTACCTGACGAAGGAACTCGACCACCCGGGCTTCAAGGCGCCGGAGTTGATGCGGCGCATGGTGGCCGAAGGCAAACTCGGCAAGAAGACGGGGCAGGGTTTCTATCGCTGGTAGATCTGTTGGCGCAGGCGGCGGAAGATTCGACGAGTCGCCGCGTCCCACGGAGTTCGCCATGCGCACGCTTGCTCTCGTTGTTCTCGCCGTGAACGCGCCACTCCTCAGCCAAACAGGTGGCTATGTGGTGCTGGCGGCGTTCCCGGATGGCGATGCGCGTCTACGTGCGGGTGCCGTTGGCCGCGCGCCATGTGCTCGATGTGGTGGTCGATGAGCTCAAGGTCGGCAGTGACTCGATGCCGTCGCGCGTCTTGTGGGCAGTGGAAGACGACCATGGCGAGCGCTTCCTGCAGTTGAAGGTCAACTTCGAGCGCCGCGATCGCATGGCGGGGTCTCTGAAGATGACGACGCGCGTCCTCACGACGGCCGAGGCCGCGGCGGGCAAGCAGCGCGGTGGGGAAGTGCAGCGACCGTTGGTGGCCACTGCCGACATCAAGTCGCGCACCATCGAGCCGTTGCTGCTTGAGCGAGCCACGGCGCGCCAAGTTTCGCGCGAGGTCTTGCAGGAGGCGCTCGATGCCTCGGCGTGGTTGCTCGGCGACGTGACGATCGACGCTGCCGTGATGCAGCGTCTGGCTGCGCACAACAGCGAGGGGTTTCGGGCGGTGATGGCCTTGCTCGAAGTCGGGCACTCGCACTTTCGAACGTGGGAGATGTTGAAGGCCACGTGGCGGCCGGGGGACGAACGCCACTTGTTGGCGCTGGCGAGCGGGCCAGAACTGCCGAACTTCGCGATGTGGACGGTGCTCGAAGGTCTCGGCGTCGCCGATACCGTCGAGGTGCGTGCGTATCTGCTGAAGGTCTTGGCCGAGGAAGCGGACGCCGGGCTCTTCATGTCAGCCGCTGCTGGCCTCGCGCACCTCGGCGCGCGCGAGGCGATCGGGGCGATCGGCAAGCGCGTGCTCGAGTTTCGCGAAGGTTGACCGTCGGCAACGATCACCGAAGCGGAACTGACGATCCTCAAGGCGCTGTGGGACAGCGGGCCGGCAACGGTGCGTGAGCTGCTGGAGCGTCTGGGCAATGAGTGGGCCTATACGACGGTGCAGACGTTGGTCGGGCGGCTCGTCGAGA
>CANEYR010000099.1 GCA_947444055.1 Planctomycetota bacterium
GAACGGCTCGGACCGTTCCAGCGCGTGAGCACCTACGACTATGACCTTCCCGCCCCCGCTGCCCGGCGCCGTGTGCTCGGGCATTGGACCAAGCGCTCGTGAACGCAGCGGTCGCGACGAATCGGGGCAGTCGGCGTCGGCGACGATGGCTGCTCGCCACCGCCGGGACGACGACGGTGACACTGTCGGCCTTCGGTTGCACCTCGACCATCACGGTTGATCGGCAGTTGAAGGGCTCTACGTGCAAACGAACAACCGCTGGCGCTGCCTACGCAACGTCAGCGGTCAAGCGATTCGCGACGGCCTACCGCGGCCACCTATCGGCGGCGACCTGCCGCGTCGGTCCGTTCAGCGGTTCGTGACTTCGTCGACCAGCGGCAAGCTGCTCGCGGTCATCAAACCGAAGCGACCAATGTGCTCCAACTTCGTCGTGTCCGACGGGTAGTTGATGTACGGATCGTTGGCGTTGTAGTTCCACAAGTGGCGATCCATGAAGTCCTGGATCGACATGAGGTCGCGGCCGAACGCGTTGTTGCGGCCGTCGCTACGACGACGCACTTCACGGAAGAAGTGCTGCGAGTTGTATTCGCTGCTGAGGGCGGCGACGTCCTTGATGCCGCGGTTCTTCTGGTCGGAGGAAATGCCACCACCCTGGCCTTCCCAGCCGAAAGTCGAACAGGCGGCGAGGGGCAACAGGGTGAGGACGAGTGCGAGCTTGCGCATTGATCGTGCGAAGAAGGGGTCCGTGAACGGCGCGCCCGGGAGAGAACGCGCGGACGGCAGACGCTAGCGACGAGCAAAACAGTGTGCAACCGAGATTTCAGTCAACTTGCGAGGCCCGCGCGATCGTGCGCACCGTTCCGCCAAGACACGCAACGAGCTAGGCTGCCGCGCGATGACGAGCTTGGCTGGACGCGAGGCAACCCACCAGCCACTTGGCCTCGGGGTGCTTGGGGGAGCCTTCAATCCGCCGCACCTTGCCCATCGCCGCCTGGCCGCGGTCGCCCTGGAAAGGCTGCCGATCGCCGAATTGCGCGTCATTCCAGCCGGCGACCACCCGCACAAGGGGGATCGTGACATGGCCCCCGCTGCGGACCGCTTGGCGATGTGCTACTTGCTGTTCGAAGGCATGCCCAAAGTCGTGATCGACGACCGCGAACTGCATCGCAGCGGGCCGTGCTTCACGGTCGACACCCTCGAGGAACTGCACGCCAGCGCCCCGCAGCGGCCCCTCTTTTTCCTGATCGGCAGCGACAACCTGCCGCTGCTCGCGACCTGGCGCTCGCCCGAGCGCATCTTGGCCTTGTGCACCGTGGTCACATACCCACGCGTCGGCTTCCCGGTCACCGCCGACGTCGTGCAGAGGGTTCCGCTGCCCGCCGACCAGCGCGCTCGCCTGCTGGCGAATGTGTTGGAACTGCCGGCTGACGCGATCGCGGCCACCGATCTGCGGCGGCGCTGGCGCGCGGGAGAACGAGATCTGGCGGCACTCAGCCCCAACGTGCGCGACTACATCGCCGCGCACAGCCTCTATCGATGATCGCTCCCGAGTGGGCTCTGGCGATCACGACCGCGATCGTGGCACTCGGTGTTGTCTGCAATCGCCACGTGCTCGGTTGGCTGCCAGACGATCCGCCGCGACCCGGTCGCAAGCTGCACGCACGACCGCTGCCGCTGGCTGGTGTGCTCTTGTTGCCAGCGTTCGCGCCGTGGCTGGTCGCCACCGCCAGCTGGTGGCAACTTGGCGCGCTCGGCATCGCGGGCGTCACGGGCTTCCTCGACGACCGCGGCAAAGAACATGGCAAGGACTTGGGTTGGCGACCAAAGGCAGTGTTGCTCGCCTTGGCCGCGGCCGTAGCGGCCCAGGCTCTCGTCGACGCCCGCCAAGAACCGACGACATGGCTCGCCATGTTCGTGTTCGCGTTCCTGCTGACCAACGCCACGAACTTTCTCGACAACACCGATGGCGTTTGCGCAGGCTTGGCGGCGATCACGCTGCTGACGGCCGGTGGCCCGCCGTGGCTCATCGCCGCCGGCTACACAGCCCTCGCGTTCTTGCCGTGGAACTGGCCACATCCGCGGTTGTTCCTCGGCGACGCCGGCGCCTACACACTGGGCATCGCCAGCGCGCTCGCCGTGGGGCCGCACTTGCGAATTGAGTACACGGCGCTGTCGTTGGTCGCCGTGCAGTGCGTCGACTTCGTGCAAGTGATCGCCGCGCGCCTGTGGCTCGGCTTGCCGCCGTGGGTTGGGGATCGTCGACACCTCACCCACATCGCGCAAAATCTCGGCTTGCCGCGCGTGCTCGTCGCACCGGTGTTCGCGGCCCTCGCCCTGGTAGCCGTGCTCGTCCTGTTTCACTAACTCAGCGAACGACTCAGCGAAATCGACTCAGCGAATCTCGCGCATCTGCGCGCATTGCTTGGCCCGCGCTTCGTCGGCATTGCCGCCGCCAGTCATCCAGGCCAGCTGCGCATCGCGCCGCTCCACCCAGCGCGCCCTTTCCTCCGAACCAACCGCGCTGGCGAGCACGCCGGCGTGGAAGGTGACCGCGGCCGCCCAACGCACCACGGCGACGCCCGCTCCCCGCGCCAGCGCCTGCTCCGCTACCTTGATCGCATTCGGCATGTCGCGCGCAGCCAGCAACGCGAACGCGTGCATCGCCTGGCCTTCCACCGGTGGCGGCACGAGATCCGCCATCACCGCCTCAACCGCGCCACCGCCGACGTTCGGATCGAAGGCCACCGCGAAGTGCACGAACTTGCTCTCGGCCGCCTCGGCGTGGTTCTGGGTCAACTGCTGCGCGAACCCCGCCGAACGATCGTGCAAGCGCGCCCGCTCCGCCGCCTGCCATGCTCGCAGCAGATCACCGGGCTGCCGACTCTCGCGATACGAAGCCTCCGCCATGCCGATCGCCGCCTGCAGCATGCCCGCCGCCGTCGACGCGTCCGCCGTTCCCGCTTCGTGCAGGCGCAGCAGAATGTGCGCGCCGAGTCCCTGCTCGCTCGGCGTCGCGCCAGGCTGGCCCGCAATGGCCCCGAACAGCTGCTGCGCCCGCTCTGGTCGGGCGCGCGCCAACTCGATGCGCGCCTGCGCCGACAACGCATCGTGAGCCGTGTCGTGGTCCGACAGTTTCTGCAAAGCCGTGACGAGACGCGACAGTTCGCCGCCCTCGACTTCGGGCTTGGCCAAGGTGGCGTCGACGTCAACCAACAGCTTGGCTCGCTCGTTGGCGGCATCGGCGGCCGCCAAAACCTGCATTACGGCCAAGCCAACGCCAACCGCGGCCAGCAACAAGAGCGGCACCAACACCGACGGCCGAGTCCAAAGACGAGTAACGCGAGGAGAAGTGGTCACAGCAACTTGACGGCGATCATCGTGTAATCGTCCTCGATAGAGCCCGTGCCGACGTGTTCTCGCAGCGCCACGTCGACTTCGGTCAGCACGCCATCCGCTGACTGTTGGCGGGCCCGAGTCAACACGGCCTGCAGGCGTTCGCCGCCGAACACCGCACGCTGCGTCGACATGGCTTCGTCGACGCCGTCCGTGTGCAAGAACAGCAAGTCCCCCGACTGCAACGCCACCGGCGGGCTCTCGCGGTAGACCTGATCCCCAACCACGCCGAGCACCATGCCGGTCTTCTCGAGCACGGTGACGCCCTTCGCTTGGCACAGCACCAGGCCAGGATGGCCCGCATTGACGTAATGCAGCGTGTGCGACTTGGGGTCGACGATGGCGAGCAGCAGCGACATGAAGTTGCCGGTCTCGACCCCTGCCACCAACCGCTGGTTGATGCGGGTGACGATCGTCGCCAAGTCATCGATGAGTTCGAGGTAACTGCGCAAGGCTGCTTGCACGGCGTGTGTCAACAGTGCCGCCCCGACGCCGTGGCCCGTCACGTCGCCGATCATGACCGCGAACCGCCCATCGCGCAGCGGTACGAAGTCGTAGGTGTCGCCCGATGCCTGCTCGGCCGCGACGTAGCGCAACGCCACCTGCAAGCCGCGCAGGTCCTTGGGAACGGGTGGCAACAAGTGCTGCTGGATGCGCCGGGCGATCTCGACGTCCTTCTGCAGCCGCACTTTGTCGAGTGAGTCGGCGTGCAAACGCGCGTTCTCGACCGAGATCGCCAATTGGGCCGAGATGGCGCCAAACAACGCCAAGTCGCGCGCACTGAACTCGCGGCGCACGGCGCGCGAATCGACGTAGATGACACCGACGGTGCGATTGCGTGAACGCATCGGCGCGCACATCACCGCCCGCAGCTTGAGGTCGTAGACCGACTGCCCGAGTTCCAACGCTTCTTGATCGGACTGCACCACCGACCGCACGGCCAAGCCTTCCTCAAGGCAGCGCCGCACCAAGCTCTTCGACCACTGCAAGTCGCCAGCCAGCGAGCGACCTTCGCGATCCAAAGAGACCCGCACCACGAGGTTGTCCGAGGCATTGCCGAGCAGCAGGATGGCGCGTTCGGCGCGGGTCACCTGCAACGAGCGATCGACAATGTCGCGCAGCACCGAGTCGAGGTCGATGTTGGCGGTGACCGCCGCGATTGTGTCCAACAGAATCTGCAGCGACCGCGAGTCCTCGGTGGCGTCACCGGTCAGGATCGTCGACGGCTCACGATCGGAACCCGACCCGGACGACCGCGCTGGGCCCGCCGACTTCGGTTCTTCGCGTTTCCAGGGCCAGTTCCATTTCATGAGGCCGGCAGACTCTAGCCAGCGGCCCTACACGACGCACGCACACCGATCACCGGATCGTGGCCCCCGCCCAACAGACCGCAGGTCCCTCGTTGCGAACGGAGCCGCGCTCGGCCAGAATCCGCCGCGTCCCACCGTTCGAAGCCCCTCACGCTGCGGCCTCTCCCATGAAGATCGACAAGTCCCTGCACGACGACTACGCGACGCTCACCCTCAAAGGCGAATTCGACACGTTCTATTGCCCGGCCCTGATGCAAGAGGTCGAGACCTTGATCGAACGCGGGGTCAACCACCTCGTGCTCGACATGCGCCTAGTGAAGTTCATCAACTCAACGGCTCTCGGCGCGGTCATCAAAGCGCACAAGCGCTGCCGGGCAGAAGGTGGTGATTTGATGGTGGCGCAGGCCTCCCCGTTCGTGCGCGATGTGATGAACAAGGTTGGCATCGACAAGCTCATCACGCTGCACGAAACCGAAGGCGACGCCATCAAGGCCGTCATCAAGCATCTCAACCAGAAGGAACTGGCGGGCGATGCGCCGGTCGATCACGAGAAGGTGATGATCTCGTTCCTCGACGAAATCCGGAACAAGATGATCGGCGGCAAGAAGACACTGGTTGGCCAGATGTCGAATGTCGACAGCCACAAGGTGCAGTTCCTGTGGAACGGCTCGAAGGCCGGCATCAGCGCCGAACAAGGCAAGCAACTGTTCTTCAGCGGCGGCGAAATCCACCTGAAGTTCCAGGTGAAGATGATCAAGCGCAGCTTCTTCGAGCTGATGGCGACCGTCGATTCGGTCGAAGCCAGCGCCGACGGTGGCGTGCGCATCACGGCCAAGTTCAAGAAGGTCGGCGACGGCGACCGCGAAGCGCTGTCGCAGTTCGCGGCCGACATGGAGTTCTTGAAGCGTCAACTGCCGGGCAAGTAGGCCGAGCCCGGCAACCCAGTTAGCCCGAGCCCGGCAACGCAGTCGTTCGCCCCCAATGCCTGCGCGCGGCTCTATGCGTGCGCGTTGCCTAGGCAGGGCGCAACCAAGAAGAACCCCGCGCGCGCCGACGCGCCGCCCGAGGCAGATGCCCTAGCACTGGCCAAATGGGATCTGGGCCGTGTGATCTGGGCCGTGTGATCTGGGCCGTGTGATCTGGGCCGTGTGATCTGGGCCGTGGGATCTGGGCCGATCGCCGTAGCGGCGGGGCCGGCTTCGCGGGCTCCTAGCCGACGCGGAACTTACCGGAGCGTTTGATCTTCCGCTTGATGACCTTGCGGCCACCCGTGGTCTTGCTACGCGTGCGGAAACCGACCTTCTTGAGACGCTTGAGCTTCGAACGACGGACCTTCAACTTCATGGCAGCACGCTCGCCGACGGCGCGGGAATCGCGCCGCGTTCACATGGCGGGGGAAGGACAGTAGCGAAGCACCTTGGTGCGGTCAAACGTGGACTTGACCGCTCTACAGCAAGGGAATGTAGAGCGCGTTCGAGGTTGCCACTGGCCACTGCCGCGACGGCTCCAGCACCAGCCACTGCGCATACAGCGGTTGGCCGCTGAGCGACGGCACATTCGGCAGCGGCAACGGCACCTGCACCACCCCGGTCGTGCCCGCCACCATCGACTGGGCCTAGCCGGTGTAGAACATCTGGAAGGCCGACGTCATGCCGAGTTCAAGGTTGAACAAAACCGCACCCGGACCGCAGGCCCCGTCAAACATCAAGAACGTCGGCTCCCCAGGAGTCGCCCCACTCAGCGTCAACCGAAACCATGCCTCGCCAAGCCGCGGGGCAAACGGCACGTGCGCCATGAGCTGACCCGACTGCGTGTGCCCACCCTGCCCGAGCGGGACCACCTGGCGAGCGTTCGGCGACCCAAGCGTCGGCTGGTCGAACGGGAACGTGCCGGCCGCGACGCGGTTTTCATTGGCGACGTCGATTGCAGCCGCCGGTACCGCTCGGCATCGTCTTCGCCATGCGCATTCTGCTGATCAGCCACGGCCTGCCCCCCGACAGCGTCGGGGGAGTTGAGCAGCACGTCGACGGCCTTGCCAAAGCCCTCGTCCAGGCTGGTCACGACGTCGAGATCTTCGCGCGCGCCAACCTGCCGGGCACCCAACAGGGTGAACCCACCACCCTAAGCGACGCCAATCCGCGCATCACCCGCGTCGCCTATCGCTGGGAACAGGTTGCCAACCTCACCACCATCTACACCTCCCCGCCGATGGCGGCAGCGATGCGCACGTTCCTCGCCCGGCGCTTGGCTGATGGGGTGCGGTTCGACGTCGCCCACGTGCACCACCTGACCGGGATGTCGACCGACAGCCTAGCCGAACTGGCCGACGCGCAGGTGCCGACCGTACTGACTCTGCACGACTACTGGCTGTTCTGCCCACGCGGCCAGATGTTCCATCGCCGCGAAGAACGCTGTGAAACCGCCAGCATCGCTCGCTGTGGCGAGTGCCTGACCGCCACCTTCCCGTGGTGGCTGAACGCGCACAATCGCGACGCCGAGGTGGCCACCGTGCACGCCCGCGCCCTGCGCGCGCTCGCCATGCCGCAGTGTTTGGTGGTGCCGAGCGCCCGCGCCATCCCGCCCTTCGTGGCTTTGGGTGTGCCCGAACAGCGCTTCCTCGTGGTCGAGAACGGCGTCGACACCGAACGCCTGATGCAGCTTGACCCGCCCAGCGTCGGGCCGGGTCCGCTGCGCCTTGGCTACCTCGGCACGGTGATGCCCAGCAAAGGTCTGCACGTGTTGCTCGATGCGATCGCGCAGCTGCCGCCGGGCCGGGTCACCTTGCGCATCCACGGCAATGTGGTGCCGTATCACGGCGATGAGAGTTATGCGACGCGCTGTTTTGCCCGGCTGCGCCCCGATAGCGGCGTGCATTACTTCGGCCCCTACGGACTCGACGCGCTGCCCGCCATCCTGCAGGACATCGACGTGCTGGCGGCGCCCGCGTTGTGGCACGAGGCCTTTGGGCTCACCGTTCGCGAAGCGCTGGCCGCCGCTCGCCCGGTGCTGGTGAGCCGGGTGGGCGGCCTTCAGGATGCCGTGATCGATGGCCAACAGGGGGTCGTGCTGCCACCGGGCGACGTCGCGGCCTGGGCTGCGGCCATTTTGCGCCTGTGCGATGACCCGCGGGAAGTGCACCGCTTGGCGCGCACCGCCCGTTCGCGCGCCCGGGGTTTTGCCGCCATGGCGAGCGATCTGGTAGCGATCTATGGCGAAGCCCAGGCCCGCGCCCACAATCCTGTTCACCGGACAACTTGACCCCGATGGGGGCAAAGTCCTAGGCTGCTCGACCCTTTTGGTGGCCAGACCCGGCCCGGCCTTCGCCGGTGCGGAAGGCCACGCGACGTACTCACGATGACGGACACGGCTCCCATCCCTTCGCTCGACCCTACGGCCCTGTTGGCCGGCGACCTGACGCCGACCAAGCTCGATGCATTCCGCGCCGCGGTGTTTCAATCGGTCGACTCGCTGCAGGAATTGCGCGACTGGCTGTCGGAACCTCGCGCCAAAGGAACGGCACGCGGTGTTGCCCTGTGGGCACTCGGCCGCCACGAAGAAGCGGTGCCGTTGATGACGGCCGACAAGACGAACCCCGTGGTGGCTTGTTGTCTGGCGAGCAGCCAGGCCGCTCTCGGCCACATCGACGAAGCTGCCAAGCTGTTGTCGCGCCGCGAGTCGGATCCGGTGCAAGCGATGGTCTGGCTGCGCGCACTCGATCACACCAATGACGTCGAGCGCATGACGGCGGACGCGCACAAGCTGAAGTCGCTGCTGAGCCTAGCGGACCAGAAGTACTTCGCCGGTCGCGCCCTGGAACTCAATCGCGAGATCACTGCCGCCATCGAGTGCTACGACGAAGTGCTCTCGATCGACAGTGTCCACAAGGGTGCGACCTTCCGGCTGGCGCTCAATGTCGACCTGCGCGGCGAAGACGAAGAAGCACGCGAACTGTACGAACGCGCCTTGATGGCGCCGCCCGTCAACGTCGCCTGTGTCGTCAACCTGGGCATCCTCTACGAGGACATGGGCAACTACCGCCGAGCCATGCAGTGCTTCGACCTCGCCCTGCAAGCAAACCCCGAGAACACGCGCGCCCGGCTGTATCGGCGCGATGCGGCCGCTGCGCTCAACATGTACTACGACGAGGACCAGGAGCGCCGCGACGACAAGCGCAACAAGCTCCTGCGCACCCCGATCAACGACTTCGAGCTGTCGGTGCGCAGCCGCAACTGCCTCGCGAAGATGAACATTCGCACGCTCGGCGACTTGGTCAAGAAGACCGAGGCCGAATTGCTCAGCTACAAGAACTTCGGTGAGACGTCGCTGACCGAAATAAAGGAGATCCTGAAGAACAAGGGCCTCCGCCTCGGCATGACCGCCGACGAGCTGATGAGCAAGGACCTCGGCGAGATGACCGAGCCAGCGGTTCGCCCCGAAGAGCAACCGGACCCAAACAGCCCAGACCCATCGCGCCGCCCAATCAGCGAACTCGATCTGTCGGTGCGCAGTCGTCGCATCGTCGACCTGCTGAAGATCCGCACCATCGGCGACTTGGCGATCAAGACCGAGGCCGAGCTGTTGGCGTGCCCGAACTTTGGTCAGACGTCGCTGAACGAGATCAAGACGAAGCTCGACGATTTCGGCTTGTCGCTGCGCGGCTGAGAGCCTGAGAGACACCATGGTACAGGCTCTCAGATTGCCTTTGGTGGCCGCCTGCGCGGCCACGCCGAGAGTTGGCAGCCAATTCTTGCCCACTCTCTGAGCCGACTCACCGCATGTACGACCACCTGCTCGGGGAAGTCGTCGAGAAGCAGACGTCGCGCGCGGTCGTTCGCTGCGGCGGCGTCGGCTACGAGCTGCGCATCAGCCTGACGTCCGCGTCAGAACTGCAGCTGGGCAGCACCCGCATCGTCTACACCCTGCTGCACGTCGTCGATGGCATGCCCTCGTTGCTGGGCTTCGCCTCGCGCGCCGAACGCGAATTGGCGCGGCGCTTGCTCTCGGTCAGTGGCGTCGGTCCATCGATTGCGCTGGCGCTGTTGAGCGTGCTGGCCCCAGCCGATTTGGCGCATGCGATCACCCACGGTGACACCGCGGCTCTGAAGGCCGTGAAGGGTGTCGGTCAAAAGACGGCCGAGCGCCTGTGCCTAGAATTGCGCGACGCCATGGGCAAGCTCGACCTGGGGTCGACCGAACCTGGCAGCCGTGCAATGCCCAACCAATCCGCGGATGACGCCATCGCTGCCCTCGTCACCCTCGGCTACTCGGAAAAGGACGCGCGCGACAAAGTCGACCGCGTGCGCCGTCGCGCCGACGCCGGCAGTGGCGACACCGAGACGCTGGTCAAAGCCGTGTTGCAGATGTGATCGCTCGCCGCCTCAGCGGCTGAGCACGACCAGCAGCAGTTGCACATCCGATTGGCGCACACCGGCGACGCGCGACGCTTCGCCGAGCGTCAGCGGTCGACGCTGCAGCAGTCGTGCGCGCGCTTCGTTGCTGAGTCCTGGCACGCGCGCATAGTCGAAGGTCTCGGGAATGCGCCGCTCCTCCATTCGCTTGCAGCGCTCGACTTCCATCGCCTGTCGATCGATGTAGCCGGCGTACTTCACTTCCGCTTCGACTTCGGCCAACTCGGTCGGCGTCAACGCCATGCCTGCCAGTGTCTCGTCCCACGTCACGACCTCGCCAACCGTGACTTCAGGACGGCGCAGCCACTCGGTCAACGTCTTGCCTTGGCGACGTTGCAAATCGAGCCATCGCCGGGCCGCCGTGATGCGAGCTTCCTTCGTGTGCACCGTGGCGGCCTGCTTTGCCCCCACCAAGCCAAGGCGTTCCCCAAGCGGCGACAACCGCCGATCGGCGTTGTCGCTGCGCAGCAGCAACCGAAACTCAGCGCGGCTCGTGAACATTCTGTACGGCTCGGTCGGGTTGACGCGGCACAGGTCATCGACCATCACCCCGATGTATGCCGTGGCGCGATCGAGCACCACCGGCTCCTGCCCGCGGGCAAAGCGCGCCGCGTTCAAGCCCGCGATCAGCCCTTGCCCCGCCGCCTCTTCGTAACCACTGGTGCCGTTGATCTGCCCAGCGGCAAACAACCCACGCAACGTCGCCACCTGCAAGTCGCCACGAATCTGATCGGTCAGGATGTAGTCGTATTCAACCGCGTAGCCAGGGCGCAGCACTTCCACCTGCTCGAGCCCTGGGATCGTACGCAAGAACTGCACCTGCACCTCTTCGGGCAAACTCGTGCTGACGCCGTTGGGATAGACCTCGTGCGAAGTGCGCCCTTCGGGTTCGAGGTAAACCGGATGCGAATCCTGCTGCGCAAAGCGCACCACCTTGTCCTCGACACTCGGGCAGTAGCGCGGCCCCACCCCTTGGATGCGCCCCTGGACCATCGGCGAGAGGTGCGCGTTGGCGCGAATGATGGCGTGGGTCGCCGGTGTCGTGCGCGTCAACCAACACGGCATCTGCTCGACCTCGAGGCGTTCGGTGCGAAACGAGAACGGCTGCGGCGGTTCGTCGCCGGGTTGCACTTCGAGCGCCGACACATCGATCGAGTCGCGATGCAGACGCGGTGGCGTGCCGGTCTTGTGCCGCCCAAGCCGAATACCAAACGACCGCAGCGATTCACTGATGCGCGCGGCCGGTGCTTCGCCATGGCGTCCGCCCGGCGCTTCCCAAGCCCCCGCGAACAACTTGCCGCCCAAGAACGTGCCGGTCGTCAACACCACCGCCGGCGCCTGCAGCACGGTGCCATCGCGCAAGGCCACGCCGCCCACCGCGTCACCGCGCGCGTTGCGTTGCAAGTCGACCACCTCACCCGCCACCACGGTCAGGTTCGCATAGCCGAGCACCCGCGCCACCATGGTGTGGTTGTAGGCATCCCGATCACACTGGGCGCGCGGCGAACGCACAGCCGGACCCTTGCTGGTGTTCAGCATGCGGAACTGGATGCCGGTCTGGTCGGTGACCAGCGCCATCTCGCCGCCGAGCGCATCGACCTCGCGCACAAGCTGGCCCTTCGCCAAGCCGCCGATGGCTGGGTTGCATGACATGCGGCCGATGGCGGCCGGGTCGAGAATGACCATGGCCGTGCGGCAACCCAAACGGGCCGATGCGGTCGCTGCCTCGACGCCGGCGTGGCCGCCGCCGACGACGATCACGTCGAAATCACGATTCACGACCCGCATCGCTTAGCGGGTGGCGTGGCGGGCACAAGGGGTTCTCGACTTCCTGGTCGGTGTGGGAGCTTCGTTGGGCTACGAGCCCGTCTGGCCGGTTGTGCTTCAGGGCGGGGCGCGCCCCGGCCCTGCCATGGGGGATTGCTGCGCCTGCGGACTCTGCTACCGTCGCGCCTTCTAACGGGAGTTGTTCACCATGCAGAGCCGTCGTCGCGCCTCGCTTTCTAGCCTGCTGCCTGCTGCCTGCTGCTAGCCGCGGCCGCACCCGCCCAGCAAGCCCCTGTGCAGCCAATCACTAGCCGCCACGTGCATCCCGGGATCGCCCCCGACCTGCTGACGGGAGCAGTACGCAACGGATCCTCACCGCTGCTCCAGTATGTCGAGACTGGCAACGTCGAATGGAATCACGGGGAAGGGTTCGCGCCCGCAGGCTCGCCAGTCGCTGACTACGGCGGTTGGTTCGACCATGACGACGGCGCCCACATAACGGCTGCCCAAGTGCACACGCCGCTCTTGGTTGGGCAAGCAACCCTTTGGCATTCACTCGTTTGGACTGACTCGACACACCCCAATGGCCAAAACGGCGGCACCACGGTCCAGAGGTTGTACGGCTACCTGCGTCCACTCAACGTGCCTCTGCCTAGTATCCATCCAATCTACGGGACGATGCAAGCCGGATCGGGGCCCTTCGGCAACGGCAAGTATGTCGACCAGGGCGCCTTCGAGATGTTCCGCCCGCTCGCCAACCCTACTACCAACAGCAAGATCGTCATCTGCATCAACACCCGCGAGACCACGGTCTTTCCGAAAGATCACGCCGACAGGCGGTTCAACTGGACCAAAATCTATCCTGGTATCTTCAGCCCCGACGGGCTTTGGCGCAGAGAAAAACTAGACCCTGTACGTTCGCTGACGAACTTCCAGAACAACTGGAACTGGAACATCGGCGACGTCTTTGAACGGCCTGATTTGGCCGTCTTGACGCTGCCAACCTCCTTCTACCCGATCATGGCCTACGCGGTCCCGAGCGTCGTCCATCGCCAGACGACCCTCAATGAGCAGCGCGACTTCCAGATGCTGCAAGCGGTCAAGGCCATCCTGATGGAGGATCCGATTCTCGGCCGCAACCCCATGCCCGCAGCTCTGAACCAGGCCCAGATGGACTCTCAGGTCTACTGCGTGTTCTTCGGTGGCAGCAACGGCGGCCACCAAGCGATGTGGTCAGCGCTGCGCCGCCCGGATCTGGTGCATGGCAACTTCAGCGAGGTCATCAACCCGAGCGTGCAACGCATGTTCGGCGAACACGACCTCAAACACGCAGTTTCCCAACTCAGCGGTGCGGGTGCAGGCAACACAACGATCGACGAATCGGACTTCCTGCATTGGGGGAAGTACGCGTGGGACCAGGGCTATTGGATTCACGACATCTCCCAACTGGCGCGATTCGCTCGTGGACAGCTCTATCGCCCGGCCTGCTTCCGCAACGGCGACGAGGACATCACGTCAACAGGTGTCGACTGGGTGCGGGTGATCAGTGGTGCATGGCTGCCGTCACGCGCCGTCAACAGCAACAGCTCGTTCGGTTCGCCAACCGCCAATCGCTTCGGCTGGATGATCGGCGAGAACGCCTGCCACGAACGTGGCTACTTTCACAACGCCTACACGGGTGGTGGCACGTTCCACGGGCACGACGTGTTGCAGGATCTGATCCAAGACGCCATCGCCCAGCGCTATGCCCAAGTCCTAGGCAGCACCCCGCTGCCAGCGCCGCCAGCCTCGCAGCCAAGGTCGCCATCCCAGGAAATGCGCGGTCTCGACGATCCGAACGAATGGGCACTCGGCCGTCCGGGACCAGCAATGACCACTTCGAGCCCAGCCTTGGTCCGCGATGACGCGTGGTTCCACGCCACGCAGCCTGGCGCCGCCGGCACGATGCTCGGCTACAAGGAGGCCATGCTGATTCGCGGCGGCGCGCTGTTCGTCGGCAGCACCGAAGGCGTCGTGTCCAAGTTCGTCGTCGAAAACACCAGCTCGCAAAACCTCAAGAAGGTCGCGCACAGCAATCCGGGTGATGGCTCGACGCTGCTACCGCTTGGCACACCGATGGGCCTCGGCCACCAAGCCTTTGCGATGACCGCCGTCACCGCGGGCAACGGCTGGGAGCTGGTGGTCGGCACCCGCCGTCACCTGCACCGACTCAGCTCGTCCGACTTGCACGTGATCAGCTCGGTGCAATTGCCATGGGAGATCGGCCAACCGCGGCACATGCAAGTGGGTGACGTCTTGCCCTCATCGATCAACGCTGGGCCAGAAATCGTGTTCTGCTCGGCGCACGGCGGTCTCGTTTTCTACAAGCCAGACCTGACGCCGATCTACGAGTGGACCGAGCCTGGCATTGCCGACTTCGTGTTGAGCGGCCCGACGGTTTCCATCCTCTCCCATCGAGGAGTGATCGCGAACGTGCAGTTCATCGACAACAACGGCCCCGAGGCTCGGCTCGCCGCCAGTTCGAAGCCCATTCAACGGGGACTGTTGATGCACCTGGGGCCGTCCTCGGGCCACGCCCCAGACCCGGTCCTCGACTTGCCATGCCAAGGCAAGCCGGGCGACTTGGAATTGATGACCATCGACCTGAGCGGCTTGGGTGCCGGTACGCATACCACGCTGGTCAGTTCGTGGGACTCCGATGAGGACAACGGCGCGGTACGTGCCCACAACGGCTCATCCCTGACCAGATTGCCCATCACGCTGGCGCAGAACTTGATTGCGATCAACGACATCGCAACCTGCAACCAGCCTCCCGCCTATGCGGGCAGTTCGCAGGACGCCGTCGGCGACCACCTGCTGGTGCTCAGCGGAGCGGTATTGCGGCTTTACAACCAACTCGGCATGCCTCTGGGTGAGAAGATCCTCAGTCTGAGCGCCCAGGGTGGTCTTGCGTACTACCCATTTGGCAGCCAGAGCCATGCGATTTGCGTCGGCGAGCTTGTGACCAACGGCGGCACTTACTCGGAAGAGGTCGTGGTGGCGACAACCTCGGGGGCACTGATGTGGATGCACGTGAATGATCTGATGACGCCGTCCACCGTGCTGCCATCACCCACCTATGATCTTGCCACGGGATCTGGGATCCAGCCACGAACCAATCAGAGCCTTGCGGCGTGCTGGGCGGTCTCGCGGCGCGCCGGCGACAACGACCTGCACGTGCTGGACCAGCGGGGTGCGTACTGGCGCGTGACGCACGGTGGTGCCGCAACGTTGGCGGGGCGTGACTTCTCTTCCACTGGTGCGCGCGGCTGGAGTGATCTTGGCAACCGGGTGGCTGGTGTTCATCAACCGATTACCAACCCTTTGTCGTTCAACACTAATCACCTGCGGATCACCAACAATTCAGGAGTTTCATCTGTGGATGGGCGGCCGTGGTGCCCGAAAGACGGCGCAGGCGCGTTCTACGAGCGAAGTCCCTATTGGATACATTCCAATTGGGACAAGCTAACACACCTAGGAACCACCATATTTGAAGGGTTTGCAGTGCACCCGTTAGGCGGCTCGGTCCTGGATCGAACGCAGCCGGTCGGACGCGAGGCGTGGTTTTGGTCTGCACGCGAAGGCTGGGGCAACCTCCTGCAAGGCTTCCGCTTTGACACATCGTCGTGGGGCGTTACCGGGATTTGGGCGTCGACTAGTGAATACAACGTCAGCAACAGTGACAAGTGCGCCTACCACGAAATGCGCAGCCTGATCACTCACACACCAGCGCTTTCGCAACAGTCGATTCGCGCCGTCGAGTTGTCGACCGGAGATATCGCACTCGTGCTCGGGTGCCCCGGTGGCCGCATCAGGGTTGTGCGCCCTGGTGAAATGAGGACGGGGAACGACGGTGAGTACCATGACATCGGCACACTGGAAAGCACGCCGACCGACTTTGGCCTTGGCGGCAGCGCGCTCGACGTGCGAGCGGAAACTAACGGATCGCTGACGATCTGGACTGGCACGCTCTATGGGCCATGCGCGCCACCCGCCGACTACACGAACCCCACCGGATCATTGAATGACAATGAGGTGGCCGCGGGCACAGTGCATCGCCTGACCTGGACACCCGGATATGGGTTCTCGTTGCCTTCCTCCAAGGAACTCTACAAAGGCGGTTCACTCCCGCGCGGAGGCTATGGCGTCGTCGGGTTGAAACTGGCCAATCTGCTGCCCGCTCCCGGCAGCGAAGTCATTGTTTGCACTCTGGCCGGCGACATCATCGTGATGGACGAAGGTCTCAACACGGTGCTATGGACCGCTCACCTACCCGGCTCGGCGGGTTTCTACAATTCGATCCACGTGCAGGATCTCGACAACGACACAGTGCCAGAGTTGTACGTTTCGGGCTCCTTTGGCCTGTGGCGATTCACCCTTCCAGGAGAGTAACCATGTCTTTGCGAATCGTCGTGATCCTTGCCACCGCGTGGCTCATTCCTACGCATCTATCCGCGCAACGCATTTGGCGAGTAGAGTGCATGGGCGGGCCGAATGTTGATTTCACCGACCTGCCGCAGGCTGTGGCTGCCGCAGCACCGGGAGATGAGATTTGGCTGTACCGCACCGCAGTTCCGTGTGCCGGATGGACCGCATACACAGCTACGGCGATCAATAAACCCTTGCGAATCGTAGGATTCAGCGCAAGTCAATGGGGCCCAGGTGTAATCATCAACGGCCTCATTACGGTCTCAGGGATCGGAACCGGCCATCAAGTGATATTGAGCCACATGGAGTTCGGCACTCTGGGGAATCCCTCTAGCAATCCTATTGGCGTGGATGCGAGCAACTGCCAAGGCGACATTATCATTGAGGGAGCTGACCTCATCAGTGGCGGGTACGGAGGCAGGATTCTTCGCTTCACGAACTGTGCCAACGTCGTTTTGCGCCACTGCACGGCCGCCATTGGAGGCACCCCCGTCACAGCCATCAACTCGACATTGCTGATGTCCAACACACTGATAGGAAGCAATACTCCGACGCTAGTGCTCACCCCTCTCGGAATCCTGTCGGCGTTCCCACAGAGCTCGGAAGGCCTGCGACTGATCAACTCCACCGCCACCATCGTCGCATCCTCCATCGATGGCGCCCGCAATTGGTCCAACCCGTACGGCACCCAGGTTTGGTACCCACGCCCAGCAGTGATGCTAGACAACAGCACCCTCGAAGTCGGCCCCGGCGCAGCCCTGTTTGGCGGCTATGACGGAGTCAGCGGCCACGCCAACAGCTACCACACCTTCGGCACCGGACTGGCCACGATCTACAAGGACTTTCGTGGCTACATCCCACAGGTGCCCTCCATCGGCTACGGCCCGCCACCCATCCCACGCGACCTGCACGCCACCACCCACAACACCATCACCGCCGACGACCATTTCGATGTCATCGTGGCCGGCCCGCCCAACGGCTTCGCCGCACTGCTCGTCGGCAACTACCTGTCACCGCCGCTATCCACCTCGCTCGGCCTGCTCTGGCTCGACCCGCCCTCGATCAGCCTCGTCACCTGCCAACCACTCGACGCCGTCGAAGGCCGCTACAACGGCACCCTCTTCTGCCCATCCGGTGTCTCCGTCGGCTACGCCTTCGCTCTGCAGTCCGTCGTGCTCGGCCCCACCGGCTCCCTGTCCCTCACCATCCCCTCCCCCGTCGTCGTCGGCTGGCCACTCGGCATCCCGCCGTAGCCCACCCGACCGATCGCGACTCGGCGACGGCGTCAGACGATTGGCGTCGAACGTGCGTAGATGGCGCGCAGCAGGAGTCGGTACCGCATCACGTAGTTCCACATGCAGGCCCCATCGGCAACCAGCCGTCCTGCTCTGGAACCGCGGGATCTCGTGACTCAGACGAATGGCGAATTGGCGGGCCTGCATTCCAGACCAGCTCGGCCTAGACTCGCATTCCATGTCCGTGGCCCGTTCGCTGGTTTGGTTGCTGGTTTCCGTGTTTGGCGTTACCGCCGCTCTCGCGCAGGTTCCGCTGGCAGAAGTCGCCCCGCTCGCGCGCGCGCGCGCCGAGCGCAGCCGCCCCGCCCAACAAAAGAAGCTCGAACCGTACTGGTCGGACCTCTCTCTCAACTACCGCATCAACAGCCAGCATCTCGACACCAAGATTCCCGAGGTCGCGGCACTCGGCGACAGCGTGGTGCCATTGCTGCTGGAGAAGCTGCAGCCGTCCCAGGCCGGCGAAGCCGCGCGCGACTTGGCGGGCAATTGTCGGCGCGTGCTGGAACGCCTCGATCCCGCCAGCTTTCTCGATGCGTTGGTCGAGCTGGCGAACGGCACCCATGACGTCGCCCGCAGTGAAGCCATTCGCTTGCTCGGCTGCGCCCAGGGGCCGCAGGCAATCACTGTGTTGGTCGACTTGCTCGACCGCACGAACGGCGAAGACAAGCGGCTGGTTGTGCGGTCGTTGCGACTGCTGAAGGCGACGAGTGCCGGGCCCAAGGTCGTCACCATGTTGGCGAGTGCAGACCGGCAAGTGCGCGACGACGTGCTGACGTTCTTGGTCGCGGCGAAGCCGGCGCAGGTGCTCGACACCGTCATCCAAGCGCTGGCCAACGAGAAGGTGCCGGACTTGCTGCCTTC
>CANEYR010000100.1 GCA_947444055.1 Planctomycetota bacterium
GGACTCACCGCCAGGCTCGCCGTTCGTGAACGGCCGCTAGCACGCCCGTTCTGGGCGTTTGATACTTCAAGGTATGCAATTGGCGAACGCGGTCGACGACGGCGATCGCGATGCGTGTACAGAAGTCGCCGCCGGGTATCTTGCGCCGCCGTGATAGATCCGCGCCCGCTCGAACAGATCCAGTTTGCTGAGGAAGCACGCGAAGCCCAGCGACTCACGCCCGAGCAGCGCGTCGAGTTGTTCGCCTCGATCATGGACATGATCCAAGGCATCTGGCAATCGCTGCCATTCGAAGAGCAATGGCGCCGACTCGGCATTGGCGAAACCATCGACGGACCGCGGCCAAGCCCCTGGGGTCCGGGCGACCGCCCGGGAGCGCAACCATGACCGGCATGGCCGACGTTCCGGACGCTGTCGAACGCATCGCCGACGTGCTGGCCAAACAGAACATTCGCCATGCGTTCGGCGGCGCCATCGCCCAAAACTTTTGGGGCATCGTGCGCGCCACCCAAGACGTCGATGTGTTGGCCCTGATTCCGTCGTTGCAACTTCCCGCCGTCGTCGAGGCCTTGATTGCAGCGGGCTTCCACCTTCGGGACTCCCGGGGGCTGGAGCGGGCGATCACGGTCGCGGACCTGCGCGAAAGCCAGCGCCAGCACAGCCTGTTTGCCATTTGGCTTGGCTTGGTCAAAGTGGAACTGTTCGCGCCTGTGCTGCCACTGCAGCATCGCATGCTGGATCGTGCCCGACCCATGCCATGGCGCCAGCGCACGGTGCCGGTGACGACGGCGGAGGACCTGATCCTGATCAAGATGGTCTTCCACCGCGACAAAGACCTGCGCGACGTGCGAGCCATGATTGCGACCTCGGGCACGACTCTGGATCGCAGCTACATGCAGACCCAGGCCACCGACGTCTTGAGTCCCGACCAACGCGAAGAACTGCAGCGACTGTTGGCGGCGACCTGAGTGCCGTTGCTTTGCGGCCACCCCGGCCGCTGAGATCGTTCGATACTCTCCGGTATGCAATTGGCGTCGGGCGGGCATGGTTCCTATGGTGCGCGGCCGTTCGCTGCCCTGTCCGCCCTGATGTCGTCGATCCACAACAAGCGCGTCACTCCAGGCCAGAAGCCGGATTGGCTGAAGGTGCCGCTGCCCTCTGGGCCCACGGTCGCCCATCTCGAGAAGGTGCTGCGCGATCGCAACCTGCACACAGTCTGCGAAGAAGCGAAGTGCCCGAACATGGGCGAGTGTTGGGCGACGGGCACGGCGACGTTCATGGTGCTCGGCGACACCTGCACCCGCGGCTGCCGGTTCTGCGCCGTGAAGACGCACAGCGAAGGCAACCCGGTAGACGCTGACGAGCCGGAGAAGGTGGCCGAAGCGTGCGTCGCGATGGGACTCAAGTACGTCGTGCTGACGATGGTCGATCGCGATGACCTTCCCGACGGCGGGGCGGGGCACGTCGCCGCGACCATTCGCGCGATCAAGCGGCGCCGCCCCGACATGCTGGTCGAAGCGTTGGTTGGCGATTGGCTCGCGACCGACCGCCAGAACATCACCAGCGAACAGATGATCGCCACGGTGCTCGCCGCCATGCCCGACGTCTACGCGCACAATCTCGAGACCGTGCTGCGACTGACGCCGCGGGTGCGCGACCATCGCTGCAGCTACGCCCGTTCGCTCGCCACCTTGCGCACCGCCAAACGCCTGCGCCCCGACATCGTCACCAAGTCGTCGTTGATGCTTGGCCTCGGTGAAAGTGAACGCGAAGTCGAGCAAGCGATGGACGATCTGCGTGAGTACGGCATCGACGTCGTCACCTTCGGCCAGTACCTGCGCCCGACGCTGCTGCACTTGCCCGTGCTCGATCACATCACACCAGCGCGCTTCCAAGCGCTCGAAAGCCGCGCCATGACGAAGGGCTTCCTCTACGTCGCCGCCGGCCCGCTCGTTCGCTCCAGCTACAAGGCCGCTGAGTTCTATCTAGCCGGCATGATTCGCCAGCGTCGTGAGCTTGACGCGGCTCGCCATTCCACTCTTTCGACTGCTACCTCCATTCTTTCGGCTGCTACAGCCGTTCCTTCGGCTGCCACAGCCGTTCCTTCGGCTGCCACAGCCGTTCCTTCGGCTGCCACAGCCACGCTCGGACACGCATGAGCCTCGAACTGCTCACGATCCTCGACAAAGACGGCAAGGCCCAGAAGGGCAAGGACCCAAACCTGCCGGCCGCGGAGCTGCAAAAGCTCTATCGCCTGATGGTGACGACGCGCGCGCTCGACGATCGCGGCCTCGCCTTGCAGCGGCAGGGGCGCATCGGCTTCTACCTGCAGTCCACCGGGCAAGAGGCGTCGCACATCGGTGCGGCCTACGCGTTGAAGGACAGCGATTGGCTGTTTCCGGCCTATCGCCAACCCGGCATCCTGCTGCTGCGGCAGGTGCCGATCAGCAAGATCATCTGCGAGTGGTTTGGCAACTCGGGCGACACCAGCAAGGGCCGCCAGATGCCCGTGCACTACAGCTTCCGCCAGGCGAACTTCGTCTCGATCAGCTCGCCGATCGGCACGCAGCTGACGCATGCGGCTGGGGCTGGCATGGCAGCGCGCATTCGTGGCGACGACACCGTGTTCATGACTTTCTGCGGCGACGGCGGCACCAGCAGCAACGACTTCCACAGCGGCCTCAACTTCGCGGCGGTCTACAAGGCGCCGGTCGTGTTCGTGGTCGAGAACAACGGCTGGGCGATTTCGGTGCCTTCCAGCCGGCAGACGAACAGCGAGTCGATGGCGATCAAGGCCGACGCGTATGGCATGCCGGGTGTTCGCGTCGACGGCAACGACATCCTCGCGGTCTATCGCGTGTGCAAAGAAGCGGTCGATCGCGCCCGCCGCGGCGACGGCCCGACGCTGGTCGAGACCGTGACCTACCGCATGGCGTCGCACTCGAGCTCCGACGAGGCAGTTCGTTATCGCGACGCCAAGGAGTTCGACGCGTGGAAGCAGAAGGACCCCATTGCGCGGTTTCAGCGCTACCTCGAACACAAGAAACTCTGGACGAAGGCGTTCGAACAGGAATGCGCGGAAGGCGCCAAAGCGGCGATCCAGGCGGCGGTGACGACGGCCGAGGCAATGCCGAATCTTGGCCCGGAGACGCTGTTCGACGACGTCTACATGAACCTGACGCCGCAGTTGAAGGAGCAGCGCAAGGAGCTGCACGACTTGATGCTGAAGGGCGGCGTCGGCGCCGAGATCGGCCACTTCCCACTTTGATCCACCCAGAACTGACATCACTGCACTCACCATGACTGCGACAGACACCAAGGCCGGCAGCGGCAAGACCGGCACCAAAGTGATGACGCTGCTCGAGGCGATCACCGACGCCATGCGTTTCGAGATGGAACGCGACGATCGCGTGATCGTGTTCGGCGAAGACGTCGGCAAGAAAGGCGGCGTCTTCGGCACCACCGCGGGCTTGTTCGAGAAGTTTGGCGAGAAGCGCTGCTTCGACACGCCACTGTCCGAATGCGGCATCATCGGCACGGCGATCGGCATGGCGGTCTACGGCCTGCGCCCGGTTGCCGAGATCCAGTTCCTCGACTTCATCTACCCCGCGTTCGACCAGATCGTCAGCGAAGCGGCGAAGATGCGCTATCGCAGCGGCGGTGAGTACACGTGCCCGATGGTGATCCGTTCGCCCTATGGCGGCGGCATCCGCGGCGGCCACTACCACAGCCAATCGAGCGAGGCTTACTTCTGCCACACGCCGGGGCTCAAGGTCGTGATCCCTAGCACGCCGGCTGACGCGAAGGGACTGCTGATCGCGTCGATCCGCGACGAGGACCCCGTGATGTTCCTCGAACCCAAGCGCATCTATCGCCACGGCAAGGGCGAAGTGCCACTCGGCGAGCACGTCGTGCCCATCGGCAAGGCCCGCATTGCGCGCGAAGGCACCGACGTCACCGTGCTGTGCTACGGCGCCATGGTGTCGGTGTGCGAGCAAGCCGCGGATGAGGCCGCGAAGGCCGGCCGCAGCATTGAGATCGTCGATCTGCGCACGCTGGTGCCGCTCGACGAAGCCACCGTGCTGGAGTCGGTGCGAAAGACCGGCCGCGTCGTAATCGCCTACGAGGCTCCCAAGACCTGCGGCTACGGGGCCGAACTGTCGGCGTTAATTGCCGAGAAGTGCATCGAGTACCTCGAAGGCCCGGTCGTGCGCGTCGCTGGCTTCGACACGCCGTTCCCGTACGCGCTCGAACATCTCTACATGCCCGACGCCAAGCGCGTGCTCGCCGGCATCGAGAAGACGTTCGCTTGGTGAGCTAGCCCGATCGAGACCGCGGCGGCGGTAACGCTGCCAACCCACCACATTCATCGCATTCAGGAAGCACGAACCATGGCACTCAAAGAATTCAAATTGCCCGACATCGGCGAAGGCATTGCCGAGGGTGAAATCGTCAGCTGGAAGGTCAAGGCCGGTCAGGCCGTGAAGGAAGAGGACGAGTTCGTCGAAGTGATGACGGACAAGGCGACGGTCACAATCACCGTGCCGTTCACCGGCATGATCGCCGAGCTGCGTTGCAAGGAAGGGGACGTGGTGCCGGTCGGCAGCGTGATCGCGGTGATCGATGCGGGCGCGGTTGGTGGCGCGGCCGCGGCGCCGGTTGCCAAGCCCGCGGCGGCCCCCACACCGCCGCCGGTACCGGTCAGGGCCGCAGCCGCCGCAGCCGCCGCCGTGGTGCCACCAAGGCCCGTCGCGCCACCGCCCGTTCCGGCTCCGGCGCCTGTCCCTGTCCCTGTCCCTGTCCCTGTCCCGGCGCTCGCCGCCGCCAAGGCGTTCGTGCAATCGAGCCCAGGCAAAGTGCTCGCGGCCCCCGCCACGCGCCGTCGCGCGCGCGAGCTCGGCATCGACCTCGGCAGCGTCGCCGCCACCGGCCCGCGCGGCCGCATCACCAATGATGACCTCGCGGCCGTGTCCGCGAGCCCGGCTCGACCCCAAGCCGCCCCCGGAGCCGCCCCCGCCGTGGCTAGTGGCGGCCGCGCCTTCGCACCGGTCTCGATCGCACCCGCCCCCGCAGGTCGCAGCGAAGAGCGCGTGCCGTTCCGCGGCCTGCGCCGCAAGATCGCCGAGGCGATGACGCGGTCAAAGTTCACCGCCACGCACTTCACCTATGTCGACGACATCGACGTCACCGAGCTGGTGAAGATCCGCGGCGAAGCGAAGAAGGTGTTCGCAGACAAGGGCATCAACGTCACCTACCTGCCGTTCATCATGAAGGCGATCGTCGCCGCCATGCGCGAGTTCCCGACGATGAACGCATCGCTCGATGAAGTGAACAACGAGTTCGTCATCAAGAAGTACTTCAACTTCGGCATCGCCACCGACACCGACAACGGCCTGATCGTTCCAGTCATCAAGGACGTCGATCGCCGATCGATCGGCGAACTGGCGAAGGACATCCAGGATCTCGCGGCGCGCACGCGCGAGGGCAAGGTCACCGTCGACGATCTCACCGGCGGCACCTTCACCATCACCAACGCCGGCAACATCGGCGGCCTGTTCGCGACACCAGTCATCAACTTCCCCGAAGTCGCCATCATGGGCGTGCACGCGATCAAGGATGCCGCGATCGTGCGCGACGGCCAGATCGTCGTCGGCAAGAAGATGTACCTGTCGGTTTCGATCGACCACCGCCTGGTCGACGGCGCCACCGGCGCGCGCTGGATGAACATCGTCAAGGAACACCTCGAGCAGCCTTACCGACTGCTCCTCGGCTGATGCCTCCAGTAAAGTCGAAGAACGTGAAGTCGAAGAAGATGGTCGGCGCGCCGGTTGCGAAGGCAGTTGCCAAGGTAGCTGCCAAACCAGCTGCCAAGGCCGCCGCGAAAGCAGTCGAGAAATCAGTCGTGAAGGTGGCGCCAGCGGCCGCCTGCGCGATGCCGACGCAACAGGGACTCGTGCGTCTGCTCGAAGACGATGGCAGTGTGCTGAAGGGCAAGGACCCCAATCTGCCGAAGGACACGTTGCTGTTCCTGTACGAGCAGATGGTGCAGGTGCGCGAGTTCGACCGCCGCATGCTGATGCTGCAGCGGCAGGGTCGCATTGGTTTCTACGGGCCGATCCTCGGTCAAGAAGCGGCGACGGTAGGTTCGGTCGCCGCCCTCGAACCGCGCGACTGGATCTTCCCGGCCCTGCGCGAAGGTGCGGCCGCGATGATGCGCGGGTTGTCGCTGACCGAAGCAATCAACCAACTGATCGGCAACGGCGCCGATCGCTGCAAGGGTCGCCAGATGCCCTGCCACTACACGTTCAAGGAAGGGCACTACTACGGCATGTCGTCGGTGATCGGCACGCAGATCAGCCACGCCGTGGGTGCGGCTATGGCCGCGCGCATTCGCGGCGACGACGTCGTCGTGCTCGGGTATCTGGGCGACGGCGCCACCAGCGCCAACGACTTTCACAGCGGAATGAACTTCGCCGCCGTCTACCAAAGCCCGTGTGTGCTGTTCTGCCAGAACAACCAGTGGGCGATCTCAGTGCCGATCAGCAAGCAGAGTGCCTCGGAGACGCTGGCACAGAAGGGCAAGGCCTATGGCATGCCGTTCGTCCGCGTCGATGGCAACGACGTGCTCGCGGTCTATTCGGTGACGAAGGAGGCGGTCGCGCGCGCGCGCGCCGGCCACGGCCCCACCTTCATCGAAGCGGTGACGTACCGGCGCCTTGGCCACAGCAGCAGCGACGATCCGACGCGCTATCGCGACGAGGCCGAAGTGAAGGCGTGGGAGAAGAAGGACCCGGTCGATCGTTTCCGCGCCTACCTGCAGAAGCGCGGCCTCTGGGACGAAGCGAAGGAAGTCACGTTCAAGGACGGCATCGCCCAGCGCGTCAATGACGCCATCGCCGCCGCCGAGAAGAACGGCCCGCCCGCTGACGAGACCCTGGTGACCGACGTCTACGCGCAGGTGCCGCAGCAGCTGAAGGATCAGCTTGGCGAAGTGCTGGCGCTCGAAGGCCGCGGCGTCAATCAGGGCGCCTTCCCGCTGTAGGGTCCGGCCAAGAATCGCCTGGCGGCTTGGACCATCAGCCCACAGCCGGCACCTCGTGCACGGAGAGCAGTCCGTGCCGACGCCAGCCGATCGTGAGCATCCAGGTGTGCGCGGCTGTGATCGGGCGCGGCATCGCTGCGATGCCGCGCACGACGATGGTCTCGCGGAACCCATCGAACCAGGGGGCTGAGGTGTAGGTGTCGATGGCCTGGGGGACCTGTACCTCATCGCGCTCGAAGTCACCGTGCGCGCCACCCCGCCACGGCGCGGGCGACGGCCTGTTGTGGGGCACCGTCATCAACGTCGCCCGCGACACCCTGCTTGAAATCGCTGGGACCGGCTGGGGCCCCGCGACTTGGCTCGGCCGCTTCGAACTCACCGCCGTCAAGAACGGCACCAAGCTGCGCTTCACCGAGTCGACTTTCGGCCGCCTCGACGAGGCGACCCTGCGCAGCAAGGACAAGGGCTGGCGGTTTCTGTTCGACGGCTGTCTGCGCGCGCATCTCGAGGGAACGACCCCGCCGCCGTGGCAAGAGTAGGCACACGACGCGCGCTGTTTCTGGGCCACAGCCAGCTCGGGGCTTGGCGAACGACCTACCTGTGGCCTATGACCTCGCCCGTTACTGCGCATGCGCTTCTTCGCTGCCTTCCTACTGCTGCTCGCGATGCCTGGGCTGTTGCTGCCCGCAGGTTTCCTGCTGCGCATCTGTCGCTGCGACGCGACGCCGAAGAGCGAACAACGAAGTTGCTGTAGCGCCGCCACCGCGACGGCCGCGGCCCCCACCCGCAGTTGCTGTCAGCATCGCCAGGACCGCGACGAGGCGCCGCCCGATCGCACCCCCCGCGCGCACGCCAACCAATGCGGCTGCGTCTGGCTGCACGTTCCTGACGACCGCCCCGATCCGACCCTGCCCGACGGCGCCTCGCCGATGCTGGGCTCGACGCCAACGACTTGCACCTTGCCGGTAGCGCCAACCTGGTCGACGCCGAACGCATGCATCGCGGCACCTTGGGTCGAGAGTCGACCGCCGCCACCGGGAACCAACCGCAACCTGCCGCTGCGTTTGTAGAAAACGACCCGCTGTCGCGCTGGCCGTTCGCTTCTGCATTGTGTCTTGCCCCGCTCGTGGGGCCCTGCTCTGAGGTCGCTTGATGTTCCGTTCCCTGCTGCTCGCTGCGTTCACCGTCATCGTTCTTCCTGCCCAATCCCCGCCGGCGCCGGAGCCGACGCCGACCAAGCCCACAGCCCCGACCGTGACCGTGACGGTGCCGACTTTTGCCAATCCAACGTGCCCGATCATGGGCAAGAAGGTGTCGATGCCGCTGTTCGTCGACACCGACGTCGGCCGCTTCTACGTCTGCTGCAAGCCTTGCTACAAGAAGATCCTCGCCGACCTGCCGGCCGCGCACAAAACGGCGTACCCCGTCGTGCAGGCCGTGAAGAACACTCACTGCCCGGTGTCCGGCGAAGCCATCGGCGAGGGTGCGGTCGAAGTGACCCTGCAGGGCTACCGGTTCTCGGTGTGCTGCGCTGGTTGCGTCGACGCCGCCCGCCAACACTCACAGGTCACCCTGCTGAAGGTCACGCAACCGAACGTCAAGGACGTCGGCAACGCGACGTGTCCCGTCACTGGCACGGCAACAGTCCCGAACGCGTTCGCTCTGGTCGATGCGGCGCTCGTGCACCTGAGTTCGCCGAAGGCCGCTGACGAACTCGCCAAGGATCCAGCCACGGCCCTCGCAAAGGCCCAAGCAATCGCCAAGGCGCAGCCAAGCAAGCCGAAGCACGAACACCAGAAGGCCGCGAAGAAGGACGAGAAGGCACCGGAGGCGGGCAAGTGAAGGCTCGCTTCGTTTGGCTGGCGCTGCTGCTGACCGCGTCCTGCTCGACGACGCCACCGATGCCAGAGCCGATGCCCTCGCACCCAGCTTCGCCAGCAGCGGACGAAGCGCCCGAGCACGCTCCCAGCCAAACCCTCGTCATGCCGGTGCGCAAGCCACCTACGAGCGACGGGACGACAGGACGAGGACACTGAGGTGCCGCGTCGCCGCCTCCTGCTCGCCATCAGTGCCACCGCGCTGGCCAGCTGCAGTTCGGTGCAAGCGCCCAACGACGACGCCGACCTGCACGACGCCGTGCGCACGCGCACCTTGCACGACGCGCCAACACCGTCCACCTCGCCGGACCCCGCCGTCGCGGACGACGTGCTCGCACTGCTGCGCGCGCCGATCGATGACGCCGCCGCCGTTCGCATTGCCCTGCTCAACAACCACCGAGTGCGCGCCAGCTACGAACGGCTCGGCATTGCGCGGGCCGAACTGGTGCAAGCCGGACTGCTGCGCAATCCAGTGTTCGATGGCGACGCCCGCTTCCTGCTCGATGGCGGCACCGAGCTCGAACTCGGTCTGGCGCAGCCGTTCGTCGATCTCTTCTACCGACCGTTGCGGCGCCGCATCGCCGCGCACGAGTTCGCAGCGGCGCAGTCGAAGGTCACCGACGATCTCGTGCACTTGGTGTTCGCGGTGCGCCGCAGCGGCGTTCACGCCCGCACCGCCAACCGACTCGTCGAGCTGCAGCGCGATGCCCTGCACGCCGCCGAAGCGGCGCACGAGCTCGCGGTGGCTTTGCACGCCGCCGGCAATCTGACGGATCAAACCCTGGCGATGGAACGCGTCGGCGAAACGCGCGCGCGGCTCGACCTCGCCGCCGCGGAGTTGTCGGCCAAGGAAGCGACGGAACCACTGCAGCGGCTGCTCGGGCTGTGGGGCGCGCATACCGAATGGACGCTCGCTGGCAACTTGCCGGACGATCCGGTGCAGGGCGTCGATCTCGCACGCATCGAGACGCGGGCCATCGCCAGTTCGCTGGAGCTCGCTGCCCACCGCGCCCAAATGCAGGCCCTGGCCCAACAGCTTGGCCTGCGTTCGTGGCAGCAGTGGCTGCCCGACGGCAGCCTCGGAGTGAGTGCCATCCGCGAGCCCGGTGGCGAATGGGGACTCGGACCGCGCCTCGCCCTCGAGTTGCCGTTGTTCGACAGTGGCGCCACGGCGCGCGAGCGGGCTGAACGGCAACTGCGCGCCGGTCTGCACGAGCAGGTGCAGCTCGCCATCGAGATCCGTTCCGCGGCGCGCACCCTGCGCGAGCGCACTGCCCTGCTCGCCGAACGCGTGCGATTCTTGCGCGACGTGCACTTGCCACAACGCGAGACCGTCGTGCGCACGACGCTGCAGACCTACAACGCCATGCAAATCGGCGTCTTCGACGTGCTCGCCCAGCGCCGCCTGCAACTCGCCGACGCGCGCGAGTACGCCACGACGTTGCGCGATGCGCACCTGGCACGACTTGATCTGCAGCAGTTGCTCGCCGGCAGCCTGCCGACGAGTGTTGCCACCGCCTACGCCGCCGCACCACTTCCCACCAACACCGCATCGCCCGAGCGAGGCCACGAATGAGCCACGATCGCCGCCAGTTCTTGATCGCCAGCGCCACCGCGGGCTTGGCGGGCAGCGCCGCCGTGCGTTTGCCCACCGGGCCGTTGCTGCCGCCGGGCGTTCCCTTCGTCGACTACGTGCCGGTCGAGACACCCAACGGCGCCACGCTGCCACACACCATCAAAGACGGCGTCAAGGTCTTCCACTTGGTTGTGGAGCGTGTGCGGCACGAGTTCGCGCCAGGACTGCAAGCGAACTGCTGGGGCTACAACGGCCGCGTGCACGGCCCGACGATCGAAGCCGTCGAAGGCGATCGAGTGCGCGTCTACGTCACCAACCGACTGGACGCCCCAACCACCGTGCATTGGCACGGCCTGTTCTTGCCCAACGGCATGGACGGCGTCGGTGGCTTGACGCAGCGTTCGATCGAACCCGGCGAGACGTTTCTCTACGAGTTCGAGCTGAAGCAGCACGGCACGTTCATGTACCACAGCCACCACGATGAGATGGTGCAGATGGCGATGGGAATGATGGGGATGATCGTCATCCATCCGCGCCAACCGACCGCCGCCCCGCCCGACCGCGACTTCGTCTACATGCTCAGCGAGTGGGCGCTAAAGGTCGGCACCGAACGACCCGATCCGAACGAGATGAAGGACTTCAACGTGCTGACCTTCAACGGCAAGGTGTTTCCAGCGACGGCACCGATGGTCGTGAAGACCGGGCAGCGGGTGCGCATTCGCCTCGGCAACCTCAGTGCGATGGACCACCATCCGATCCACTTGCACGGCCACGCGTTCACCGTCGTCGCCACCGATGGCGGCGAGGTGCCACCCAGCGCACGCTGGCCGGAGACCACCGTCGTCGTGGCCACCGGGCAAACGCGCACCGTCGAGTTCACCGCGGAAGCCCCCGGCGATTGGGCGATGCACTGCCACATGACGCACCATGTGATGACGCAGATGGGGCACGACATCCCGAACTTGCTCGGCGTCGATCCGAGTTTGTTCGACGAGAAGCTGGGGGCGGTGTTGCCGACGTTCGCCGACATGGGCAAGGGCACCGCCACCAACGCCGCCGATGACACGCTGCCAAAGAACAGCTTGCCGATGGTCGGCGGCCAAGCCGGCTTTGGCTACGTCACGATGGGCGGCATGGTGACCGTGCTGAAGGTGCGCGACGGGCTCACCGACTACGCCGATCCCGGTCACTACGCACATCCCGCAGGAACGGTGGCGAGCCTGGCGTCGCCCGCCGATCTCGCGCGCGACGGCATCGTCGAGTGAAGAAGTGCGGCGGGCCTACGGGCAACCCGCGATCAGGTTGCCGACCCGCACCCGCAGCCCGTTGCTGATATTGAGGCCGCCAAAGAGCGCGCCGCCCGCCACCAAGTTCAGCATCTGGAAGTCGAGGCTCTGACCTTCGAGGCTCGGCGTATTGGGCACACCCAGCGGAATCGTCGCCGCCCCGCTCAGATCCGCGACCGTCATCACCGGTCCCACCAGCGTGAACATGTCCCCGGTGAAGGCCGTGCAACCCGGCGCCAGCAGCGTGGCGCCCGGCACCGTGCTCAGCAGAAAGCCACAGGGCGCGCCGACGGGATTGCCGAGGCTCTGCAGCGCGAAGCTCGCGTTCGGCAACGTCGCGCGGTCGGGCGTGCCAGTCGCATACAAGGTCGGCGCCGACGGCGAACCGCAGCCTGCACCGAGGCTCTGGTTCCACAGGCCGCTCGGCGTCGTCGACGGCACGTTCAAGGTCAGTGCACCCGGCCCGATGTCGTACTGGTCGAGCAACACCGTGCCCGGGCGCGGCGCCGCATCGCTGTCGAACCAGAAGTTGAAGAGACCGTTCCAACGCAACGGATTCGGACTCACTGCCTGCGTCTGGAACACCACCTCCGACCCGACCTTCGCCGCCGTCCAATCCGTCAGCGCATTGCGATCGAAGTCGTGAAAGCCGAAGTTGGCGACCTGGGCTTCGGCGCAGATGGGAATGCGGAAGGCGCCCATGCCGCGCTTGTTGTCGCGGTTCTGCACGGCGTACTCGTAGTGATAGAGCCCATTGGTCGGCCCCGTCACCTTGACCGCGACGAAGTAGCGACCGTCGTCGGCGCCGTTCGCGGCGGAGTCGATCGATGCCCCCGTCCAACGCTGCAGCACCGTGCCGAGTTGGTAGGGCGAACTGTCGGCGAGATCCCATTGGCCGCTGCCGCCGTTCCACGTGGCCGCGAATTGGCGCGACCCGAGGTTGTTGCCGCGCACCGCGTCCGCTTCGGACTGAATCAGGTAGCCAGCTTGGTAGTAAAAGTTCGCGCCCGCGACGTTGAGGTCATCGTCGTGAATGCGCATGGCGTTGTTGATCGCCGTGTTCAAGGCGTTGGCCTGATTGCCATCGAGGCTGCGAATGCCATCGCATTGCTGCGCTGGCGCCACTTCCGGATTGCCGCGATCGAAGTAAGAACACACCGGGTTCCAGGTGCCGAGCCACGGATCGATCTCGTGGGGCGGACCAAGGTGGAAGTGATCGACGGCCTGGTAATTGGCGTAGGTGTCGTTGCAGCCCGGCTCGACATAACTTGTCAGCCCAGGATTGAGGCAGTTGCCACATGGACTCGGGTCGTTGCTCGATCCGAACGTGTGCTTGACCCAGGCGTAGTTGGAGATCTGCACCAGCCGGCCAGCCGATTCGCGCGTGATGATCCAGTGGATGTACGCGTGGTTGGCGTTCATCGGTGCCACGAACGGAATCGGTGACGTGCCAGGGTTGCAGCACACCGTCCAGGTGCCGATCGCTTGCGCGCCGTTCGGGAACGTGCCCGTGCGGTTAAAGCGTTCGATCCACATGGCGTCCTGCAACTGGATGTCGCGGCCGACGATGGTGTTCGCTTGGGCGAGCGCATGGCCCGCCAAGGTGACGGTGAGCAGCAGGGACAAGAAGGGCAGCGCACGCATGGATTTCGCCTGAGTGAGAGTGGAACGGCCATGGCGAGACTCCATGGGCGGGGGCGGCGGCAGCCTATCCCTGGTGTCGGGGATCACCAACCCGCGGAATTCGGCGCGCCAGGCCACCGACTCGACCCGTTCCTTGGCCCGCGACCGCCCGCTCCGTATCCTCCCCGCCCCTACATGACCTACGACGTCCTCGTCATCGGTGCCGGCCCTGCCGGTTACGTTTGCGCCATTCGCTGCGCCCAGCTCGGCCTCAAGACCGCTGTCATCGAGAAGGAAAACCTCGGCGGCGTCTGCCTCAACGTCGGCTGCATTCCCAGCAAGGCGCTGATCGCGGCCGCCAAGCTGGTCGACAAGATCAAGCACGCTGACGTGATGGGCATCAAGGCGAAGTTCGAAGGCCTCGACCTCGGCGCCCTCGTCGCCTGGAAGGCCGGCATCGTCAACAAGCTGACCACCGGCGTCGGCGGCCTGCTCAAGAGCCACAAGATCGACACCTTCATGGGCAACGCCAAGGTGGTCGCGAAGGGCAAGGTCGAGGTCGCTAGCAAGGACGGCACCAAGACCCTGGAAGCAAAGAACCTGGTGATAGCCGTCGGCAGCACACCCATCGAGATCCCCGGCTTCCCGTTCGATGGGGACAGCGTGTGGTCCTCGACGCACGCGCTGGCGCCGAAGACCTTGCCGAAGCGAATGATCGTCATCGGCGGCGGCTACATCGGCCTCGAGCTCGGCCTCGTCTATCACAAGTTGGGCACGGAGATCCGGGTGCTGGAGTTCATGGATCGGGTGCTGCCCGGCATGGAGGAAGAGCTGTCGAAGGAGATGGGCCGCTCACTCAAGAAGAAGAAGATCGAGGTGCACCTCAAGACCAAGGCGACGGGTTTCAAGAAGACCAAGAACGGCCTCGAGGTCACCGCCGAAGTCGACGGCAAGCCGCAGACGTTCGAGTGCGATGTCGTGCTGTCGTGTGTCGGGCGCAAGCCGAACGGCAAGGGACTCGGCCTCGAAGCGATTGGCGTCAAGGTCGACGACCGCGGCTTCGTGGGGGTCGACGCGCGCCGCATGACGAACGTGGCCAGCATCTACTGCATTGGCGACGTCGCCGGGCAGCCGATGCTCGCGCACAAGGGTTCACACGAAGGGCTGATCGCGGCGGCGGCGATCGCCGGCGACAAGGGTGCGGCCTACGACCCGGCGTGCATTCCGGCGGTGATCTTCACCGATCCAGAAATCGCGTCGGTCGGGCTCACGATGGAGGAAGCGAGGAAGGCGGGCTTCGACCCGATCGAAGGCAAGTTCCCATTCGGCGCGTCCGGGCGCGCGATGTCGCTGAACGAAACCGAAGGCTGGGTCAAAGTCGTTGGCGACGCGAAGACCGACAAGTTGCTCGGTGTGCACATGATCGGCCCCGAAGTGACTGAGCTGGTTGCCGAGGCCGCGTTGGCCATCGAGATGGGCGCCACGGTTGCGGACATGGCGCAGACGATCCACGCCCACCCGACGTTGCCGGAAGCAATGATGGAAGCGGCCGAAGCCGTGCACAGCATGGCCGTGCACATCTTCCAGACGCCGAAGAAGAGCCACTGAATCGACTCAGGCGCTAAGTAGGCGGCTCTCGCGCCGACGTCCCGACTCAGCTGTTGCTGACGCCCACGCGATCGACCGCCACGTCACGCCGGCTGCTGGGGGAGAGTTCCTTGAGCAACGAAGCCAAGTCGTCGGCGTGCTCTTCTTCCGTGGCGAGGATGCCTTCGAGCATCCGGCGCGTGGTCGGGTCGTCATCGCCGAGATAGCGGATCATTGCCGCATAACTGTCGATCGCGATGCGTTCTGCGACGAGGTCCTCGACGATCATTTCGGACAGATCGTTGCCAGCGACGTACTCAGCATGGCTGCGTGTCGCGAGCCCCTCGGGTGAGAAGTCCGGCGCACCGCCCAACTGCACAATGCGCGCCGCCAGCTCGTCGGCATGACCGAGCTCCTGGTTGGAATGCTCGATAAACTCCAAGGCAGCACCCGTGGCACTCATGCCCTGGGCCATGAAATGGTGGCGCCGGTAGCGCAGGAAACAAACGAGCTCGGTGGCGAGCGCCGCATTGAGCAGGGCCACCACCGTGATGCGATCGGCTGCGTAGCCTTGAGTCACCGCGCCCTGCTCTATGTGTTGGCGCGCTCGTTCCCGCAACTTCTTGACGTCGGAAAGGAAGGGTCTGGTAGGCATAGCAGGCGTCGAGGTGTGTTATGTGGAGAAGGACCGTCGACAAAGGAACGCCGACGGCTAGGGTCTGTTGGTTACTTGGAGACGGACGTCCCACCGTCCCGCGGCTTCGGTCGGTTCATGCCACCTTCGGCGCCTGCTTCGGCTTCGGTGCCAAAGGCCGAAGTGGCACCCGTGGCTGCCTTGCCTTGGCTCTTCTGGGCCGGTACGGCCGCTGCCCGAGGCTTGTCCACGGACAGAGCTGCTACTTTCGGCGTCGCCGACTTGGTGGCGCCATCGTCGCTCTCCTGCCGCCACGCCTTGAGACCGCCTTCATAGGCGAGGACGTCGGTGAAGCCGGCGCCGGTGAGCTGACCCGCCGCTCGCTCCGAGCTGCCACACTCGACGCCAGCACAATAGACAACGACCTTCTTGCTCTTGCTGCCAGCAGCAGCTCGTTCGACCGCCTTCACGAAGTCGGGCGTGTCCATCGGGATGTTGTGGGCGCCCTCGATGTGGTCCTTGGCAAACTTGTCCCTGGGCAGAACATCGAGCAAGAGGACGTTGGCTTTGGTGCGGAGCAGGCTCCGGAGATCGTTCGTGCTGATTGTGTTGGTCATGCTGACCCACATCAGCAACATGCTGGCCGAACCATCGAAAAGCACAACCAGCCCTTCGGCGTGCAATTCAACTCGACGCCAACGCCAGGGCGGACTGCGGCGAAGTCTACATTGTGCCGCTGCAGGGGAACGGACGAACCCTCTCGGCCTCAAGCGCGACGTCTAGCTTCTTGCGTACGGGGGCAACCTCGGACAGGGCCCACGACCAACATCGGTGTGAACGGTTTTTCATCGCGAATTCACTCGGCAATCAGGCGCGACGTTCACCATTTGGATCCATGGGTCTCATCCTCTTGATTGTTCTGATTCTCCTCCTCATCGGCGGCCTGCCCCGATGGCCACACTCCAAGAATTGGGGGTATGGACCAAGCGGTTTCCTTGGACTGATCGTAGTCGTCGTCCTGATCCTCCTACTGATGGGGCATCTCCCTCGGGGCTTCTAGGCATTCCCGTCACTCTCCAATTGCCATCATGGAAACTACTGTTACTGGAATGTTCCCTGACCAGCAGACAGCGTCCCTCGCCGCCGCGAGCTTGGTGAGAGCCGGGTACGCGAGCGAGCGGGTTCGAATCGTCAACTCTCACACCTCTGACCGCCACCAGTTCATTCAAGCGAAAACGTCCGACGCCAAGCGCGCCGTGATTCTCGGGGTCGTGTTCGGTTCGATGCTCGGTTCCCTTGCCGGAGCGGCGCTGGCAGGTGTGCTCGACATCGCGCAAGCAGCGGCGATCGGATGTCTCGCGGGCGCCGCGGGCGGCGCCGTGCTGGGCCTCGCCGTTGGGCGTTCGACCAAGAGCCAAGTCCAGGACGAACTGGAGCACCAGGTCGATGCAGGCACCGTTCTCGTCAGTGTGATCACCGACGAAGCGGGCGGCCTGACCGCCTTGCAGTTGCTGACCCAAGACGGTGGGACGAGCATCGTCTCGACAGCCGCCACGTTCACGGCTGCGGTACTGCCATCTTCCACGGGCCCGTAACGGTCCTGCGCTGCTCGCACGCGCCTTCGTTGAGCACTGTGGCTAGCTCGCCTCTTCCGCCTTTCGGTAGAAGGCCGCGACGACGCGGATTTGCTCGTAGGGCACTTCCCCCGCCAGCGCATCGAACATCGGCTTCAGCCGCCCGTCCGCGCTGCCTTGCAGCACGGGAAAGACGCGCGCTTCCACGTCGGCGGGCACCCACGGTGCAATGCTGATTGGCCGTTCGTCGCGCAGCCATTCGACCAGGTACTGCCATGTTGTACTAGGCGCCCGCCCCAGTTGGGTAGCGACCTCCGCGATCGGCAAGCCGGCTCGAAACAGCGTCGCCGCGGCTTCGCGGGCCGCCGAGCGCTTGGGCTGCTCGGCGCCAGTTGGCGGCGACGGTTGTGAAGTGACCACCTCTCGCCGCGGCCGCGTGCCTTCGCTCGCATCCCGGGACACTCCATGCTCGGCGCAATGCCCCGCGATCGCCGCGAGAAAGCGTTCGCCAAACGACTCAAGCTTTTTGTTGCCAACGCCGCGCACCGCCAAGAACGACTCGCGAGTCGAC
>CANEYR010000101.1 GCA_947444055.1 Planctomycetota bacterium
CCACCGGCCATCAGCGGTTGCTGCGGCGACACCTCGCTCGGCGACGGCAGGCCAACCCGCTTGCCCGCGTCACTCTTCGGATCGAGCGCGACATTCCCTTTGGTGCCGCTCTCCTTATCGGCCAGCTTGCCGCCGTCCTTACCCCCGTCCTCCTGCCCGAGGATCTGGTTGAGTCCTTGCGACTTGACGACTCCCGCGTCCTTCGCTGGATCCCGACTGAACATCACCGCGACGACGAGGATCAACGCAAGGAACCCCATCACCAGGTAAACCAGGAAACGCTCGTTCTGCTTCATGAAGCCCTCCAACAGCCTTGACCGGACCACCGCCAACGGGCGCAATCCTGACGTTGGCAAACGCCGCGGAGGAACACGCCCGATCGTCGTCGGGATGACCGCCCGTCGACGCGCCGAATGCTAGAGAGCCCAGGCGCTGCTGCCAACACCTGCGGCGCGAAGATTTTGGCGCGCGCATTCACCTCGGCGAGGTCGCCGTCACTTGCTCTTCGTCGGTGCGCTCGCGTGTTCGACCACGACGGTGTCCTTCGGCACCTCCAGCGTCGCACTGGGCGCGTCCGTCGGATCGAGGCGCAACCGCAGCAACTCGATCTCGATCAGATCACCAGCCTGGTCGCGGTAGGCCACCGCGGCCAGCGCGCCGTCCTTCGCATGCAGGGTGATCGACAGCTCCGACAGCCGCGCGCGCACGTCCGCTTGCCGTGGCGCCATCTGCACGACAACCC
The DNA here is from genome assembly GCA_947444055.1 of Planctomycetota bacterium. GTDB lineage: Bacteria > Planctomycetota > UBA1135 > UBA1135 > UBA2386 > UBA2386. The sequence continues at coordinate 743 of CANEYR010000101.1, forward strand.
GTTCGCCAACCTCAGCGGTCGCCGCCAGGTCACGACACGCCGTGATCACGAAGTCGCGCAGCAGGCGTTCCGCATCGCCACCCACCGCCGCGAACAAGCCTTGCGCCAGCTCCGGCCCTGCCAGATGGAAGCGCTCGAGCTGCTTCTTCGTCGGCCGATAGACCTCGTAGAGCCGCGCCGACAACCGCACCACCGACAGCCGTGGCTCTGTGGCGCGAAACATCACGACGGCAGGCTCGCGCACAAACAGGAACTCGCCCTTGCTGACCAACGGCTCGGCCAGCAACTTCGTAGTCCGCCGCTGCACATAGTCCGCGACCAGGACCTTGATCGCCAAGCTGCGTTTGCCGTGCGCGCGCAGCAACGTCTCGGCCCGCGCAACTTGGGCTGCCGGCGCCGCTTCCTGCGCCGCCGCCGAAGCCACCAGCAGCCCCAACACCGCCATTCGCAAGCAACTCATGAAGTCTCCAGCACCGGCGTCGCCACCGGGGCGCTGACGCGCGGCACGAGGTTAAACCGACGCTGCAACCGACCGAGCAAGAAGAACAAGCCCACCCGCCAGCGGTCGAGCAGGCTAAGGTCGAACCCACCCGCCAGCACCGTCGTCACCGCCCTTGTCACCCCCAAGGCTGGGCGCGGTGAGAAGAACATGTCGCGGGTGTTCGCATCGTAGAAGCCGGTGACGAAGCGGCGCACGAACCAATACCGCCGCTGCAGCACCCGGTCGTACCGCCGCCGTGCCGCGTTCGCCGCACCACTGCCGCGCCCAGACAAGTAGCCCGCGATCGCCGCATCCGCCGCTTCGAGGCCGCTGCGCAATGCCATCAAGACGCCCGTCGAGAACACCGGATCGAGGAACGAACCCGCATCGCCCGCGAGAAACCAACGGTCACCGCAATACTGCCGCGCTCGATAGCTGAAGCCGCTCTCCACCGCGAACTCAGAACATCGCTCGGCCGTCGCCAACAGGCGCGCGGCCGCTGGTGCCGCCGCCATCGACTCAGCAAAGATCGCCGCCGGGTCGCCCTTCTTGCGCGTCTGGTAGTCGCGCATATCGAGCACCGCGCCCACACTCATGACGCCGTCCTTCAACGGAATGAACCAGAACCAGCCGAGCTTCGGCAGCGACACGATGCGGGTGTCGCCAGCGCGATCGCCGGCATCGACCGGCACGCCGCGATAGTGCGCGTAGATCGCCGCCTTCTGCAGTTCTGGATCGACGATGCGCACGCCCTGGTGCTTGGCGACGACGCCGGTGCGGCCGCTGGCGTCGACCACCACTTGGGCTTGCACCGAGCCCGCGTCCCCACCCGCCCCGCGGTAGTGAACCTCAACCCTATCGCTGGCCAAACGAACCGCCGTCGCCCGCCCGATCACCAACTGCGCCCCGCTCTCGACAGCATGATCGAGCAACAACTGATCGAACTCGGCGCGATGCACTTGGAAGCTCCACGGCGGCGTGACGTGCGAGCCCTGGCGAAAGTCGAAGAGCACGCGATGCCCACCATCCGACGTCAGCAACTGCGCGCCGAACTTCTGCACGAAGCCCGCCCGCTTCACCTTCTCCGCCACACCTAGTTCGCGAAAGACCTTGTCGCCCAGCGGCAACAACGACTCGCCGATGTGAAAGCGCGGGAAGCGCTCGCCTTCGAGCACCACCACCGAATGGCCGCGGCTCGCCAAGCGCGCCGCCGCCGCCGCCCCAGCCGGCCCACCGCCGATGACGACGACCTCACACTTCGTGGCACGTTCCATGTCAGCCGCCAAGGTCGACACCCGCTGCCCGCGCGAACGCACTCGCCGCCGCATAGCCGGCATCCGCATGGCGCATGACGCCAGTGCCGGGATCACACGTGAACACCCGCTGGATGCGCGCCGCTGCGGCCGCCGTGCCATCCGCCACCGTCACCTGACCGCTGTGAATCGACTTGCCCATGCCGACCCCGCCGCCGTGGTGCAGCGAGACCCAAGTCGCGCCCGACGCCACATTCAGCATCGCGTTCAGCAGCGGCCAATCGGCGATCGCATCGCTGCCATCCAGCATCGCCTCGGTTTCCCGGTACGGCGACGCCACCGAGCCACAGTCGAGATGGTCGCGACCAAACACCACCGGCGCCCGCAACTCGCCATTGCCCACCAACTCGTTGACCGCGAGACCAAAGCGCGCGCGTTCGCCATAGCCAAGCCACAGAATGCGCGCTGGCAGACCCTGGAACGCGATCTTCTCCTGCGCCTTCTGCAGCCAGGTTCGCAGCGACTCGTTGTCGCCAAACATTGCCAACGCCAAGCGATCGGTACGCGCGATGTCGGACGCCTCACCACTCAACGCCACCCAACGGAACGGGCCGCGGCCTTCGCAGAACAGTGGCCGGATGTACTCGGGGATGAAGCCCTTGATGCGGAACGCTTCGGCGATGCCGGCATCCCTTGCCTCGGCGCGGATGTTGTTGCCGTAGTCGAAGGTGATGGCGCCGCGCTCTTGCAGGTCGAGCATCAACGCGACGTGCTTCGCCACCGTTCGCCGCGACTGCACTTGATAGGCGGCTGGATCGCGTTCCCGCAGTTCGTTCGCCTGCTGCACACTCATGCCGTCGGGCACGTAGCCAACCAACATGTCGTGCGCCGATGTCTGGTCGGTCAACAAGTCCGGCACCACGCCACTGTCGCGCACGACCGTCAGCAGCTCGGTCGCGTTGCACGGCACGCCGATCGACCACGGCACACCTTGCTGCTTCTTCTGCAGAGCGACCTTCAACGCCTGCGCCGGGTCGTCGATCAGTTCATCGAGATAGCGCGTCTGCAACCGCTTCTCGATGCGCCAGCGTTCGACATCCGCCGCCAAGCACACGCCGCCCGCCATCGTCACCGCCAACGCCTGCGCGCCGCCCATGCCACCAAGCCCAGCGGTCACCGTCAGCTTGCCCTTCAAGTCGCTGCCGAAGTGCTTCTTGCCGGCGGCGACGAACGTCTCGTAGGTGCCCTGCACGATGCCTTGGCTGCCGATGTAGATCCACGACCCGGCGGTCATCTGGCCGTACATGATCAGCCCAAGTTGGTCGAGGCGCCGGAACTCGTCCCACGTCGCCCAATCACCGACCAGGTTGCTGTTGGCGAGCAGTACACGCGGGGCATCTGGATGGGTCTTGAAGACGCCGACGCACTTGCCGGATTGCACGAGCATGGTCTCGTCGGGTTGCAGGCGGCGTAGGGTGGCGAGGATCTTCTGCAGCGCTTCCGGGTTGCGCGCGGCCTTGCCAAGGCCGCCGTAGACGATCAGGCGTTCCGGATCTTCGGCGACTTCACTGTCCAGGTTGTTCTGGACCATGCGGTAGGCGGCTTCGATCTGCCAATTGGCGCAGGTCAGCGTGTTGCCCCGCGGGGCGCGATAGGAAACGGCCATGAGCCGTAGCGTGGCCATCGGTGGGACTCGGCGCAAGCGAGGCACCGGGCGCACACTCGCATGGACGCGCGTGGGCTACCCACGCCGCCGCCCCGTTCTTGCTCGAAGTGTTGAAGGACGAGAGTCCCGAAGTGCGCAAGCGGGAGCAGGCAAGCCTGGACCAGAGCGCCAACTACCTCGACGCGCGGGCCAAGTAGGAAGAGCGGTTGAAGTAGCGCGACCGTGACGACAGCTCAGTCGGCCAGCACCGCGTCGACAGAATCCGCATCAAGGATGCGGTCCGTCCAGCGGTCGAGGTCCTGCAGGCTGCCACGTTCGACGCGTTCGATCATCGCGGTGGGCAAGGGACCAAACCGCTTGGCGAGTAGCCGGAGCAGCGCTTCGGCTTTGCCCTCGGCTTTGCCCTCGGCTTTGCCTTCGGCCTTACCTTCGGCCTTGCCCTCAGCCTTGCCCGCGGCCTTGCCTTCGGCGCGACCCTGATTGCGACTCTCCTGGCGAATGCGTTGTCCGGTTGTCATCTTGACTCCCTCTGGTTGTTGAAGGTGTTTCTGGAATGTCATGAGAACCTGCTCTTCGGTGAGGTCGCTGTTCTCGACAAGATACCACGCGAGGTTTTCGAGCGCGTCCTCAGCCATCGGCGGCCCTTCGCTGGCTTCGACGTCGCGCAACAGATCACCCCAGTCGTCCAGGGCGGCGAGCAATTCGTTCGCGTCCAGACGCAGCACCGCGTGGGCATAGAAAAAGACGAGCTGCAGCAGGGCTGGCAGGTCCGGCCGTCGTGACGGCGGGTTCGCTGCGAAGTCGACCAGAACCACCGGCAGTCGCGGCGCGAAGTCGGCAAACAGCGCATCCTCGGCGTCACTGGCAACGGGCAGTGGATCGACGCCGTGGTAGACCAGGATCGCGATCACAACTGCCGTAGCCGTGTGCCTGCCCTTCTGCACGAGCCGCCGCAGGTGCACCACATAACGCAGTGTCTGCGGGTGCCAATGGCGGTCGGCATAGCTCTTGTGCTCGATGACGAACCACACCAGGGCCCCGGTGTCGCGGCGCTTGGCCGAATAGACCGAGTCGGCGAAGTGGGTGCGCAGGCCGATGCCTGGAATGCGGTCCTTCGCTGCGGTGAAGGTGCTCCAGTCGATGAGTGCTTCGATCGCGGGCGGCAGTACGGACTTCACCCATGCCGCCGCGATGGCAGGGAAACCGAGCGCGTAGTGAAAGAGTTGGTCATGGTTTGCGTGCACGTGGAACCTCCACATGCAATGGCAACGGGCGGGGCAACTTCGGGCGGTGAATCTGGAAATCCGCGGCTCAACAGAGGCCAGCCATGACGGATCGCGGTCCGGCCAGATTCGATTGCCACTCATGATCCCCATGCTCGCCCTGGCGATCCTGTTGTTGAGCGAGGCCGCGTCGTCGCAGCGTAAGCAACCGGTAGACCCATCTGGTTGGACCTCGCGCCGTCGGCACCCTGACTGGCATGACGAAGACAACCGAAGCGAAGTGGCGAGCAGTGATCTGGGCGCAGGAGAAGAGTGGGTTGTCGGCGCGGGAGTTCGCCGAGTTGCACGGGATCATGCTGACAACGCTTTACTGGTGGCGCAGTCGGTTGCGGCGTGGCTCAACGCGCTCAACCGACCTCGTGCCGGTCGAAGTCGTGGCGCACCAAGCGGTCGCTTCTCGCGCCGCGGGACCGACTGCGCCATTTGAGCTGCGCCTCGACGACTCGATGACGTTGCGGATCCAGTCAGGCTTCGACGAGGCCGAGCTTTGCCGTTTGCTCCGTGAGTTCCGCGCCCAGATTGTCAGGGGTCTTGGCTACTCGGCGACTCGGCGTGGGCTTGGGCTAAGGATGGCGACAAGTGGATCGTGTCGCAGCGTCTCGATGACGTTGCCCCGCGCGTCCCGGTCGTGCCTATGGAGGCGAGCACGCGCGACGCGGTTGCACGGGCCGCGGTTGTGCCGCAGGGGGCGAAACGGCGGGGAGTGACCGGCGGGACGAGGGCTCGTGGGTGCGGCAGGCAGGCGGAACGGGTTCCGGGTTGTCCGGGACCGCTGCTTGCGAGCAACGGGACATTCTCGCGTGGGGTGACAATTCGTCCGGATAGATGGAGAGCGTCACCCGTGCGTCAACTGACAGATCGCACAAGTGAATCCCCATCCTGCAGATCCGCCGGAACAGCCATCGCCTGGATCGCTGAGGAACACCCTCACCTTGAAGTCGGCTCCACAGGCAAGTTTGTGATCATTGTACGTGTATGACTGTTGCCCACCTTGGGCGATTGTCACCGTTCCTGGATTGCAGTTGTTATTGGTGATCGAACGTACGTAGGCTGGGCCACACCCATTTTCGATGATGGTGACTTCTCCATTTGCCTTGCAGGGCGCAGTCTCTACGCAAGGCGGGGTCCCGCACGTGCCGGACGAACACGACAACGCATTTACCACATTGATCGTGATGCACACCGAGTTCGAGAACGGGGCCGACGGCGTTCCTCCACAGCCCACGCACTCGAAGAGCGAAGCTCGCTCGTTGCCACCAATCAAGCCCACCAACCCGAAGATCCCAAGCGCTATCAGCTTCATCATGATGACACCTTCTCTTTTGCAACACTGTGGCGGAGAACCAGGACCTCAAACGTGCCACACCATTTGTGATCCAACGACTAACTCGAACCTCGGCCAATCAGTGCTTGACCAAGGTTAGCATCGCGTCCCGACGCATGTCCTGCGCCAGTTTGAGAGATAGCGTAGCATTGTCCATATCACCATTCTCACCGGGGGGAATGCGGACCTGCGTTATCTTCTGCCCTCCCCCCGGCCTGTAATCATAGTTCGTAGACAGAAACTCGTCCGGGTGGCCCAAGTTCTGCCATACCCCGCCAAATCCACCGTCCTTCTGTCGATCGCTCTCCTCAAACAGGATCGTGTCGCACTTCCCTTCCTTAAAGCGGGCAGCAGCAATTCGCCTTCCAATGCCGATGCGTTCGTTATGGGTGCTGCGGACGATGGCCGTGGTCTCGTCCCAGATCCTTGCGAACTCGCCCCACGCACCTGGATTCTTGAGATCGAAGGATGACTTGAGGATTCCGAGAGACCTCGCAGCATCAACTCGGTCCTTCACAGCAGGGTCGACCTGACTTTGGTCACTCTGCGTTGATCCTTTGACCGATGAGGCCTGGTCGCCTTCCTCTCGCGGGTACACTTCCTCTCGCGAATACACATGGGAATCTTCTTCGCGCGTTGGCGGCAAGCCCTCGGCAGGAGATCGGACATTGCTCAGGGGCGCCGGAACACGTCCTTCGCTCGATGAGCTAGAGCTGGACTCCGGGTCCCCCAGGGGCGGACGAACTCCGAAGCCGAGCCACGACAACCCAATACCTCCAAGGAGGACTACGGCAACGAAAGCTATGGTCAGTTTCAACATCGTGAACCGAAAGGTGTTTGGTGTTCTTTAGAGGGGGGGGTGTCAGTTTCAGAGCTTCTTCAAGCGCGCCAACCCCGACCGGAACGTGCGGCGAAGATTCGAAGGGTCCATCCCAAGCTCGCGTGCCGCACGGTTTTGCGTCATCCCTGGCTGCGCCAGCTTGAGCAAGATTTCGAGCTGACGCCCTCTAAGAAGATTTTTCTTTCGGCAAAGCTGAGTAGGGAGGACCGCCCGCAACCCGGCCACATCACTCCGGGAATCGGAGCCTTCATCCGATCCGCCACCCGAACCGGCCCCCAGTTCGAGCAAGCCGACGACCCCGACATGCTTGGCTCCGTGCGATCGCTTCGCAGCGTTGGCTGCGACCCGAAACGCCCAGCGCTCGAGGTCCCCAATCTTCTTCCCCTTCAGAACCGCCTCTTCCCACTGCACCAAGGTCTGGAGTACGGCATCTTCGACAAACTGCTTCCGGCTCGTGACGGAACGTGCCCCGCGCAACGCACTGTCCCGCACGACTTCGACAACAGGACGCAGCTCTTTCATGGCCAGCCTCACGCGGCCCCTTGCTGCCGCGACGAAAGTCACTCTAGCCCTCAAACACGCGAATGAGGCAGCCTGATCGTGAGCTTCTGCGCCGTCCGACCCCGCTGTTGTGTCTCACGATCGATGGTCCTCGCGTCTCGCGATCCCTGGGATTTGCCCCTGAGCCATGAACTGAGCCTGCCCAGGCGATCTCCCTGAGCGCGTGAACTCGTGAGGAGGACTCGTGCCGAAGAGCGTGAGATGGACCGTTCGAGGAGCGTGAGACGCGACACCCGCTAAAGATTGACGGAGTGCTGCCCTTCGCCGCGATCGGGCGGGTGCTTCGTCGGGTTGCTCATGTTGGCGGTCGTGGTCTCCGGTCAGGTGGTTGTTGTGGACCGCGGCATCCGTACCGTGGCTTCAAGGGGTCGAGCACAACACCGGAGGGCGCGCAATCCCTCGACGCCGCGGAAGAGGGCGGGGCAGCCATCGGTTGTTCGACGCCTCGATCCCGGTCGATGCGTTGAACCTGACTCGCTACACCGACTACCGGCAGTGGCTCGTCGACAGCGAGAAGCTGCGCGCGTTGGCGCCGAGTGCGTTCGCGGCGATCGCCGAATACGGGGCGCGCGCGGCTGGCCGGCGCGATCGTCTCATCACGCGCTACAGCGAGATCGGCGACCTCGGTCGCGAGGCCTCGCATCTGTGTGAGCGCGAAGGCGGTCGCACGGTGACGCGCGAGCACATCGAGCGCACCGTGCTGATGCAGCGGCAGCGCCACGACCTGGCGCAAGAACTGACCGAACGCGACTACGCCGCCGGCTACATGCGGTTTTCGACGAGCGGCGAGTGGTCACCCAGATCAACGCGCTGACCCTTCTCGACACTGATCCCGGAAGTGCCGGTGTGGCAATGGGTGCTGTCGGTGCATGCTCGCCCGCGGGTACTACTACCCGCCAATGGCGGTGCCGATGTTCACGCGCACGGTCGTCACCGATGCCTTGGGCAACTGCGTGCTCGACCTACCCAGTCGGGACTTCCCGTTGGAGTTTAGGCTGAAGCACGGTGGGCGGTTCAGCTCCACCGCGTGGAGCGAAGCCCAGCGTGCAGGTGAAGGCGAAGGCCATGTGCAACTGGTCGCGCACTAGCACACCGCGCCCGTTAGCGGTCGGCCTCAGCCATCGCATGCCGCGGCCGCACGAGGCGCGGGACACCAGTCCCCTGCCGGTGACAGCGAGAGCCCTGCCATTGGCACCAAGGCTGGCGCGTCACGCCTCACACCGCCAACGCCCCCACCTTCTTCTCCGCCGCCGCCACCAACGACCCATCCCGCACCAACCGCTCCGCCGCCGCCAGATCCGGCGCCATGAACCGATCGCCATCAAGCTCCGCGACCTTTTGCCGCAGCACCCGATACGCCGCCGCCACCCCCGCCCCCGGCTTCAACGTCCCGCCCAGATCCAACGCCTGCGCCGCACACAGCAACTCAATACCAAGCACCTTGCTGGTGTTGCTGACCACCTGATCCGCGTGCCGCGCCGCCGTCACCCCCATCGACACATGGTCCTCACGATTGGCCGACGTCGGGATGGTGTCGACGCTGGACGGATGCGCCAGCGTCTTGTTCTCGCTCGCCAGCGACGCCGCCACCACGTGCGCGATCATGAACCCACTCTCAAGCCCCGGGTTCTTGGCGAGGAACGGCGGCAGCCCGGAGATGTCCGGGTTCACCATTTGCTCGATGCGCCGTTCGCTGATGTTGGCCAACGTGCTGACCGCGATCGCCAAAAAGTCCATCGCTTGACTAACCGGTTGACCATGGAAGTTGCCGCCGCTGACGACGGCGCCATCGGGGAACACCAGAGGGTTGTCGGTGACTGAGTTCGCTTCCGTGACCAGCACTTCGAGCGCGTAGCGAATGCCGTCCTTCGCCGCGCCATGCACCTGCGGCGCGCAGCGCAGCGAGTAGGCGTCCTGCACCTTCGCGCAGTCGGCGTGGCTCGGCATGATCTTGCTGCCCGCCAGCAATCGCCGCAGGTTGTCGGCCGTCGCCCATTGGCCAGGATGCGCGCGCACGGCGTGCAAACGGGCTTGGAACGGCTTCTCGCTGCCGCGCAGGCCTTCGACCGTCATCGCGCACGCAAGGTCCGCGCACTTGCTGACGAGCAGCGCTTCGTGCACGGCGAGGCAACCGATCGCCGTCATGATCTGCGTGCCGTTGATGAGGGCGAGGCCTTCCTTCTCACGCAGCACGAGCGGCTCGCGGCCGATCTGCTGCAGAGCTTTAGCCCCCGAGATCACGCGGTCGCCTGCGTGCACTTCGCCGTGGCCGATCAGCGGCAGCGCCATGTGGCTCAACGGCGCCAGATCACCCGAAGCGCCCACCGATCCTTGCGAAGGGATCACCGGCACTAGGTCAGCGTTGAACAACGCCATCGCTTGCGCCAGCAGTTGCGGCCGCACACCGGAGTAGCCGAGCGCCAGGTTGTGAATGCGCAGCGCGAACGCCAAGCGACTCTGCTCGATGCGCAGCGGGGTGCCCACACCGGTCGCATGGCTGAGCAGCAGGTTCTTCTGCAACTGGGCGAGTTGCGCGTCCGGAATGCGCACGCCGGCCAGTTTGCCAAAGCCGGTGTTGATGCCGTACATCGTGGCGCCCGCCAGCACCGCGCGTTCGACTACTTGCCGACTTGCCTGCACGCGCGCGCGGCTCGACTTGCTGAGAGCAATGCGCGAACCGAGACGGCTCAGGGCGACAAGCGTCGTGAGCGGAAGGTTCGGTTCGCCGAGCTGAATCGTAGGCATGGGTAGAGCTTGGTTACGGTTCCTTGTTGAAGAAGCAAGGTCCGCGCTGCAGAGCCCACGTTCCCATCACGTCGCCTGATCGCTGGCCCACGGCGCAGGGTTTGCTGAGCAGACGCACGGCGAGTCCAGGATTCGCTCGAGGATCGGAGTGCTTGAGCCGCAGCGGAGGTATCCCAGGCCGAGGATCCAGTAACGGCAACCTGCACAAACGCCATCGATGCTGCCTGCCAACACCCCGTGCCGCAGGCGACGAAAGGGGGCTGGCGAGAAAGCCGGTTGCCTGCCAGTGCCGTGCGGCCCGCGTCGGGGCGCGCCACCAACGTGCCATGCGGCACAGCCCTTGCTCGTCGTCCTCAAGACAGAACATGACCAACAAACTTGAGCATGGCGTCGACGTCAACGTTCCGGTGACCGTCGCCTACAACCAATGGACTCAGTTCGAAGAGTTCCCCCGATTCATGCGCCACGTCGAGAGCGTGCTCCAACTCGATGCCAACCATCTGCGGTGGCACGTGAACCTCGGCGGCAAGGTTCGCGTGTTTGACGCCGAGATCGTCGAGCAGATCCCTGACAAGCGCATCGCTTGGCGATCCACCGCCGATGCGCACCACAGTGGCGTGGTCACCTTCCATCGCCTGACTGACAGGAAGTGTCGCGTGATGTTGCAGCTCGACTACGAGCCAGAAGGCCTCCTTGAAAAGCTCGGCACGCTCGTCGGGGTGCCGGAGTGGAACATCGCGGAGGACATGACGCGCTTCGCCGAGTTCGTCGAAAAGCGGCAGGTTGCGACCGGTGCGTGGCGCGGGCAGATTCTGAACAAGGACGATGCCGCGGAGGGTGCTGCAGGTAGCCCTGCCGGCGAGGAACGACCACCTGAGCAATCGGCGTCGAACAGCTGATCCGTGCCGTCGGCGCCGCTTGCTAAAGGCGAGATGGACTCATCGCGGCCGCACGACGGCGCACCTTCCCCCAAGAGCTGGGTGAGTTGTGCAATTTGCCTGATGGTCGCGGCAACCACGCCCGCATGGGCGTCGCGGCGTTTCCGCTCGTGACCGGCGATTCTTGGTTCACGGATGCGGCCATCGGCGCGCTGCGCCGCGCAATCGCGATGTTGGGCACGGCGATTGCCATTGATGCGGACCCGACCCAACCGTCGTAGGAGCATTCCATGAAGCACGTCTCATTCCCCTGTGTGATTTCCCTCTTAGTACTCCTCGGAACAACCACGAGCTGCGTCAAGGAGTCAGCCGCCTCTGGCACCGCCGGGACCCGGCTCGCCTTGGCCAAGCCTGCCGATCAGCGGATGGCCCAGGGAGACTCGAACCGAGTCGCCATCGCCGTCGAGCGAACGGGCTTTGGTGACGCAGTCCGAGTCACATTCTCCAATCTTCCCGAGGGTGTGAAGGTCGATGCCGACACCATCATAGCGGGTGACTCGAAGCGGGACTTCGTACTGGTCGCGGCGCCGACCGCAGCGATTGTGGAACGGCAGATCGTCACCGTGAAGGCGGTCGGATCGAGCATCACGACGTCGCAGACGTTCGAGCTGTCGGTGAAGGCGAAGTCCTAGCCGCGAAGACCGCATTGCATCACGCGCGCGGCGTCAGCGGAGGCCGCGCGCGTGGTTGCCTGCGAACGCGGCGTCGGCGCATTGCACAATCCGCCGACAGGCATGTTCAACAATCCGCCGACAGGCATGTTCAAAAGGGATAGCCGACGCTGAGGTGCAGCACCCACCCGTCGTCGCCAAGCTTGCGGTCCGGGTTCCACGCCGAGTCAAGGCGCACCGGCCCGATCGGCAGCAGCAGCCGCAGCCCGATGCCGAGCGCGTAGCCCATGTCGTCCAGTGAGAAATCACGGATGTTGCGCCCGACGTTGCCGGCATCGCAGAACAGTCCCACCTCGAGCGTGTCCAGGACCGGCACCCGCAACTCGGCGCCGAAGAGGTTGCGGTACTCGCCGCCGACCGGGCGACCGTCGGCATCCTTCGGCCCCAGCCTGGCCTCATGGTAGGAACGCACGGTGTTCTCACCGCCGTTGAACCACCGCTCTTGCAGCGGCACCCGCGCCGAGCCCTCGTGTGGCCACAGACCGCTCTGCTCCGTGCGCAGGACCAGGTGCACTGGTTCGATCAACGCGAGATGCTGGCTGGCTCGGAAGGTCAGCCGGTCGAGGTCCACGCTGGCGCCGAACTCCGGGGCGATGCGTTCGAAGGACAGGAACTCAGCATGGCCTTGCTGAGGGAACAGCAGGTTGTCGCGGCGGTCATGGCGCAACTCGAAGAACAGGCTGCCCTCGACGTAGTCGACGAGTTGGTCTTCCGGCAGCGACGTGAACGCCCTGGGGTCCGTGCGCTGCTGGTAGGTGTAGCCGACACGTCCGGTGACGTGCGACAGCAACTGCCTGGCCAGCGCAATGGTGCCGCCAACTGCTTCGTCGGTGAACGACGGCTCTTCCCGCGAGAAGTATTCACCGCTGATCGTCAGGATCGACTGCGTCGACAGGAAGTCCGCGTCGGCCAGCGTCAGTTCCGTCGCGTAGCCCTTGGTGCTGACCCGATTGTCGAGCGTCAGTACTCGGCCCGTGCCGAACAGGTTGCGATGCTCCAGTCGCAAGCCGCCACGCAACTGCTCGTACGAGCCGTAGCCGACGAGAAACTCGATCGCACGTGCCTCGTTCTCTTCGACCTTGATGATGAGATCGAGCTGGGCGGGGTCGCCATCGACCGGCACTTCGCGAATCTCGACCTTGCCAAAGAGTCCCGTCCGGTAGAGCCGCAGCAGCAGCTCGTCGACTTTGCTGCCGTCGTAGCGGTCACCAGGTTGCGGTACGTCGCCGCGCAGGATCGTGCCATCGCGCGTCTGGTCGTTGCCGACGAGCTCAACCGACGCGATCGTCGCTGGCGAGCCAGGTGTGCCGCGCACTAGAAGCCGCTCGGCGAAGTTCTCGCCGGCGATTGGCTCGGCCACGATCTCGACCTGTGGGTTCGGGTAGCCCCGTTTTCGCAGCACGTTGCGCATCGCGGCGCGATAGGCCCGCACTTCGCCCTGGGCATAGGGCTTGCCTGTCGGCGCTTTGGGCAGTTCGTCGGCGAGTGCAATGCGCAGCGATGCCTCGATGTCGACGCTGCCGATCGTATGGACGTGCCCTTCGTCGATCGCGATCTCGACCTTGGCGACGCCGGCTGCTAGATCGACGTCGATCGTCGGCCCGGTGACGACCGCGTCCAGACGGCCTTCGGAGCGGTAGAACGTGCGCAACTCCTCGGCGAACGACCGCAGCTGGGCTTCGACGAAAACCGCGCTGCCGAGGCCCACCGGACGCGAGCGCCGACGGGCCCACAAGACGAGCAGCTCGTCAGTCGCGTGGGCGACGTTGCCCGTGATCCGCATGCGAACCTTGACCAGGGGCCCCTCAACGACCTCGAGCCGCACGCGCACTTTGGCTGGCCAAGGCGCAGCCTCGTCCGGTGGCGAGTACTCGTAGCGCACCGTCGCGATCGGGTAGCCCTGCGTGCGGTAGTACTCTTCGATCTCCAGCGCTGCATCGTAGACCGAGGACTCGCGGGTCGGGTCGCGCGACAGATCGAGCATGTAGTCCTCGATGCGCCGGCGAAGATCGTTGGTGCCGAGGCCCGAGTTGCCGTCGATGTCGACCGAGACTTTGACCGGCGCCTGGTCCGACGGATCCGCACGATCGGCGGCGAGGTACGTCGGATCCAGGAAACTGCAAGCCGTCGTAAGCAGCAGGAGCATGACCGGCACGCAACGGCCTCGGCGAGGCGCGGCGCACGGTTGGCGCTGCCCGCGGCCAGACTTCGCCCCGCCGTTCACCGGAAGCGGAATCGCAAGACGATCCCCAGGTTGTAGTCCTCGTAGGCATCGCGCTCGATCTGCACGCCAAGCCGCTCTGACAGCCCGTACTCGACGAGCAGGCTCTCGGTGCCGTTCTTACTGATCTCGCGCCCGGTCTCGATGGTCAAGCGGTCGAAGAGGCCCTCGCCGCGATCCGTGCTGTCGCTGCCGAACCAAGCATCGAACACTTCGTTGGCGAGGTAGCCGCCGACAAAGCGTGCATGCCCCTCGACGCCGCGCTCGCCGAGTGTGCTCGGCAGCTGGCCCGTCGTCAGCAGCACGAGAAGTTCTTGCTGGGTCAGCGGCGGTACCGACGAGATCTGCAACTGCGGACGGTCGTAGCGCCCCGAGATCGTCATCGTGATCGAGATGCCCATTCGCCTGCCCTCGGCATGGACGAGCAGATCAGGGAAGAGCGGCTCGCTGCGGCTGAAGGTCAACAGGCCGCTCGTCACGCGCAGGTTGGCGCCGGGAAAGCGCAGCAGGCCGTTGTGCAACGACATGGTGCCCTCAACGCGCGGGTTGCTGGCCTTGCCGCGCACGTGCCCGAGGATGTCCAGATCGCCGTCGAACACGCTGGTGCGGACCTCGAAGGGCTGCACGGTCTTGATCGCCACATCGAGGTTCAGGCGCTCGCCGATTGCCAGCGGCAACAGGTCCAGCCGCAGACCCTCGTTGACGGTCTCACCGCCCTGCGCGCGGAGGTCGGGGACCAATGAAATGCGCCGCACGTACTTGCTGCCGCGACCAAGATCGACCTTGCCGCCGATGTCGATGGCCCGCAGCGTTCCCGTTGCCGTCACGTGCAAGGTCGCCCGCACCTTCATGCCATCGCTCCGATAGAGCAGCACGTCATCGCCATCGAGCTGCAGCGCAAGGCTGGCGTTCTCGATGGAGTCGGCCAGTGTGCCGCCAGTGGCGCGCAGGGAGCCCTGCGCCGACAACTTGCCCGCGCCGAGCTTGCCCGTCAGCGAGCGCAGGGTCAGCACCTGCTGGTCACAGCTCAGCTCGATCGCGAGTTGTTCGAGCCGCGGCAGGTCTGGCGCCTTCCACTCGCCGTCGTGCAGCGCGAGCTTCGCGCTGCGAACGAGGGCCAGCGCGGACGATGGCAGCAGGGCGCCGTCGATCTCGACTTCGCCACTCAAGATGCCGCGCCAGAGGCCGATGCCGAGCAGGCCAAGTGGCACCTTGTCGAGACCGCACTCGCGCAGTCCAAGCGTGCCTGACAGCGTCAGCTCATCGGGGTGCAAGGTGCGAGCGAGCAGGTCCGAACGACGCAGGTTCGAAGCGAGTTGCATCGTGATCTGACCGCCGCCGAGTTGCAGCACGGTGGGTGCGAGTCTGGTGCCACTCTCGTCACAGCGGATGTCCGCGGCGAACCGCACGTTGCGGTCGATCCCCAGGTCCGGGTCGAGCGCGGCGGCCAGATTCACCGCGACGAGCAGGGCCTTGGTCGGGTGTTCGCCAGTCTCGGCAACGAGTTGCAGCTGGATGCCGGTCAACGAGGGCAGTCCCTGCCCCGCCAGCTCACCGTCGACCAGCGTCAGCTGCCCCCCGGGTTCGATCTCGCTGGGTGTGCCCGTCGCTTGCACGTGGCCCGAGAGGTGGCCGCGCACGTGCAGCCCCCCCATCCAGGCCGAGGGCAGGTGTGCCAGGTTGAAGTGCTCGAGGTGGAGGCGGCCGCGCAGTGGCATTGCCGCCAGACTCTCCCCGGCCAGGATCGCTGCGATGCCTCGCTCGGTGCCGACCT
Organism: Planctomycetota bacterium; assembly: GCA_947444055.1. GTDB lineage: Bacteria > Planctomycetota > UBA1135 > UBA1135 > UBA2386 > UBA2386. The sequence continues at coordinate 16,501 of CANEYR010000101.1, forward strand.
CCGCGTGCAGCCTGGCTGCGCCGACCTCGATCGTCAGTTCGCGCAAATCGATCGCCTGCGCATCGAGGCGCAACTCGCCGGCCAGCGCGAGCCGTGGCTCGTCGGGGCGAGTCGCGGTTCGCTGGATATCGACGTGCAGCACCAACGCGCCTTTGGCGAGTGGCAAGAGGCCGGCCGACGACCAGTGCAGCGGCAGGATGCCGGCGCCGTCGATCGCGAGTGCCACGGGCGAACCTGGAGCCGTGCGCCAGCGCAGGGCCTCGACCGTGATGCCGAAGCTATCGTGGTGCGCGTGCAGTTGCAGGGTCGATGCCCAGAGCGGTTCCTGGCCGAGCCCGGCTTCGGCCAAGATCGGCGCCAGCAGGTCGGCAGCAAGGAGGCCCTGGATCTCGGTCTTGGCGACGACGGAGTCCGGGTCGATGGCGCCATCAAGCAATCGGCAGCTCGCATCGAGTCGCACGTTCGTGGCCGCCTGGCTGACGAAGTCCGCAAGGCGGCAGCCCTGCACCTGCAGCCCTGCGATGGTGATGGACGCATGGTCGGCAAGCACGCGTCCCTCTGCACTCGACAACCCGCCGTGCCGCGTGCGGCACTCCCCAAGATCGAGGTGCATGTCGCAACGCGGCCTCGCCATGCTGCCCGCGAGCGTTCCCGAGACGCGACCATTGATCGTGCAGGCGCCGAGGGCCGCCAGTGTGGGAGCGAACCCGGTGAAGGTCGCAGCGAAGCGCAACGACCCCTCGGCGATCTGCCAATCGGCGCCAGCGATCGCCAGCGATCCCTGTTCGAGGTGCAGATCGGCGCCACGCGCGTGCAGTTCGGCAGAGTCTAGCTGCAGCACACCGTGCTGGATCGCGCCCGCGAGGTGGCCGCGGATCGGCAGCGCGTTGCGCAGCAGCGCCGGTAGCACGCTGGCATGAGGCGAGAGGTCGTCGAGGTCCACACGGAACCTGCCTGCCAGTGTGGGCAAGGCGAACACGCGGTGGCGCAGCGGGCTCGGCAGCGTGAGTTCGTACAGCTCCGCGGTGAGCCCCGGTAGGTTGAGCATGGCGCGAGGAATGGCGAGCTGCTCGGCATCGAGGCGGGCCGTGACGTGGCTGTGTTCCAGCCGTTGGCCCGCGTGCACGAGACCGTCGAGTTCGAGGTGCTTGACCTC